>JBKJHW010000022.1:0-41273 GCA_046598935.1 Vicinamibacterales bacterium | reverse complement strand
CTCCTTATAGAGCGCCATCATTTCCTGGTTCATCTTCTGGCGCTCAGGATCGGTGACCTTGTACTTCGCGTAGCGCTCCTGGATCTGTTTCACTTTCGGCTGAAGCTTCTGCATCTTCCGCATCGACACCATGCTGCGGTGGCGGAGCGGGAAAAGGACGACGTTGATCAGGACCGTGAGAACAATGATCGACCAGCCGTAGTTGCCGATGAAGCTGTTCACCCACTTGAGGGCCTGCAGCAGCGGCACCACCAGGAACGCGAACATGCCGAAGTCGATCGTGCGAACAAGCTGGACGTCAACGGCACGCAGTGTGTCGAACAGCTTTGGTCCGAGGAAAAACGGCATGGATGCCGCGCCCGGCGACGAGACGCTGTAGGCGATGAAATCGCGCTTGCGGTTCTGCGGATCGACCCACGGCACTGGCAACTGCACCGGCGCGAACGACACCTTAACGTGCTTGTCGCCCGGCAGCGCCGCGCTTAGAAAGTAGTGATCGCCTACGCCGGCAAATCGGAACGGGCCATCTTGCGGCGCGAGGGACGCGTCGGCAATCGCCGGCCGCTCGACCTTGCCCGCGCGCTCGTGCACGATCTGGTTCGGATATCCATAACGGCCGCCTTCGCTGTAGCCCAGGCCAACCGACGGACCCATCGCGATTGTGACGGGTCTCGCCGCGCCGGCGACGTCAATCGTCGCGTCGACATTCAAGACGTACTGCTGCGCTTTCGGCTGAAACTCGAATCGCTTGTGAACGTTGAGCCCTGTGGTCGCATCGCGGTAGTCAAAACTCAGGACGCCGGAGTTCGCGCCGAGCGACAAATCCCCGGCGCTCGCCTGGAACACGGCCGCGGCCATCTGGGCCGTGACATTCGCATCATTGGTAATCAGCGAGAACGGCTTCGCGATCGAGTCCGGCACTTGCACCGGAATCAAATCCAGAGGCTTGCCGTACGCGTCGAGGTGTTTTTTTAGATGCCAGTGCTTTAACACCGCTCCCTGCGTCGAGAACACCGCGCGGATCGAGTCGGTGTCGACGACGATGTCGCGCGCATCAGCTGAGACAGGCACCACGGGTGCGCCCGTGCCGCTGGTGCCGGGTGCGCTTGTGCCAGAGACAACAGCGTTTTGTGCTGCTGGTTGCTGATCAGTGACAGCGGCCGGAGCCGGAGTGGTTGCTGGAGGCGGCGGCGCCAGGTAGGCCTGGTACAGCGTGAGCACCAGGAGTGAGAGCGCGATCGCAAGAAAAACGCGTTTTTCCATTTTTTTATCGTGAGCTCGGTGGGACGGGGTCAATTCCCGTGGGCCCAAGGGGATGACACCTCGCGACACGCGCGAGCGCCAGTCGTCCGCCGCGCCACACGCCGTGTTCGGTCAGCGCATCGAGCGCGTACGCGGAACACGTAGGGTGGAATCGGCATGCGCCGCCGGCAAGCGGCGCGAGAAGAAGTTGATACGCGCGCACCGCCACGAGCGCGGCGCGAACGCCGGGCGTCGGTGAACTAACGCGCGCGTAGCTTGCTGAGTGCGGCATCGAATTCGTGTTGAAGCGTCTCGAACGGCGTTGCCGCCAGCTCGCGCTTTGGAATGACGACGATATCCAGGGTCCGCGGCGAGGTGTCGCGCGTCGGTTGCCCTAGTCGAAACATCTCTCGTACGCGGCGCTTCGCGCGATTCCGCACGACGGCGCCGCCGAGTTTTTTCGACGCGACAACGCCCAGGCGATCGACGCCAAGCGTATTCGGCAGCACGAGCATCGTCATGTGCCGTCCCGACTGCCGGCGTCCGCGCTCCTGCACGGCGAGAAACTCCGCGCGATTGCGCAGCCGTACGTGCCGGCCGAAACACTGGGACATGGACACCGAGCGCGACGAGCGCGCTACTCTGAGGAAACCGTCAGGCGCTTGCGGCCCTTAGCGCGGCGACGCGCCAGGACGATCCGGCCATTCTTAGTGCTCATGCGCACCCGAAAGCCATGGGTCTTGCTCCGCCGACGTGTGTTGGGCTGAAAAGTTCTCTTCATAGGAAACAATCGAGCATAGCGGCCTGTGGAAAAAAGGTCAACGTACAGTACAGGCTTCGGTACACCCGGCCAGGATCACCCGAACCGTGGTAAATTGCTCAACCTTCCGCTCGGCCGCGACCCTTCCGGGAGTTTTCCACACCTGTGGAAAAAACTGTGGAAACCGTAAGTGTCTTTATTTTCAACCATTTGGGATGCAGTTCTGGCTCGCGTTGAGACCAAGGTCAACGCGCACACGTACCATTCGTGGTTCCGGAACACCACTCTGCTCAGCGATGGCGGGTCGACGGGGCTTCAAGTCCAGGCCCCCAACCAGACCGTTGTTGACTGGCTGACCCGCCACTACGCCGGGGTGATCGCTGAGGCACTCACAGAGGTGGGGCGCAGCGGCGTGCAGGTCATGTTCATCCCGGCCGACGGGTCCGAACCGTTCGTGGCGCAACGACCTGATTCCAGGGACCCTGTCGCGGAGCCGAAGTTTCATCCCAACGAAACGGTCGAGGTCAATGACGTTTCGCCGGCCGAAACGCTCGGCCTCGGTCCCCGCTATACCTTCGACACCTTCATCGTCGGCGCGTCGAACCAGTTCGCGCACGCGGCGTCGCGTGCCGTGGCGGAGGCGCCGTCGCGGTCGTACAACCCGCTGTACATCTACGGCGGCGTTGGTCTGGGCAAGACGCATTTGATGCACGCGATCGGCGATTACGTGCTCAAGCACAACCCGAACACGAAGCTCACATACGTTTCGGGCGAGCGTTTCATGAACGAAGTCGTGAACGCATTGCGCTACGACCGCATTCTGGAATTCCGCGAGCGATACCGATCGGTCGACGTGCTGCTGGTGGACGATGTGCAGTTCATCGCCGGCAAGGAACGAACGCAGACAGAGTTTTTCCACACGTTCAACGCGCTGCATGACGCGCAGAAACAGATCGTGCTCAGTAGCGATGTGCCTCCGCATCAGATTGCCGAGCTCGAAGAACGCATGCGCAGCCGGTTCGAGTGGGGGCTGATCGCCGACATTCAGTCGCCGGATCTCGAGACGAAAGTCGCGATTCTCAAGAGAAAAGCGGACTCCGAAGGCGTGCCGCTGGCTGATAACGTGGCCTTGTACATCGCCGGCCGGATCAAGTCCAACATCCGCGAGCTTGAGGGCGCGCTGATCCGATTGCTGGCCTACGCGTCGCTCACCGGCCGCGATCTGACACTGGCCCTGGCCCAGGAAACATTGCGCGATGTCCTTGCGAGTGAGGACAAGGCCGTTTCGATCGACATGATTCAGAAGCATGTCGCCGACTATTACCAGCTCAAGATGGTCGAGTTGAAGTCGCGGAATAACGCCAAGTCGATCTCGATGCCGCGCCAGGTGGCGATGTATTTGTGCAAGCACCTGACAAACGCATCGCTGCCTGAAATCGGGCGGAGTTTTGGCGGCAAGCATCATTCGACGGTGATTCACTCGATCAAGAAAGTCGAAGAGATGCGAAAGAACGATTCGACCTTCAACAGCCTTATCAACACGCTGCTCGAGTCGTTCCGGTAGGGGTACGCGCCCGACAATCTGAGATTTCCACAGCCTTCAACAGGGGGGTGCTGTGGATCGTTTGTTGGGTACTTTCGCGACCGTGGTTTTGCACGATTCCAGCGCAGAAAACCCGCGAGTGTACTAACAGGCTGTGGAGGGGTGTAAGTTGCTGAAAATAAACAAGAAAACTCGGGCGATTCAGTTACTAACAGGTCCTTCTTTTTGTTATGATTCTTAGGTTCTGAATTCTTCTTTAGATTCGATCAAATACACGGCTGCCGAATGAGGTCGCTCTGCCCATGGAGCTAGTTGCCCGCAAGAACGATCTGTTGAAAGAACTGTCGCTACTGCAAGGCATTGTCGAACGCAAAAACACGATTCCAATTCTTGCGAACGTGTTGATTCAGGCAGACAAGAGCGGCGTCTCGCTGCTCGCCACGGATCTCGATGTCGGTTTGCGCAGCCGGTGTGAAGCGACAGTCACCAAAACCGGCACATTGACGCTGCCGGCGAAAAAACTTTTCGAAATTGTGAGCGCGCTTCCCGATACGGACATCCGCATCGAGGAAGACAAAAACGGCAAGAGCGTCACGATTGCCGCGGACCGCTTCGAGTCGAAGATGCAGACACTGCCGGCGTCCGAATTCCCGACGCCGCCGCAGGATGCCGCGCCGACAGAAGCGACACTGCCTGGCGCCGCGCTGAAGCGCCTGATCTCGCATACGCGTTTTGCGATCACCAGCGAAGACACCCGGTATTTCCTCAACGGCGCCCAGCTTGTTCTCAAATCGGACGAGATGAGCATGATCGCGACCGACGGCCATCGCCTCGCGCTGATCACGGTGAAAGAATCCGCCGGCAAGGGCGCGAAGTCTGAAGTACTGCTTCCGCGCAAAACGCTCAACGAAGTCGGCCGCTTGATTGACGACGCCGGGGTTGTGGAGTTTTCGCAGGGCGAAAATCACCTGTTCTTCAAGACCGAAGGACGGCTGCTGATTTCGCGAAAAATAGACGCGAACTTCCCCGCCTACGAGCGCGTGATTCCGAAGACCAACGACAAGTCGATCGAGTTCGATCGCGACCGCCTGGCGTCAGCGGTGAAGCGTGTCCGCCTTCTGTCCAACGAGCGATCCAAAGCCGTGCGCTTCGTGATGGGCAAAGACCAGGTCGAGATCACATCGAGCACGCCTGAAGTCGGCGAAGCGCACGAAGTGCTGCCCGTTGAGTACTCCGGCCCGGCGATGCAGATCTGCTTCAACGCGGACTACGTCGATAATTTTCTCGGTGTTGTGGAAACCGAGAACGTCCTGCTCGAGTTCAAGGACGAAATGAGCCAGGCGGTCATGAAGCCGATCGGCGCCGAGGGCTACGAATACACGTACGTGATCATGCCGATGCGCATCTGACGCAGGACTCGAATCGCTCAATGGTGAATTCAGGGGAACAGCCGCAGGCACATCAGCCGGCGGCCGCGGACGATTACCGCGCAGACAAAATCAAGGTTCTCGAAGGCCTCGACGCAGTTCGGAAACGGCCCGCAATGTACATCGGGTCGACCGGGCCGTCCGGGTTGCATCATCTCGTCTACGAAGTCGTCGACAACTCGATCGATGAAGCGCTGGCCGGATACTGCAAGAACGTCAGCGTCACGATCCATATCGACGGTTCCGTCACGGTCGTCGACGACGGCCGCGGCATTCCGGTGGATATGCACGAGAGCGGCAAATCTGCCGCCGAAGTCGTGCTGACGGTCCTCCATGCGGGCGGCAAATTCGAGAACACCGCCTACAAGGTTTCCGGTGGCCTGCACGGCGTCGGCGTCTCGGTCGTCAATGCTCTTTCGGAATGGCTCGAGCTCGAGATCTGGCGCAACGGCAACGTTCATCAGCTGCGCTTCCAGCGCGGCGCCGCCTCGGGCGCGCTCTACATCACGGGCACGACCGAAAAGCGCGGGACCAAGGTCACCTTCAAGCCCGACGCCGATGTGTTCGAATCGGTGGAATACAGCTTCGAGACGCTCTCGCAGCGGCTCCGCGAACTGGCGTTCCTTAATGCCGGCGTCACGATTTCAATCGACGACGAGCGCGATGGCAAGTCGCATAAATTTTTCTACGAGGGCGGCATTCGCGAGTTCGTCGAGTACCTGAACAAGAACAAGACGGTCGTCAACGACAAGCCAATCTACATGTCGGGCGAACGCGACATGATCAACGTCGAGATCGCGCTGCAATGGAACGACAGTTATTCCGAAGCGACATACACCTTCGCGAACAACATCAATACCACTGAAGGCGGGACGCACCTGTCGGGCTTCCGTGCCGCGCTCACTCGCACGGTCAACAACTACGCGACGAAGACAAACCTCACCGAGAAGCTGTCGGAGAGCGTCAGCGGCGACGACATCCGCGAAGGCATGACCGCGATCATTTCGGTCAAGATCCCGCAGCCGCAGTTCGAGGGCCAGACGAAGACCAAGCTCGGCAACACCGAGGTCAAGGGCATCGTCGAGACCATCGTGAATGACCGGCTCGGCGCGTTCCTCGAAGAGAACCCGTCGATTGCGAAGAAGGTTGTGCTGAAGGCCGTCGATGCCGCCCTCGCGCGCGAAGCGGCGCGCAAAGCCCGCGACCTCGTGCGCCGAAAGGGCGCGCTCGACAACAGCGCGCTTCCGGGAAAACTCGCGGATTGCCAGGAGCGGGATCCGGCCAAGTGCGAGCTTTATATCGTCGAAGGCGAGTCCGCAGGCGGGTCAGCGAAGCAGGGCCGCGAACGCAAGTTTCAGGCCGTGCTGCCGATCAAGGGCAAGATCCTGAACGTCGAAAAGGCCCGCTTCGACAAGATGCTGGGCCACGAAGAAATCCGCACGCTGATCGCCGCCCTCGGATGCGGCATCGGCACGGACGATTTCGATGCTGCGAAACTCAGATATCACCGCGTCATCATTATGACGGACGCCGACGTCGACGGATCCCACATCCGCACGCTGCTTCTGACGTTCTTCTACCGCCAGATGCGCGCGCTCGTGGACAACGGCAACATCTTCATCGCGCAGCCGCCGCTCTTTCGCGCGAAGCGGAGCCGGCAGGAAACGTTCATCAAAGACGAGCGCGCGCTTGAAATTTTCCTGATTCGCCGCGCGGCTGAGTCGCGGACGCTGGTGCTCGAGAGCAAAAAGGAAATTTCCGGCGAAGCGCTCGAACAGCGCCTCGAGAAGCTCATGGCGTTCAGGAAATTTCTGCATGTCGTTGAGCGCCGCGGCCCGTTCCGAAAAGCCGTGCTGGCCCTGCTCGAGGGCGGCGCCCGCGACAAGGCGTTCTGGACCGATCGCGACCGCGTGGACGCCCTGGCGGCGTTCCTGGCGCACACGCCGGGCATCAGCGCGAAGGTCATGGACGATGCCGAGCACCAGGCGCTGGCGGTCGACCTTGTCGACAGGACCGCCGGCTATTCGAAGCAACATCGGCTGGATCTCGATTTCGTCAACACCGGGGAGTTCCGCATGCTCGCCTCGGCCTACACCGACGTCCGCGAGCTGATGATGGGCCCGGTGACGATCCGCACGAAAACGGCGACCGCTGCCGAAGCGGAAGCCGCGGAAGCCGAAGAGGCGGAAATCGCCGCAGCCGCCGGCCCGGACGCCGCCCCTGATGCGCTCAATGCCCTCGGCGTGGTCGAAACCGCGAAGCCGGCGGCCAAGCCGGCGAAAGACGGCGACACGAGAGTCGAATCGATCGACGAGCTCGTCGAGTATTTTGTCGCCGCCGGCCGGCGCGGCCTTGCGGTCAACCGGTACAAGGGTCTCGGCGAAATGAATCCGGAGACGTTGTGGGAAACCACGATGGACCCGTCGAAGCGCACGTTGCTGCAGGTGCGCGCGCAAGATCACACCGAAGCCGACCTGATGTTCACGACGCTCATGGGTGACCAGGTCGAACCGCGCCGCAAGTTCATCGAAGACAACGCGCTCCATGTGAAGAATCTGGACATCTGATGGACCAGCCGCAGCAGGTGCACGTCCCGGTCAATATCGAAGATGAAATGAAGCGTTCGTACATGGATTACGCGATGAGCGTGATCATTGGACGGGCGCTGCCTGATGTTCGCGATGGATTGAAGCCCGCCAACCGGCGCGTGCTCTACGCCATGCGGCAGATGGGTCTCGCGTCCAACCGCGCGCACCGCAAGTGCGCGAAGATCGTCGGCGAAGTCATCGGCAATTACCATCCGCACGGCGACGTGCCCGCGTACGACACGTTGGTGCGCCTGGCACAGGACTTCTCGATGCGCTATCAGCTTGTCGACGGCCAGGGAAACTTCGGCTCGGTCGACGGCGATCCGCCGGCCGCGTATCGATACACCGAAGCCCGGTTGAAGCCGCTCTCCGAGGCGATGATGGTCGACCTCGACAAAGACACCGTCGATTTCCGCCCGAACTTTGATGAGACGACCGAAGAACCGGTCGTTCTGCCGGCGCCGTACCCGAATCTGCTCGTCAACGGCTCGACGGGTATCGCCGTCGGCATGGCCACGAACATTCCGCCGCACAACATGCGCGAAGTGCTCGAAGGCACGATCGCGGTGATCGAGCATCGTGACGCGCCGGCCGACGAGCGCTTCCGCATACTGCTCCAGCACGTCAAGGCCCCGGACTTCCCCACCGGCGGCATCATGGTCGGCCGCGGCGGCGTGATGAAGGCGTACCGCGAGGGCCGCGGCAACGTGGTCGTGCGCGGGCGCGCGGCGTTCGAGGAAAACAAGAAGGGCGATCGCACGTCGATCGTCATCACCGAGATTCCGTACCAGGTCAACAAGGCGAACCTCGTCAGCGAGATCGCCGAGATGGTCCGCGAGAAGCAGATCGAAGGTATTTCGGATCTGCGCGACGAGTCATCGCGCGTCGGCATGCGCATCGTGATCGAGCTCAAGCGCGGCGAGCTGCCTGACGTGGTCCTGAACAACCTCTACAAGCACACGCGGCTCCAGCAGAGCTACGGCATCACGCTGCTCGCGATCGTCGCGCAACGCCCGCATGTGCTGAACCTGCTCCAGATCATCGAGCACTTCGTCGAGTTCCGGAAGGAAGTCGTCCGCCGCCGCACGGAGTTCGAGCTGCGCAAGGCCGAAGCGCGCGCGCACATTCTCGAAGGCCTGAAGATTGCGCTCGATCATCTCGACGCGGTGATCAAGCTCATCCGCGGCTCCAAGAATCCCGTGGAAGCGCGCGAGGGCCTGATCACGAACTTCGGCCTCTCCCTGCTGCAGTCGCAGGCGATCCTCGACATGCAGCTGCAGCGCCTCACAGGCCTCGAGCGGCAGAAGATCGTCGACGAACTGATCGAGCTGTTGAAGACCATCGAACGGCTGCGCGGCATCCTCTCAAGCGATGAGCAGGTGCTCGCGATCGTTCTCGACGAACTCAAGGCGATTCGCGACAAGTTCGGCGACGACCGCCGCACGGAAATTGCGGAGGCCGTCGACGACCTTCGCGTCGAAGATCTGATCGCCGACGAGGAAGTCGTCATCACGGCCACCAATACCGGCTACGTGAAGCGAACCGCGCTCACCGAGTACCGCAAGCAGCGCCGCGGCGGCAAGGGCCTCATCGGCATGCAGACGCGCGAAGAGGACGTCGTCAAGCACCTCTTCATCGTGAATACGCACGCGTACGTGCTGATCTTCACCGATCGCGGCAAGTGTTACTGGCTGCGCGCATACGACATTCCTGAAGTCGGCCGCAGCAGCAAGGGCAAGTCCATCGCGAATCTCGTCAACATGGAAGACGGCGAAAAGATGGCCGCCATGATCCGGGTGTCCGCGTTCCCGGAGAACGAGAACGAACGGTTCATCGTGATGGGCACCCGCAACGGCACGATCAAGAAGACCGATCTCAAAGCGTTTTCGAATCCGCGCTCGGCCGGCATCATCGCGATGCAGGTCGAAGATGACGATTCGGTGATCGCCGTCGCCGAAACGGACGGCACGAAGGACCTCGTGATCGGCACGCGCAACGGCATGGCGATCCGGTTCGCGGAAGAAGACGCGCGGCCGATGGGCCGAACGGCCTACGGCGTCCGCGGCATCCAGCTTCGCGAGGGCGACCTGGTCGTGGCGATGGAAGTCGTCACGGAGGCCGAGACGCTGCTCACCGTGTGCGAAAACGGATTCGGCAAACGAACCGAGGTCGCGGAGTACCGCCGGCAGTCTCGCGGCGGCATCGGTCTGAAGAACATTCAGGTCACCGAGCGAAACGGCTGCGTTGTCGGCATCTCGTGCGTGAGCGCGGGCGACCAGTTGCTGCTCGTCACGAGCGACGGCCAGGTCATTCGCATGAACACCGCCGACATGCGCCCGATCGGCCGCGACACCCAGGGCGTGCGGCTGATCGATCTGGCAGACGATGACAGGGTGGTATCAATCGCGTCGTTGACTGAGCCGACTGAGCCGACTGAGCCGGAGGGCGAGAGCGCAGACGCGGCTGAAGAGTCGGAAAATTAAGCCGGCTCCAGGCCCGCGTACTTCCCGATCAGCTTCTTCGTTCCGACCGAGGCAAAACGCACGGTGATCTTGAAATCACCATCACCGTGCTCTTCAATTCCCACGACCGTTCCCACGCCGAACATTTTGTGGCGTACTTTCTGGCCGTTCCGCACACCCGACGCCGTCTGGTCTTCATCCTCATACGCAAAGCTCTTCGCGGGTTTTTCACGCACCGGCCCGCCGCTGAAGTTGCCGCGGCGCGCGTACGGGTTCTTCGACTCATAGCGCGGTGACGCCCATGACGGCGCCGAGGGCGTCGTTTCCATCCGGCGGACCAGATGCGCCGGCACCTCATCGAGAAATCTCGACGGCTCGGTGGACTGATACTCGCCGAAGATGCGCCGGCGCGACGCGCTGGTGAGGATCAGCCGCTCGCGCGCGCGCGTGATGCAGACGTAGCAGAGCCGCCGCTCCTCTTCGATGTCGTCTTCGTTCTGAAGCGCCCTCGAGTGCGGGAATAAGCCCTCTTCAAGTCCGGCGACGATAACGATCGGGAACTCGAGGCCTTTGGCCGCGTGCATGGACATCATCCACACGCGCGCATCTTCCTTCTTCGAGCCGTCTTCCTCGTCGGCCTCGCCCAGCAGCGACAGGCGGTCAACAAATCCGCCCAGCGACGCTTCAGGGTCGCGGCCCTCGTACTCGCCCGCCGCCGACACGAGCTCCATCAGGTTCTCGATGCGCGCCTCGGCGTCTTCGGTCTTTTCTTCCCGGAGGCCCTTCAGATATCCGCTGTCTTCGATCGTGCGCGCGATGATGCCGTGCACGCCGGCGCGCTGCGCATCACCGGCGAGCGCCACGATGCAGTCGCGAAACGACTTCAAGGCCGCAAGGGCCCTCGGTTGAACCAACCGCTTTTCCAGGACGACGTGCATCCTGGCCCACATGGACTGCCGGGAGACGACAGGATCGAGACCCGCGGCAAGGAGCGGATGCAGCTCCTGTGTGTCGCCGAGATCTACGCCGTCGAGCGCGTCCATGACGACTTTGCCGATGCCGCGCGAGGGCACATTGACCACGCGCCGGAAACTCACGTCGTCATGCGGGTTGATGACGAGGCGCAGATACGCGAGCACGTCCTTGATTTCCTTGCGCTCGTAGAACCGGACGCCGCCGATGATGCGATAGGGCACGCCCTCGCGCATCAGCGCGTCTTCAATGGCGCGCGACTGGGAGTTGGTTCGATACAGCACGGCGACCATCGTCTTCGAATCGAACAGCCGCGCTTCACGGACGGTGCGGGTGATGAAATCGGCTTCTTCGATTTCGTCGCCGGCGCGCATGTAGATGATCTCGTCGCCGCCCTTCTTGTCGGTCCAGAGCGTTTTCTCTTTGCGGCCGGTGTTCCGGCTGATAACCGATGAGGCGGCGTCGAGAATCACCTGGGTCGAGCGGTAGTTCTGCTCGAGGCAGACGATCTTCGCTTCCGGAAAGTCGTTTTCAAAGTCGAGGATGTTCTTGAGATCGGCGCCCCGCCATTTGTAGATCGATTGGTCCGGGTCGCCGACCACGCACAGGTTCCGGTGCTGCTCGACCAGCCGCTTGATCAGCATGTACTGCGGCCGGTTCGTGTCCTGATATTCGTCGATCATCACGTACTTGAATCGCCTGCCGTACAGCTCACGGACGCGTTCGTTCGTTTCGAAGAGCTCAACAGTCTTGAGCAGCAGATCGTCGAAGTCGAGCGCGCCGGCATCGGTCAGCACCCGCAGGTAGACCTCGTAGATTTGTGCGATCTGCTGGTCGCGCAGGCCCCAGCCCAGCTTCAGATCGGCCGGCGATTCCATCTTGTTTTTCGCGTGGCTGATGCGCGACAGCGCTGCTCGCGGCTGGACGAACTTGTCGTCGATGTCGAGCGATTTCAGCGCCTGTTTCACCACAGCGAGCTGGTCGGAGGAGTCGTAGATGACGAAATCGCGGGTCAGGCCGATCGCGGGCGCCTCGCGACGCAGGAGCCGCGCGCAGAGCGAGTGGAATGTCGACATCCACACGGGCCGGCGCTCTTCGCCGACGAGCTGCTCGACGCGGTTGCGCATTTCTTCCGCGGCCTTGTTGGTGAAGGTGACGGCCAACACCTGGTCCGGCGCCGCATGGCCCTCGCTGATGAGATGAGCGATGCGGTACGTGATGACGCGCGTCTTGCCCGACCCGGCGCCGGCGAGGATCAGCAGCGGCCCGTCCGTGTGCACGACGGCTTCGCGTTGTTCCGGGTTCAGACCATCAAGCTCGGTGGATTGCATCGGGCGGGTTCACAGAATACCAATAAGCAAAGACAATGCCGGGATCACTTTTTCTTGACGCTGCTAGCATGTGGAGCTGGCAATGGCGCAAACGCTCTTCGAAAAGATCTGGAATCAACATGCGGTGCGGCGACTGCCTACCGGGCAGACGCAGCTCTATATCGGACTGCACCTGATTCACGAAGTGACGAGTCCGCAGGCGTTCGACATGCTGCGCGCCCGGGGATGGAGCGTCCGAGCGCCGCATCGGACGTTCGCCACGGTGGATCACATTGTGCCCACAGCATCTCTTGCAAGGCCGTTCGCGGATGCGATGGCCGAGCAGATGACCGCCGCCCTCGAGCGAAACTGCGCCGAGCACGGCATTCCCCTTTTCGACCTCTCCTCTGGCCGCCAGGGCATCGTCCACGTCATCGGCCCGGAACTCGGGTTGACGCAGCCGGGTATGACCATCGCGTGCGGCGACAGCCACACGTCAACTCACGGAGCGTTTGGCGCGCTGGCGTTTGGCATCGGTACGTCGCAGGTGCGCGATGTGCTGGCCTCTCAGTGCCTTGCGATGACGCCGTTGAAAGTCCGGCGCATCCGCGTAGTTGGCAAATTGGCCGCCGGCGTCTATGCAAAAGACATCATTCTGACGATCATTCAGCGGCTCGGCGTCGAAGGCGGCGTGGGATTCGCGTATGAGTACGCGGGTGACACCATCGACCGGCTGTCGATGGACGAGCGCATGACGATCTGCAATATGTCGATCGAGGGCGGCGCGCGAATCGGCTACGTCAACCCGGATGAAACGACGGCCAACTACCTGGCCGGCCGCTTGTTCTCGCCCACCGGCGCGCCCTTCTCGAAAGCCAAAGCGCGCTGGGCCGCCCTCGCTTCCGATCCGGGCGCGGAGTATGACGATGAGGTCGAGATGAGGGCGGGAGAGATCGCGCCGACAGTGACGTGGGGAACCAACCCCGGTCAATCGGTGAGCGTCGGCGATCGTCTGCCGAAGAGCGCAGATGCCGACTCGCTGGCGTTCATGGGTTTCGAGGCGGGCCAGCTGATTGAAGGCACAAAAGTCGATGTCGCCTTCATCGGGTCGTGCACGAACGGCCGATTGTCTGATCTGAGAGAAGCCGCGCGCGTCATCGCCGGCCGGACGGTCGCGCCGAACGTACGCGCACTGGTTGTGCCTGGGTCGCAGGCGGTGCGAAAGGCCGCCGAGGCAGAAGGCCTGCACGACATTTTCCGCGCAGCGGGGTTCGACTGGCGCGGCGCCGGTTGCTCGATGTGTCTGGCGATGAATCCCGACCGGCTCTCGGGCTCGGAAGTCTGCGCCTCGTCATCAAACCGAAACTTCAAAGGGCGGCAAGGAAGCCCCACGGGCAGAACGCTTCTGATGAGCCCGGCGATGGTTGCGGCCGCGGCCATCGAAGGCGCGGTCGTGGATGTGAGAAAGCTATTTAACCTTGGAGCAGGCTAGGCGTCATGGCGTTTCCTTCTTCAACACAATCATCGATCACCCGGGTTGCCGGAACGGCCATCGTGCTTCGTGGCAACGATATTGATACCGATCGAATCATTCCTGCGCGGTTTCTGAAGACGGTGACGTTTGAAGGGCTTGCCGACAATCTTTTCGCCGACGATCGCGTGCAATTGACTGCCGCCGGGGGGGTTCATCCGTTCGATGTCGCGACGTCAGCCGGCGCCGCAGTTCTGGTTGTGAACAAGAATTTCGGATGCGGCTCGTCGCGCGAGCATGCGCCGCAGGCGCTCTCGCGCCGCGGAATTCGCGTGGTGATCGGCGAATCGTTCGCGGAAATATTCGCAAGCAATTCGTTGATGATCGGGCTCGCGTGCGTGTCGCTCGTCGCGAGCGACCTTCAGGCGCTGACGACCGTGGTTGACCAGAATCCAGGCGTCGAAGTGGCTGTCGATCTCCAAGGCGGCGTGGCTACGGCCGCCGGAGAGTCGTGGCCGATTGACCTACCCGCTCACACGAAGGACGCGCTGATGTCCGGTCGGTGGGACGGCGCGGGACTGCTCCTCGACAACTACAACGAAGTCGAATCCCTGGGCCTCAGCTTGCCGTACTCTTTTTGACCACATCGAGGAAGGCCTTGGCTGCGTGCGACAGGCCGCCGTCCTTCCGGTACACAAACCGTACCTGGCGCGGCGATCGCAACTCCGGCACGATCACGGCCGCGAGCTGACCGCGCGAGATCTCCGACAGCGCGCAGCGCCGAGGCAGCAGCGCGACACCCAGGCCCATTTCAACCGCGCGCTTGATGCCGTCAAGGCTCGGCAGCGACAAGCGAATATTGAGCGCGGCGTGCCGCTGTTCATACAACCGCAGCACCTGCTCGCGCGCCGGCGACGGATCGTTGTGCGCGATTATCGTCAACCGTCCCATCTCTTCCATCGTGATCTGTTTGCGCTTCGCAACGGGATCGTCCGGCCGAACGAGGAGCACGAGCTCGTCGCTCGCCAGGAGCACACTCTGCAACCCTGTTTCGGGCGGGGTAAATGTGAGCACGCCGAAATCGACTGAACGAAGCAGAACCTCCTGCGGAATCTGCCGCGAGGACACGCGTCGAACGTCGACCATTACGCCGGAATGATCCCGCCTGAAAGTTTCGAAGAGCGGCAACAGGGCGTGGACACCCGCCTCGTTGCTGGCAATCACCACGCGGCCTTTCTGCACGTCTCGAAGCTCCCGCACGCCGGTCGCCGCCTCGTCCACGAGCCGTAGAATCCGCTGCGCGTACGACAGGAGAAGCTCACCAGCGTCGGTCAGGGTGCCGTCCCGGGATGACCGGTCGATCAGGCGTTCCCCAGACCCGTCCTCGAGCCGGCGGATCGCCTGGCTGACCGCAGGCTGGGTGCGTCGCAACTTCAGGGCCGCCTTGGAAAAGCTCCGTTCTGCAGCCACTGTCGCAAAGACTCGAAGATCCTCGACCGTCATGCCTATAAGAATATGTGAATTAAAGCTAAAGATTATAACTTTGACTTCAGTTAGACCTACCCCGAACACTGAGGACCATGGAAAAGTGCCGATTGGTGGTGTTCGACACGACCCTGCGCGATGGCGAGCAAGCCCCGGGGTTTTCGATGACCACAGACGAAAAGGTCCGGATGGCCCGACAACTCGAGGCCCTCGGCGTCGATATCGTCGAGGCCGGCTTTCCGATTGCGTCTGAAGATGACGCGGAGGCGGTGCGCAAGGTGGCGCTGGCGCTGGATCGGCCGATCGTGGCGGCGCTGGCCCGCTGCGCGCCAGACGACATCGACCGCGCGGCCTGGGCGGTCGCGCCGGCCCGGCGGTCGCGCATCCACACCTTTATCGCGACCAG
Organism: Vicinamibacterales bacterium; assembly: GCA_046598935.1. GTDB lineage: Bacteria > Acidobacteriota > Vicinamibacteria > Vicinamibacterales > SCN-69-37 > SCUN01. Next base: position 25,607 of record JBKJHW010000022.1, on the reverse strand, counting down.
CGACTTGCATCTCGACCGCAAACTGCGCATGACGCGCGAAGCCGCGCTCGACGCGGCAATCGCCGCGGTGCGCCGCGCGCGCGGTTACACGACCGACGTGCAGTTTTCCGCCGAGGACGCCACGCGCAGCGATCGCGACTATCTCTGCCGCGTGATCGAATCGGTGATCGACGCCGGCGCGACGACCATCAACTTGCCCGACACGGTCGGCTATTCAACACCGGACGAAGTCGCCGAGTTTTTTACGTCGATCATCGGCCGCGTGCCCAATGCCGACCGCGCGATCTTCAGCACGCACTGCCACGATGATCTCGGGCTTGCCGCGGCCAATTCGCTTGCTGCGCTGGGCGCCGGTGCGCGGCAGGTCGAATGCACGATCAACGGCATCGGCGAGCGGGCGGGCAACGCGTCGCTCGAGGAAGTCATCATGGCCACGCGCATTCGCGCGGATCGCCTGCCGTTCGAAACGACTATTAACACCAAGGAGCTCTACGCTTCGAGCCAGCTCCTCACGGCGCTCACGAGCGAGCCCGTTCAGGCAAACAAGGCCATCGTCGGCCGCAACGCGTTCGCGCACGAGGCGGGCATTCACCAGGACGGCATGCTCAAGGACCGCCGCACCTACGAGATCATGCGGCCGGAAGACGTCGGCGTGCCGCGAACCACGCTTGTGCTCGGGAAACACTCCGGCCGGCACGCCCTGCAGAAACGCTGCGAGCAACTGGGGCACGAACTCTCGCGGCAACAGCTCGACGCGGCATACCGGCGGATGACGTCGCTCGCTGACACGCAGAAATACATCACTGACGCCGATCTCGATCGCATTGTCTCGGATGTCAGCGGCGCGCCGCGTCGGCCGGCACGCGAGAAGGCCGTTCACGAAGCGGGCTACGGATTTGGCGTTTAAGGTCGCGCTGCTTCCAGGCGACGGCGTCGGTCCGGAAGTCATTCGTGAAGCGCGCCGCGCCCTCGAGCGCGTGGCGGATAAGTTCGGCCAGAACTTCTCGTTCAGTGAGCATCTGATCGGCGCCGCCGCGCTCGCGGCAAATCGCCCTCCCCTGCCGGACGAAACGCTCGCAGCCGCGCTCGCATCCGACGCCGTGCTCGTCGGCGCCGTCGGCGACCCGGCGTTCGATCATCTGCCGCCGGGCTCGCGGCCGGAGTCGGCGCTGCTCGCGCTCCGGAAGGCGCTTGGCGTGTTCGCGAATCTCCGCCCGGCAAAAGCGTGGGCCGGTCTCGAAGACAGCGGCCCGCTGAAGCCATCCGTTCTCGCGGGCACGGACATGATCGTCGTGCGCGAGCTGCTCGGTGGTTTGTATTACGGCGAGCCGCGCGAATGGAATCGCGCGACGGACCAGGCCATCAACACGCTGCGCTACTCGAGGCCGGAAGTTGAACGCGTGGCGCGCGTCGCATTTGATCTCGCGCGACTGCGGCGACAGAAAGTCGTTTCCGTCGACAAGGCCAACGTTCTCGAAACATCGCAACTGTGGCGCGCGACAGTGAACGATGTCGCGAAGCAATACCCGGACGTGCAGCTGACCCACGAATACGTCGATGCGTGTGCGATGAAACTCGCCTGCGCGCCCTCGTCGTTCGACGTGCTGCTCACTGAAAACCTGTTCGGCGACATCCTGTCGGACGAGGCCGGCGCAATCTGCGGATCGCTCGGGATGCTGCCGTCAGCCAGCCTCGGCGAGGGCGCTGGATTGTTCGAGCCCGTGCATGGATCCGCGCCAACGATCGCCGGCAAGAACATCGCCAATCCATGTGGCGCTTTGCTTTCTGCGGCCATGCTGCTGCGATCGAGTTTGAAACTTGGTGAAGAGGCATCCGCGCTCGAGCGCGCGGTCGAAACGACGCTGGCTAGCGGGTTACGAACGGCGGATCTCGGTGGATCGACGCCGACTTCCGCATTCGGCGATGCGGTCCTAAGAGCAATCTAACCTTGGGGGGCCATGGAGAGCCATGGAGGCCAGCTTTTCTAAAAGCTCTTAGAAAAAGAGAAGGGTTTCCCCATGGCTCCCCATGGCCCTCCAAGGTTAGCTAGATCTACTCGACTGTTACACTCTTCGCGAGATTTCTCGGCTGATCGACGTCGCAGCCTCGTCTCACGGCAATGTGGTACGACAGCAACTGAAGCGGCACCACCATCAACACGGGCGTGAGCAACGGATCCGAATCCGGCACGATGATGACTTCATCAGTGGAATCGAGCACTTCAGCGAACTCCCCTGCCATCGACGGCGTCGTGACCACGATGATCGTACCGCCGCGCGCCTTGGCTTCCTGGATGTTGCCCATCATCTTCTCAAAAACCGGGTTTTCGGAGGCTGCGTCATTCGGCACGAGCGCCACGATCGGCAGTTTTTCGTCGATCAGCGCGATCGGGCCATGCTTCATTTCGCCCGCCGGATAGCCCTCGGCGTGGATGTATGAGATTTCCTTCAACTTCAGCGCGCCTTCGAGCGCGATCGGATAGTTGATGCCGCGGCCCAGGTAGAGAAAGTCGGTGCAGTTGTAAAACCGCTTCGCGACTCTCTGAATCTGTTCGTCCGTCTTCAGGGCCTGTTCGATCAGCACGGGGAGCTGGTCGAGTCCATCGAGTAGACGCTTGGCGCGCTCGACCTTGATCGTGCCGCGCGCTTGCGCGATGTGCACCGCGAGAAGCTGCAGCGCGACAAGCTGCGTGGTGAAGGCCTTCGTCGATGCCACGCCGATTTCTGGACCCGCGTGCGTGTAAACCGTCCCGTCCGATTCTCGCGTGGCCATGCTGCCGACGACGTTGCAGATGGCAATGCTTTTCGCGCCCTTGCTCTTCGCTTCGCGCAGCGCCGCCAGCGTGTCGGCCGTTTCGCCCGACTGCGTGATGATGATCGCCAGCGTGTTCTTGTCAGCGATCGGGTCGCGATAGCGGTACTCGGAGCCGTAATCGACTTCGACCGGAATTCTGGCTAATTCTTCGATCAGGAATTTTCCGACGAGCGCCGAATGCCACGATGTGCCGCACGCCAGGATGATCACGCGCTCGATCTTGCGCAGCGCCTCATCGTCGAGCGCCATTTCCGAAAGGTAAACGCGGCTTGTTTCCGCCGACGCGCGCCCGAGCACCGTTTCACGCACCGCCCACGGTTGCTCGTGGATTTCCTTGAGCATGAAGTGCTTGTAGCCGGCTTTCTCCGCCATCACTGGATCCCAGGTAATGCGCTGCGTCTTTCGTTTTCGCTCGTTTCCCTTGTAGTCCTCGAATCGTGCGCCCGACTTCGTGATAATGGCGACCTCTTCGTCTTCGAGGAAGACCACGTCGCGGGTGTGCGCGAGGATCGCGGGAATATCCGACGCGATGAAGTACTCGCCGTCGCCGATGCCGGCCACAACCGGCGGGCCGTTTCTTACCGCGATAATCGTGTCGGGGTCGTCGGCCGACAGGATCACCAGCGCAAACAGGCCGCGGAGCCGCTTCAGCGCGCGTCGCGTCGCGGCGAGCAGCCCATCGCCGCGGGTTTCCTTTTCGAGCAAATGCGCGACGACTTCGGTGTCGGTTTCGGTAACGAAAACGTGCCCCTCCGCGAGAAGCTCGCGCTTCAGCTCGAGGTAATTCTCGATGATGCCGTTGTGCACGACGACGATCCGCCCTTTGCAATCGCGGTGCGGGTGCGCGTTCTCTTCCGTCGGCCGCCCATGGGTGGCCCACCGCGTGTGGCCAACGCCGTAGTGCGCCACATCCGACGGAAACGGCTTGAGCGCGATCACATCTTCGAGCTTCGACAGCTTCCCGGCACTCCGGCGCAAATCGAGATTGCCGTTGCTGATCAGCGCCACGCCCGCGGAGTCGTAGCCGCGGTACTCGAGCTTGCGGAGACCTTCAATGAGGATTGGAAGGACCGGCCGAGGTCCGACGTAGCCGACGATGCCGCACATGACGAACTGCCCTACTCTTTCTTCAGTTTCTTGCGCTCGACCCAGCCGTCGAGATTCCGCTGCTTGCCCGCACTCACCGCGAGCGCGCCGGCCGGAACGTCTTCCCGGATCGTGGAGCCCGTGCCGACATAGGCGCCACGGCCGATCGTGACCGGCGCGATCAGTTGTGTGTCGCTGCCGATGAAGGCGCCATCTTCGATCGTGGTTACGTGTTTGTTGACGCCGTCGTAATTGCACGTGATCGTTCCGGCGCCGACGTTGACGCCGTCGCCGATTCTCGCGTCGCCGAGGTACGCCAGGTGATTGGCCTTTGATCCCCGGCCAAGTGTCGTCTTTTTCAGCTCGACGAAATTGCCGACATGCGCCCCAGGCCCGACAACGGACCCGGGCCGAATGTGCGCGAACGGGCCCAGCCTGGCGTCATCGCCGATGACCGCGTCGGTGATCACACAGTGGTCGAGAATCGTGATGCCGCTGCCGGCCGCGACATTGGTGAGCCGCGACCCTGCCTCAATCCGGCACCGCTCACCCACCGTTGTTTTTCCCTGGAGACGAACGTTCGGGCCAATCGTCGTGTCGGGGCCGACCGTCACGTCTTCGTCCACGTACGTCGACCGAGGATCTTCGAGCGTGACGCCGGCGATCATCAGCGAGCGATTCTTTCGCGCACGGATAATGGCCGTGAGCTCTGCAAGCTCCACGCGGCTGTTAATGCCGCGAAGCTCATCGGCGCTATCGGCGCTATGAAGGAGGAGCGATTCGACTTTCTTCTTGTCCTGGTAGAACGCGGCGACGAGATCCGTCAGGTAGTACTCGCCCTGCGCGTTGTCGTTGGCGAGATTGTGCAAAGCGCGGAAGAGCCCGGCCAGGTTGAACACGTAGATGCCGCTGTTGATCTCGCGGATCGTGCGCTCGTCAGCTGACGCGTCCCGCTCTTCGACGATGCGGGAGATGTTGCCGCCGGCATCGCGGACGATTCGACCGTAGCCGTACGGATCAGGCATCTGCGTGGTCAGAATCGTCGCCGCCGCTTTGGAACCGCGATGCGTTTCGAGGAGGCGCTGCAGTGTGCCGGTCGAGAGCAGCGGCACGTCGCCGTAGAGAAGAAGGAGCAGACCCTTCTTGTCCTTCAGGACTGATTCAGCCTGAAGCAGCGCGTGACCGGTGCCGAGCTGCGGCGACTGCACAACGAACTCGAGCGATGGCCACGCCGCAAGCGCGGCACGCACATCGTCGGCCGCGTGGCCGACGACGAGCGTGGTTGTTTCGGGATCGAGGGCCGCAGCCGAGTGCAGTACATGCTCAATGAGCATGCGGCCCGATAGATCGTGCAGCACTTTTGGCCGCGCGGATTTCATCCGCGTGCTTTTGCCGGCCGCAAGTACGACGACGTGAAGGGAAGTCACGTTGGGGTAACTACTTGCCCTTCCGAAAAGGCTTCTTGGGCATCTGAGCCGGCGCTGGCGTGGGCGGGGCTTCGGTCAGGGTATGAAACTCGTCGAGTTCGAGGAGGATGTCGAACTCTTCGTCCTGGCGCGCCTGGATCCGGCTTTCGGGATTGATTTCGATCGCCATTTTGATGTGCGCGAGCGCGTCGCCGGTGCGGCCCTGCCGCGCGGCGACAATAGCCATGAGGTAGACCGCGAGGTCCTGCGACTTGTCGTCCTTGAACGCGCTCTCCGCCAGGCGGCCGGCTTCGGCATCGTCGTTGTTATTGAGCGCTGCGGTGGCGGCAGTGAGACGCTCTTCGACGGTGCCGCTCGACGCAGGCCGGCGCTGGAGTTCCCGCTCGGCGAGCTGGAGGTACACGCGGGCGCGGTCCGTGAGAAAGCCTTCGCTGGGAAAGGCGTCGAGGATTCCGACGAACGTGGTCTTGGCGCCCGAATAGTTGTGGCGATGGAGCTCAGCCATTCCGCGCTCGAAAAGGGCCACGGCGCCGGCGGCAGGCGGCTTGGGAGCTGCGAGCGGCGGGGGAGGCAGAGGCGGCGGCGTTTGCCGAAAAATTCGCGGCGGCGCCGACGTGTGCTTCGACGCGGCTTTTGAGGCGGCTTTTGAGGCGGTGGGCTTCGCCTTGGCTGGCGGCGCGGCTTTCTGTGCCGGCTTGGTCGGTTTTGCCTGAGCCTTGGGCTTGGATTTTGATCCGCCGGACTTTGCTGCCGGTTTCGTCGCCTTTTTTACGGGCCGTTTGGCCATAGAACCCCTCACTGTTGTTTCTGTTGTTTAACCGAAATTTTCGCTTTCTTGACGGCCTTTCGGGCCACGGCCTCGGTCACGGCCAGTTTCAAAGCGATCAATTCTATGGCCAAATCTTCAGAAACCTCTTGCCCGGAGGTGAGCTGAGAGAAAAGTTTGTAGGCTTCGACTTGCAGAGAGGCTGGGTCAGTGGGGATACGGGTGGCTTCAATTTCAGGAATAACAACCAAGCAAAACTCGCCGAGCTGTTTAATATACAAATTTGATACATTACTAGGTCTTTTAACCACTGTTTCATTAAGCTTAGTCAGCTCTCTTGATACTAAAATATGTTTATCGACCAATAATTCGTCCAAATTTTCGAGCGTTCTCTCGATGCGGTGCGGCGCTTCAAAGAGAACGACGGGGTGGTCGTAGCCGGCGAGCCGGTTAAACCATCGGTTTCGCTCTTCTCCTTTGGCAGGAGGGAACCCGAGGAATGTGAATTCAGGAACGGTCGACCCCGAGATGCTCATTACTGCTGACACCGCACTCGCGCCCGGGATAGGGACGACGGTTATACCGGCGGCGCGAGCCGCGTTCACCATTCTCGCGCCGGGATCGGCGATGCCTGGGGTTCCCGCGTCTGTGACCACTGCTATGGATGCGCCGGCGAGCATTTTCTCTACAAGACGGGCGGCTTCCCGGGTTTCGTTGTGCTCTCGCAGGGAGACCATGGGCTTTTTGATCTGGTAGTGGGCCAATAAGTGACTTGTCCGGCGGGTATCCTCGGCGGCGATCAGGTCCACTTCGCCCAGAATGCGCTTTGCCCTGAACGTCAGGTCTTCCAGGTTCCCGATCGGGGTGGCGACCATGTAGAGGGTGCCGGGCATGTGTGTAGCGATTATCTATAATGAGAGGCTCGACGCGCCCATTTCATGCCCCTTTACGAATATCAGTGCCAATCGTGCAAGAAGCGGTTCGAGAAGATCCGGAAGTTCTCGGATCCCCCCTTGAAGAAGTGTGACCTGTGCGGCAAGGGCCCCATCACCAAGCTTGTGTCTGCGCCGGGTATCGCCTTCAAGGGTTCCGGCTTCTACATCACCGACTACGCGAAGGGTTCGCCGAGCGCGTCGGCGCCCGATGCGAAGCCGGAGTCCAAGTCCGATTCGAAATCAGAAATCAAATCGGAATCGAAAACGGAAACCAAATCCGAATCGACATCCGAAACCAAGTCCGAGTCCAAGCCGGCTGCCAAAGCGGAGACGACGTAGATCGTCATGCTCGATCCGAATTACGTTCGCGATCATGCTGACGATGTCGCCCGGCGCCTGGCGACGCGTAACGGCGATTTCTCCGCCGACCTCGCATTGCTGCACGCGCTCGACACGGAGCGGCTTGCCGCCATTCAGAAGATCGAGAACCTCAAACGCGAGCAGAACTCCGCCGGCGAAGAGGTTGCACGCGCCAAGAAAGAAGGGCGCGACGCCACAGACATTCTGTCGGGGAACAAGGCCCGCGCCACTGAAATCAAGTCGCTCGAACCGGCGCTGACTGAAATTGACGCCCGTCGCGACGCGCTCATGCTCGCCTTTCCGAATCTTCCGCACGAATCCGTGCCGGTGGGGACGTCTGCTGACGACAACGCGGAAGTGCGGACGTGGGGCACACCGCGCGACTTCGCGTTTACGCCGAAGGCGCACTGGGAAATCGGCGAAGCGCTGGGGATTCTGAATTTCGAGCGCGCGACGCGCATGTCGGGCGCGCGCTTCTCCGTGCTGACCGGCGCCGGCGCGCGTCTCGAGCGCGCGCTGATCAGTTTCATGCTCGACGTGCACACACAGGAGCACGGCTACACGGAAGTGGTGCCGCCGTATCTCGTGAACAGGAATGCGCTCACCGGCACGGGCAATCTGCCGAAGTTCGAGCAGGATCTGTTCAAGATAGCGGGGGAGTGGGATCTGTTTTTGATTCCGACCGCGGAAGTGCCGCTGACCAATCTTCACCGAGAGGAGATCCTCGACGGCCGGCAGCTGCCGATCAAATACACCGCCTACACGCCGTGCTTTCGCAGCGAAGCCGGCTCGTACGGCGCGGACGTTCGCGGATTGATTCGCCAGCACCAGTTTGCGAAGGTCGAGCTTGTGACATTCACGACGCCCGAGCAATCGCACGATGAGCTCGAAGCGCTGACACGAAATGCTGAAACCATTCTCGAACGGCTGAACCTGCCGTATCGCCGCGTGCTTCTCTGCACGGGCGACATGGGCTTTGGTTCTGCGAAGACCTTCGACATCGACGTGTGGCTGCCGAGCCAGAAGGCGTTCCGCGAAATTTCTTCGTGCAGCAACACCGAGAGCTTTCAGGCCCGCCGCGCTAACATCAAGTTCAGACCAGACGGCGCCGGCAAGGCGCGACACGTGCACACGCTGAACGGCTCGGGTCTTGCGGTGGGGCGGACACTGATCGCGATTCTGGAAAATTTCCAGAACGAAGACGGATCAGTGACAATTCCAGAGGCGCTTCGCCCCTACATGGGCGGATTGGAAAAGATCGTTCGTTCGTAGGTGCGGACCTTTAGGTCCGCGCGCCTGAGGGTTCGTACGCTCTCGCTGAGTGTTCGTGCGGATCTGAGTGTTCGACGCGCGCTCTTGCGCGCGTCACGGAGAGATGGCCGAGCGGTTTAAGGCGGCGGTCTTGAAAACCGTTGATGCCGAAAGGTATCCGGGGGTTCGAATCCCTCTCTCTCCGCCATCCTTCGATTCGCTGACGCTCATCTTCGGATGGCGTTTCGAGACGGCTTCAGGCTTCGCGCGGCATGCCGAGGCACGCCGCGCTCGGCACGAATCCCTCTCTCCGCCAATTGACGTGTTCAAACGAAAACGCTAGTGAGACCTGCGCCTACTTGACCCGCTTCAGCTGTGGTCGCACATACACAGTGAAATCTTTGCCCGGCTCCCGAATTTCAAAGATGCGCTCGGCCGTGAAGACGAATGTCGAAAGATGATTTGCTTCTTTTTTCGATCGACGCGATCAAGAACTCCAGCGGCTGAAACGGGGATGGTGCCTGAGCATCTTAATAGCTCCTGTCTGCATATCAAGAGGATCGAGATCGATCCTTTCTTACAACGCCCAATCTCGACGATTCGGCGTCTGTCTGCCGGTGGCCCGTTTGGTCGTCGGTTCTGGCTCAGTGAGTTCGCGTGAACCGAGAGTACTGAAACGATTGTGGTGAGCCCCACGGTGTCTGATGGATATGTGAAACGGACTCGACCAGCTTGAAGTGTTCTCCAAGCTCAGCGGCGAGCGTTTCCGGCGAATATCGAGCCACAGATAGTCCGCTGCACTTTTCAGGACCGTCGGGCGCGAACGTGGCAATGATCGCGGTGCCGTTGGTCTTGAGAACGCCGCACACGTGTGAGACGTAAGCAGCCCGATCTTGCGGCGCCGTCAGGAAGTGGAACACCGCGCGATCGTGCCAAATATCCATCGGCTTCAGCGACCAGGTACCCGTGACATCGGCCGCGATCCACGTCGGCACTACGGACGAGTCCGCAAGCCGCGCCTTCGCGCGCTCCAGTGCCGCTTCCGAAACATCGAGGACCGCCATGCAATCAAGCCCGCGCGCCAGCAGCGCATCAATCAAATGGGAATCCCCGCCGCCAATGTCTACGACGCACGTATCGACGTTGAGACCCGCCGCTTCCATCAGACGCAGCGAGATCGTCGGCGATGATTCAAACCAACTCACTTCCTGCTCGGATTTCGTTGAATAGACGCGCTGCCAATGCTCAAGGCGATTCATGGTGCGATTCTAGTCGACGCCATCCGGCGAGCTACGGGTATGTCGTTGTGGGTTTCGACGCTCCGTACCGAACGGCGACCGTAGTCTTGCCGAGCGGCGAAGTCGTCTACCGACCTGAGACTCTCAATCCGGAAACGATGAACGCCCAGCAGGCGGAGCGCCTCCTTGCGGCGTTGCAGGATGCTTGGGCGGCAGACATGGCTTATGTGATCGATCGACTTCAAGCACCGGACCGATCGACATCTCCTCTTGCCGGCCGGATGGACCTGAACAACATCGTGGTTGTTGGGCACTCCCTCGGTGGGGCTTCCGGCGCTCAGTTTTGCAACGCTGACTTACGTTGTCGCGGAAGCATCGACATCGACGGTGCTCTTCACGGCTCTGTTCTCACGTCTGGAGTTCGGAAGCCGATTGTTTTCCTTGCCAGTGATCACGGAACAGCGCTCGGACCCGATGACGAGCGAATCGCCGCCCAAATCAGCACGCTGATCCGCGCCGTTGCCGGACCATCGCTCGATGTACGCGCGGGGCTTGCGACGACCGTCGACATTGCGCGTCGCTGTTGTGACGTCATTCTCAGAGGCGGCGACCCGGCAATTCTCGACTCATAGCCGAATTCAAGCGTCACCGCCGATCCCAACATCAAGTGAGCCTACCGTCGTCTCTTTAACCTTTCTACTTGCCCAGCCGATCGATTGCTGACTTCACACCCGCGGCGAGCGTCTCGGGCTTGCCCTCACCCCAATAGTGCAAGAAGTAGATCTCCGGCTGTGTTCCGACCATGTGGTGATGCAGTGACACGACCAAGATCCCGGCCTTTCGGAGCGCCGTCAAAACGGGAGTGACTTCCTTGCCGAGCATGGCGATGTCCCCGGCCACGACCACCGTATTCGCAGTGCCAGTAAACGCGGCCCAGGTATTGAGTCCCATGCGTGCGTTGATGACCGCACCCATTTCCTTCACGGACAGATCGGACCGTCCGATCGTGATCTTGTAGACAGCTCCAGACTGTTCACCTTGCGTGCCGATGATGCGGGCCAGTGCCGCGGCGTCGAACGCCAGAGCGGGCGGCGCAGCCGGCGCCGACGGAGGCGCGACGTCCTTCATCATCAAATCGATAGCCGGCTTCACCTTCTTCGCAAGGTCTGCGATGTCGCCATGACCGTGCACGTGCATGTAAAACACGCGCGGTGACTCCCAGAAGAAATGGTTGTGCAGCGCAGTAACTTCAAGCCCTTGGTCGAGTAACGTCGACATCACAGGATTGACCTGATCCTCGGTCAGCACCAGATCGCCCATCATGACGCTCATCTTCATGTCCCCTGACGTGAACGCCACCCATCCGCCGAACCCGAGCGATGTCGGCATCGGCTTGCCGTTGATCGTGACCTTGAGGTCCGACCTGCCCAGATTCACTTTCAGCACCCCGTCTTTGAAATCACCCGGGCGCGACAGGGTTGTGAGCGCGTTCTGATAGGCCGAAGGGATTGACACCGGCACGGCAGTCTGCGGGGCGAGAAAAAAGAGCGCGGCGAGGAGGTGCCCTGAGCCCATAGCCCATAATACGCGTCGAGCGCGATCGGTTTGATATTTGGCTATTACCCGGGCGCTGCGCAGCGAGTAAATACCCTACCCATCGGCGGTCTCGGTGAGTGACTCCGCAAACCATCGCCAAAGCCAGAAGTTGGCCCGCAACATGCAATAGCAAGGGGAGTGCAGCCCCAGTACGGTAGCGCGCTTACCAAGAAGCTGAATCCATTACTCCTGTTTTGTGTGCTTGCCTGCACATGGCCGCTCGCGGCCGCTGCGCAGGACGCTCCGCCACTGCCGGCGACGGCGACTGAAGCGCCCGGCCTCGTCGACGAGCCGAAGCTGATTAAGCGGATTCATCTCTTCGCCGACCGCCACTTCGGCAAGGGCGATATCACGAACGGGTATTACATCGATACCACCCAGGCTGTCCATGGCGCCGGGATCTCGATCGGCCCCGGGTACCGGCAGTGGCTCAAGAAAGACCGCGTCTTCTTCGACGGCTCGGCCGCAATTTCGGTCAACAACTCGAAGCGGGCACAGGCGCGGCTGGAGTTCCCGCGAATCGCGCGAAGCCGTATCGAAGCCGGCGCGCAGGTGAAGTGGCACGACGATCGCGGCGTAGTCGCGTATGCCGAGGGCCCGCTTTCCGGGAAGGATTCCAGAGACACCTACCGGCTGCGATCAAACCAGGTGGCAGGCTACATGAAGCTGCGGCCCGTGAAATGGATGGCGCTCGGCGGGGAAATCAGCCGGCTCAACGTCGACGGCAAGGGCAGCCTTTTCGGCCTCGGACGCGAGGAGCGAACCTTTGTTCCCGCCGGCGTCTCGCTGACGATTGACCGACGCGACTTTCCCGATAATCCCTCACGCGGAGTCCTCCTTCACGCAGCGTCCGTGCGATTCGACGATCGCGAAGACGGACGCTTTGACTTCACGCAAAACGAAATCAAAGCCGCAGCATTTCTTCCCCTCGCAGCGGGCCGCATTGTCGTCGCGTTGCATGGGTGGGGGATCGGGTCGAAAAAAGCCGAGAACGTGCCGCTCTATCTGCAGCCAAGCCTTGGCGGCCCGAATACGCTGCGATCGTTCGACACCTACCGATTCCGCGATCGAAACATGATCCTCGCCAACGCCGAGATCCGGCTTGCGCTGATGACGCACCTGGCGCTCGCGCTCTTTGCCGATGCCGGCAGCGTCGCGCCGCGATGGGACGAAGTTAATTTCCACGAGCGCTCGTATGGCGCCGGTCTGCGTCTTCACACCCGGCGACAGACCTTCGCGCTGGTCGACGTTGCTCACGGCCGTGAAGGCTGGCGCGCCGTCGTCCGCTTCCAGGACCCGCTCAGCATGTCAAGACTGTTGCGCCGCGCTGTCAACGCGCCCTTCGTGCCGTGGGGAGGACTCCGATGATTCGCGGAACGGCGCGCCTGAGCCTGAACTTCATCGTGGCTGCGGCGCTATCAGTGTCGTGCGCCGGCGTGAAAAAACCGATTGCGCCGACGCGCGCCGCGCCGGCCGGCGCCAGTCTATGGGTCGAGCCGCCGAATCTCGAAGAGCGCGATCTCTTCATCGGCCCGTGGGGAGCGAAGAACGCCCCGGACCCGGCCGCGGTCTACTCATTCGTCGAACGCAAACACACCGGAGTCAACCTCGGCTTGACCGTCCGCGATCCGGAAGGCCGCGAATGGAGCGTCAAGCAGGCTTACCCCGGCCGCGTCGGTCCGGAAGATCAGGTCGAAGTCGTGCTGTCGCGGCTTCTTTCGGCCATCGGTTATCACCAGGCTCCCGTCTATTACGTGCCCGCGTTCAACCTGAAGGACGACTTCGGCACCCACGTCGAAACCGGCGGCCGTTTCCGGCTCAAGGACTTCGACTGGACCGACGAGGGCATCTGGAACTGGGACGACAATCCCTTCGTCGGCACGAAACCGTATCAGGGGCTGATTGTTCTTCTGACGATGTTCAACAGCACCGACATGAAGTCGAGCAACAACACCCTCTACGAAACCAAGGGCGACAAAGAAAAGCTCTTCGCTGTACGCGACATCGGCGCCGCGCTCGGCGATGCTCAGTTAATCTCGCCGGCCAAGAACGACATCGACGCCTTCGAGCAGATACCGTTCATCCTCGGCGCCCAAAACGGCTTCGTGCAGTTTGCCTACAAAGGCTGGTACAAGAATCTGACGCGCGACCGCATCACGCCCGACGACGCGAAGTGGGCGGGCGAGTTGCTCGGCCGCCTCAGTGACACGCAATGGAACGACGCCTTCCGCGCCGCTGGCTACGAGCCGGCGATCGCCGCGCGTTTCATCGCGAAGCTGCGCGAGAAGATCGCCGAGACGCAGTCGCTCACGCGATAGCGGTTCCGGCCGGCGAGCTCATGGACGTGAGAACGTCCACGCAAGGATGCGGCTGTTCTTGTTTCCCAGCGCCATGTCGACGGTCGTGTGCGCCGCGCCCACGGATTTCAGCGCGCGCCGCAGCTGCGGGAGATGCTCGCTTTTCGACACGAGCGTCGTGAACCAGCCGCAGAGCCGCGGCCGCGCGGCGCTTTCAGCGATCATGCGTTCGATGAATCCCGTCTCGCCGCCGGCGCACCACAGCTCGTTGGACGTCCCGCCGAAGTTCAGCGGCTCGGCTCCCGTGATGTTCAAGTTCCTCCGCTTGCGGGTCGAGCCGTCTGCGGCCGCCCGCGCCGATGCGTGGAACGGAGGGTTGCACATTGACGCCGCAAAGCGTTCGCCCGGCTTTGTGACGCCGCTGAAGCAGGCGAGCGGATTCGGCTGCAGGCGATACTCGATCAACTTCGCAATGGAGCGATTCACGCGCACGACCTGGCGCGCCCATCGCATGGCCGTCTGATCGATCTCCGTCGCGACGAAACTCCAACCGTATTCGCTCGCGCCGATCATCGGGTAGATCGCGTTGGCGCCGGCACCGATGTCGATAATTCGCACGGCCGCGCCCCGAGGAATCGCGGCGGGTTTCTTATTTGTGTGCCCGTCCTCAATCTCAATCGACAACAGATCCGCGAGGTGGTGCAGGTAGTCGCTTCGTCCGGGAATCGGCGGACACAGCGCGCCGCGCGGCACACTCCAGTTGAGGCCGTACGCGTCGGCGAGCAGGGCCTGGTTGAGCGCCATCACGGCTTCAGGGTTGGCGAAATCGATCGAAGGCCCGCCGTGTTTGGCTGTTGAAACGAATGCTTCGAGCGCCGGGCTGCGTTTGATCAGCCGGGAAAAGTCATACCCCGCGCGGAAACGGTTTCGTGAATGCACGGGCTCGACGAGGTTTGACTATACTCCGCGTCAATGACCTTCGCGATCTCACGACGGCGCTTGTCTCCCAGCCAGTTCCGCCGGTTTGCCTGGATGGTGCTCGTCTACGCCATCCTGGTCATTGTTTGGGGCGCCGTTGTTCGGGCCACAGGCTCGGGCGCCGGTTGCGGCGCGCATTGGCCGCTTTGTAACGGCGAAGTCATTCCCCTCGCGCCGACGCTGAAGACGATGATCGAGTTCGCGCACCGGATGACCAGCGGGTTGATTCTGCTGATGACGGGGCTTCTGCTGTGGATGGCGGTCAAGACATTCCCGGCCGGTCACGCGGCACGTCGCGCAGCGAAGTGGTCTCTCGTGTTCGTCATTATCGAAGCGCTGATCGGCGCCGGCATTGTGCTGCTGCGGCTTGTTGAGGACAACGCGTCGATGCTTCGCGCGATTTACATCGCGCTGCACCTGACAAACACTTTGCTGCTCGTCGGTTGTTACACGTGGACGATCGTGGCGGCCGCGCCGGCGACTGTGTCATGGCCGCCGCCTGAGGCGGCGCGATGGGAGCGCTGGCTGCGCGCCGGGCTGGCCGGCATCATCGTCGTCGCCGGAGTGGGCGCGGTTGTGGCGCTTGGCGACACGCTGTTTCCGGCGGCAACGCTGGCTGACGGCTTCGCGGCGGATCTGGATCCGGGCGCGCATTTCCTGGTCCGATTGCGCGTCTGGCATCCGGCGATTGCCGTCGTCGTCAGCGCCATCCTCATTACCGTCGTCGTTCGCAGCGGCGCGATGGACGAGCCGGCGCTGCGAACGCCGGCCCGGTCACTCGTGTGGCTGATCGCAGGGCAGGTGGCGCTTGGCGCCGCGAATCTGCTGATGCTCGCGCCGCTCGCGCTTCAAATGGCTCACCTGATGGTGTCCAACCTGCTGTGGATTGCCGCTGTCTGGGTCTGGCTGCTTACCAGATCCGCACGCGCTCTTCCGGCTTGCCGGCCGTAACTGTTGTCGCAAGCAGCAACGCGCTAGCCAGGATCACCTTGTTCATCGGCATGAGATATCACGGATACACGAGCCTCGCGCACCCCTCGTCCCGCCACCGACAGAACTTCAAAACGCAGCTGTTCAAAATCGATCACATCGCCAACGACCGGCGGCCGCCCAAGGCGCGCCAGCACCAGGCCGCTCACGCTGTCGACATCCTCATGTTCCAGCTCAAGGTCGTACTTCTGGCCAACCTCTTCTACGCGTGCCGTGCCGGCGACGCGCCACACGCGGTGAGACTCCTCTAATAAGGATGGGACCTCGGAGGCGTCTTCTGAGATCTCGCCGACAACCTCCTCCGACAGATCCTCGATGCTGATCGTGCCGGCCGTGCCGCCGTGCTCGTCGATCACCATCGCCATGTGCGCGTTTGCCCGCTGCATCACCTTCAGCACATCGTCGAGCGGCGCCGTCTCTGGAACGACCGGCATCGACCGGAGGTCCGCAGCGCTGACCGACTCGTCCGCAAGGATCCGCCGCAGCAAATCCTTCACATGCAACATGCCGACGATATGATCGAGGTCCTGGTCGTAGACCGGATACCTCGTGTAAAGGCACGACAGAAGCAGCGCGCGCAGATCCGCAGGCGTCGCGCCGAGCGGCACGCCGACGACACGCACGCGCGGCACCATCACCTGGCTGGCTGTGAGATCGCCGAACTCGAACAATTCGCCGAGCAGCCGGCCGGATTCCGCGCGCAGCGCGCCGCCTTCTTCGCTCTCCTCGACGATCATCCGCAGCTCGTCAACGGTGTGAAGTTGATCGTCGGTATGCGCGCTTCGCTCGATGCCGAGCAAGCGAATCATGATCGCGCCGATACGGCTGAACGTCCACACGAACGGGAACGCCGCAAACCACGACACCCGCATCGGCCAGTACAACCACCGCGCCACGCGCTCTGTGTGCTGCAGCGCAATCGATTTCGGCAGCATCTCGCCGATCACGATGTGGCCGCATGTGAGGATGCCGATAGCGAGGATGCTCGCGAGCGTGTGCGCGCTGATCCCGCGAAACCGTCCCGTCCACTCGAGATGCGGCGAGAGATACTCGGCGAGCGCGTGTTCCCCGAACATGCCGAGACCGAGGCTCGCCACCGTGATGCCGAACTGTGACGTCGCGATGTAGCGGTCCTGCTGATGCGACGAATTCATCAGCGCCATCAAACGCCCGGACATCCGGTCGCCTTCCGCGGCGTGGTGTTCGATCGCGGTTTTAGGCGCGCCGACGAGCGAGAATTCCGCCGCGACGTAAAACCCATTCAGCAGCAGGAACACGACGACGACGATGATGATCACGGTGAGCGTCACAGCAGCGCTCCGATCACATCGTGAATGGTCACCATGCCGACCACCCGATCCGGCGCGTCTTCGGCGACACTCGGGTCGACGACGATGGCCAGGTGCGCGCGTTTGGCGCGAAGCGCCCCGATAATCCGGTCGGCCGGCAGGTCGGCAGGGATCCGCGGCACCGGGCGCACCAGCGTGTCGAGTTTTTCTGGCCTCGCTGATAGATCGACCGCGCGCTGCGAGTCGGTGATGAACCGGCCGACAAGGTCCTTCACACGGACGATGCCGTAGATCTGGTCGGGCGTGCCCCGATAAACAGGCAGGCGGCTGAACGGGCTTGCCGCAACGACGCGGATCACATCGCTCCAGGGCGTATCCGCGTTGAGCATCGTCAGCCGTGCGCGCGGAATCATGAGATCCCCGGCGGTTCGGAGGCTGAGTTGCAGCGCGCGATGCAAACGCTTGTGCTCATCGGGCTCGAGCAAGCCGCCGTCGCGGCTCTCGGCAATCAGGAGTGAGATCTCCTGCGGCGAGTGGAGGTGTCGATGCGTCGTCGGTCCGCCGCCGAAGAGACGCAGCAGCCCGGACGCCGCGCCGTTCAGCACGTAAATGACCGGTCCGAAGATGCGGACCGATGCCAGCATTGGGAGCACTGTGCCGAGTGCGACCTGCGTCGGGAACTGGAGAGCCGTGGACTTGGGAATCAGCTCGACGAACACGACCTGCACCGCCGTGAGCACGACGAGCACCGTCACGGTGGCCGCTGAAATCGCGTCCTGCGCGTCGAGATGGAACATGCCGCCGAAGGTGCGGCTGATCCACGGCGCGAGCGCGACGGTGGCCGTGGCTTGGGCGTACGCCCCGAGGATCAGGCTCGAGAGCGTGATGCCGATCTGCGACGCCGCCACGTAGCGATCGAGCTGGACGGCGTCTTCGACATATGGGAGGAGGCGACGCGCGAACAGATTGCCGTCTTCGCTGAGCCGGCGCACGCGGCTGCGGCGCACGCCGACCGCGCCGAACTCCGCAGCCACGTACAGCGCGTTTACGAAGAGCAAGACGCCGAAGATCAGCCAGACCGAAAGCGACACCGCCTACAGCGTAGGTCAAAACTGAATTGGAGTAGGCTACGGCGATGAGGACGCGCCATCTCGCTATTTCGGCCCTGCTCGCCGTGTCAACTGCGCTCTCGGCCCAGCAGCCGGCGCCACCGGCCGCGGCACCCCCGCCGCTCGAGAAGCTCAGACTGCCGGCTGGATTCAAGATCGAGGTCTACGCCGAGAACGCCGGCGGGCGCGAGATGGCGCTCGGCGCGAAGGGCACGCTGTTTGTTGGCTCGATGCGCGGCGGCGTCTACGCCGTTGTCGACGCCAACAAGGATCACAAGGCGGATGCGGTGAAAACAATCGCCACAGGCCTGACGCAGCCGAGCGGCCTGGCGTTTCACAAAGGATCGCTGTACGTCGCCGCAGTGAGCAAGATTCTGCGGTACGACGACATCGAGTCAAAACTCGACGCGCCGCCCACGCCGGTCGTCGGCTACGACAAGTTTCCCATCGGCAGCGGGCACACGTGGAAGTTCATCGCGTTCGGTCCGGATGGCTTGCTGTACGTGTCGGTCGGCGCACCGTGCAATATCTGCGAGCGGCTCGATGAACCGCGCTTCGCGACGATCATGCGCATGAAGCCCGACGGCTCGAACGCGGAAGTGTTTGCGAACGGGGTGCGCAACACTGTGGGATTCGACTGGCATCCGTCCACGAAGTCGTTGTGGTTCAGCGACAACGGCCGCGACAATCTCGGCGACGATCTGCCGAGCGATGAGCTGAACGTCGCGTCGAAGCCCGCAATGCACTTTGGTTTTCCGTACTGCCAGCAGGGCGATCTGAAAGACCCCGACTTCGGCAACAAGCGGCCGTGCGGCGATTTCACGGCGCCCGCTCTCAACGTCGGGGCGCACGTGGCGGCGCTCGGCCTTCGCTTCTACACGGGCAGGATGTTTCCGGCGAAGTACAGGAACGCCGTCATCCAGGCGCAGCACGGCTCCTGGAATCGCAGCGAGCCGTTGGGCTATCGCGTGATGGCGATTTTCACGAATGGCGACAAGGTCACGGGCTCGGAAGCGCTCGTCGATGGGTTCCTGACCGGTATCCGCGGGAACCGCGGCGCGCCGCCGAGCGGCCGCACGACAGGTGACGCATTCGGCCGGCCCGCCGACGTGCTCATGCTGCCGGACGGTTCGCTGCTCATTGCCGACGACTCAGCCGGCCGGATTTACCGGCTGCGGTACGGGAGGTAGTCAATGTTCAAGGACTTCAGGACGTTCGTCAATCAGGGCAACGCGATGGATCTCGCCGTCGGCCTGGTGATTGGCGCGGCGTTCGGCAAGATCGTCGACTCCCTTGTCGCCGACATCGTCATGCCACTCATCAGCCTGGCGACCGGCGGCGTCGACTTCGCGCAGCGGTATGTGCCGCTTCGCGGCCAGGACCCGTCGTTGCCGATCGCCGAGGCGAAGACGCTGGGCGCGGTGCTCGCGTACGGCAATTTCATCCAGACGATCTTCATGTTCTTTGTGATCGCGTTCTCGATCTTCCTGGTGATCCGGAAGATCAACAAAATGCGCGGTTAATTGGCGGTGAGGCAGGGATTCGAACCCTGGATACAGCTTTAGGGCCGTATAACGGTTTAGCAAACCGCCGCCTTCACCCTCTCGGCCACCTCACCGGACCACTAAGAGTATCAGTACGCGGACCGTCTCCGGAAAAGCCGGTGCTCTGCTGCTAACCTTGGACAGCCGTGCGCTACGACTTCGACGAATTTGTCCTTTCGCCGCGCCGGCGGCTCCTGTTTCGAGGGGGAAAAGAGCTTCCGCTCATTCCGCGGTACTTCGACCTGCTGGTTTTCCTCGTCGAGCGCCGTCACGAAGCCGTGCATCGCCGCGACATCTTCGAAAACGTCTGGCGCGACGTCATCGTCTCCGACAGCGCGCTCAGCCAGGCGATCCGGACTATTCGCCGCGTGCTTGACGATGACCCGAAGGATCCGCGATTCATCAGAACGGTTTCGCGGCACGGGTATCGTTTCGTATTCACCGATGTGCGTGAGGAGGAAGAGAGTTCGGCCGACGTAGAAAACGCGGCACACGCCGTCGCGGCCGACGTTCTGGCGCCCGTCGGAAGCAGCCAGCCTGCACCGGTTCGGCAACTCGACCTCCGGCCTGCTCATACGCTGGCGCTGGCTCGCTGGTCGGGCGCCACACTCGGCGGCGCACTCGCCGGTTTGATCGCGGGAGCCTGCGGCGGTTTCTTGCTCGCCGTTGTTCCCGGAGCCGATGCGTCGTTCGTGCTGGTGCCAGTGCTTGCGCTGATCGGCACGGCTTGCGGCACCGCCGGCGGCGCCGGAGTCGGCGGCGGGTTGGCCGCGGCTGAAACAACATCGAGATCGTGGCGGGTCGTCGCGCTCGTTTTGGGCGGCGCAATTGGCGGCGGATTCGTGGGCACCGCGGCGCAGTTTCTCGCCGGTTGGAGCCTTGACGCGCTCATCGGGATGCACGTGGACATCGCGGGCGGCCTGGAAGGTTTTGCAATCGGCGCCGGCGCGGGGCTTGGTTTCGGGTTGGCAACGTCCGGAACTGAAAGCTGGCTCGGGGGGCCGCTCGGCGGCCGCCGCCTTCGCATCGCAGCAGTGACAGCCGCAGTCTGCGGTCTCGCCGCCCTTGGATTGAGCCTGGCCGGCCGACCGCTGGTCGGCGGCACGATTCACCTGATTGCGAGCGGATCGGCGGGATCCCAGGCCGTGCTGACGTCGCTTGGCCGGCTCATCGGCGAGCCGGATTTCGGGCCCGTGTCGCGCGCGATCATCGGCACCGGTGAGGCCGTGATCTTTGGCGTCGGGCTTGCGCTGGGCCTCACACGACGCCCGAAGTAGCCCGGATTTCGCCAAAAGCGTCGCTGTCAGCGACATCTCATCCGATGCTCACCAAACGCTGAAGACTTCGGCCGATCGAACAGACGAAGCTGTTCGTCATGGAGGTCATGAATATGGCGGGACGAACCATGGCCGATAAAGCCGCGACCTCGCGAGCTCTCGTCCTCGACTGTCATCGAAATGCCGTTCGGGCCCGGCTGCTCAAAGCCGATCACCTGCGCGCCGGACCCGGCAGTGTTTCCTGGAAGCTCAACCGCGAGATCGTCGTCGTCGCCGGTTGGGGGAGGGCGATCCTTCTTCAGCTTGCGCACCCCGCCGTCGGCGCCGGCGTCAGCGAGCACAGCTCATTTCGCGGTTGCCCGGTAACCGGATTCCGGCGGCTGCGCTCGACAGTCCGCGCGATGCTTGCGCTGACATCTGGAGAAACAGACGAGATGATCACGGCCGCCGCAGGTATTAACGTGATTCACGATCGCGTGCGTGGCCGATCCGCTGACGGACAGGGCGAGGTTTATTCCGCCCACGACCCCGCGTTGCAGCAGTGGGTGCATGCCACGCTGCTGGAGTCGATTCCGCAGACGTACGAATTGCTTGTCGGGCCGCTGACCTCGCGCGACCGCGACCGTTATTGCCTGGAAGCCGCGATCATGGAACCGCTGCTGGGCATTCCAGCCGGGCGCCTTCCGAGAACGTCCGCTGAGCTCGACACTTACATGCGTGAAATGCTCGACAGCGGAAAGCTTGTCGTGACTGAAAGCAGCCGGACGCTGGCGCGCGCGATCCTGTATCCACGCAAGTGGCAGCTGTTGTGGCCGCTGTTTCGCGCGATGCAGCTCATCACCATCGGCTCGTTGCCGGCGTCGATTCGGGACGCATATGGATTCGAATGGCGTCGGCGCGACGCTCGCGCGTTCGCGCGATGGACGACGATGTTGCGATTGACATTACGACTGCTGCCTGCGTTCGCGCGCCGGTGGCCGGTGGCTCAAAATGTTCACAGCCCTCTGGCGTGATCTCGGTCACGCGGTTCGTTCGCTCTCCCGGGCGCGCGCGTTTACGTTCGTCTGTGTGATATCGCTCGGCATCGGCATGGCGCCGGTCATCGCGATTCCGTACGTGTCGCGCCTGTCGCACATGCAGCCCACGGGCGTTGACACAGAGAGATTTGTCGAACTCGTGACAACGCCTTCGGGCCCGAAGGAAGCGATCGCGCGCTGGTCGTATCCCGACTACGTTGACCTCGGCGACGCCGGCACCGGCATCACGTTGATCGGCTGGATGGGCGGACAGAGCGAGATCACATCGCCGACCGCCGACGGATCGAAGACACCGGCATCAACGATGTTCGTGCCGGTAAACTATTTCAAGACGCTCGGCGTGACGATGGCGAGCGGTGCGGGATTCGACGCTTCCGTCGATCACTCAACCGATCCCGTCGTCGTTGTGAACTACCGGTACTGGCAAAACAAATTGGGTGCCGATCTGGACATCGTCGGCAAGACGCTCACGTTGGACGGCGTTACCCATGTGGTGGTGGGCATTGCGCCCGACGGATTTAGTGGTCATATCGGCTTCGGGGCCTCGGCCTGGGATCTGTATGTGCCGCTCGAGCGGCATCCGCTCCTGCTCCCACGCGGCAAGGCAGACCCGAACTATCGCGCCGACCGGTCGAAGCAGTGGCTGGCCATTCATGGCCGTTTGTCGCCGGGCGTGAGCGTTGAGCAGGCGAGCGCGGCCGTTGCGGCCGTCACAGCGCGGCTGGCCAAAGAACACCCGGAGACCAACGAATTCAGAGCCGGGATCGCCGCCGCCTACGACCCGCTCGGCGTGCTCGAACGTGCGCAGGTCTGGCTCATCAAACTGGTCGCGTTTACGCTTACCGGCATGGTGCTGCTGGTCGTGTCGCTGAACATTTCCGGCATGATGCAGGTGCGAAGCGCCATGCGGGAGCGTGAGCTCTCCATTCGCCAGGCGATCGGCGCCAGCCGCGCGCGGCTGGCGCAGTATCTGTTGTCCGAAGCGATCGTGCTCGCACTCGCGGGCGGGACGCTTGCGTCGCTGGTGCTGTTCAACCTTCCGGCTGTCATCTCCCGCCTGACCGGCCAGCCCATTCCGCCTGAGTTTCAGGAAGTGCTCAGACCCGACCTCTCTATGATCGCGATCTGTTTTGGACTGTGCCTCCTCACGAGCCTCGTGTTCGGGTGGTTGCCGGCGACTCGCTTCAGCCGTCCCGCGATCCTTTCGTCGTTGAAAGACGACGCGGGCGGTGGCGGGCTGCGCGTGGGCAATGTCCATCGAGTGACGGCCGCATTGCAGGTGGCGATCGCCGTGCCGCTGCTGGTGATGAGCGGCCAGTCGCTCGACCGCGTTCGCGCGACGGCGACGATGAATCTCGGATTCGACTCGGATCTGATTTACGCCGCGCCCTTGAAGGTCGACGACCTCACCATTCAGGAGGCCCGCGCCCAGATCCGTCGCCTTCGCGACACGCTCGCGCACGCAAGCGGCGTCGCGTCCGCCACCGTGGCGGACGGGCTGCCGCTCGATTTCCGCGGTCGCAACATGAGCGTCGCGCTCGCAACCGGCGCCGATACCGCGCCGACGTTTCTCGTCGCGCAGGTGACACGCGTCGGCGACGGATATTTCGAGACAATGGGCATCCCGCTCGTTCGCGGGCGTGGTTTTACCGTCGAGGATCGCGTGGGCTCGGAGCCGGTGACCATCGTGTCAAAGCCGCTCGCCGACAAGCTCGCGCCGGACGGCGATGTTCTCGGCAAGCGGCTGCTCTTTGGCAAGGACACAAAAACGCAGCAGACCCTGACGATCGTCGGCGTCACCGCGGACTTCCCGACGTCGCAGATGAGCACGGAGCGCGAGCAATTGCTGTTGCCGTTCGCTCAGTACCCGGGCGTCAGTTGGGACACCGTGGCGATTGGCGATGATCGCGGCAGTTCGGCGACCGCGATGCTCATCGCCCGAAGCGTCGCGGGCGAGCAACCGCAGAAGATGACAACGACGCTCGAGAGCCTTGCGCGCGAGCTCGATCCGGAGTTCCAGCCGGCCGCCGTCGTCACCGGCCTTGCCCTCCGCGAGAACAGCATGAACGATTTCCTGACGCAGTCGGCCGTCGCCGCTATCGCCGGGGGCGTGATCCTGTTGCTCGCAGCGCTGGGCATCTACGGCGTCGTCGGTCTGATGGTCGCGACGCGCACACGCGAGCTTGCCGTACGATCAGCGCTCGGCGCTTCGCGCCGCCGCGTCATGGTCATGGTGATCCTCGACGTCGTGAAGCTTGTTTCGCCAGGATGCGTCGTCGGTGTGGTTCTCACCATCGTTCTCAACCGCCTCAACAGCGAGAACATGGGAGTCTCGCTCAGCAGCCTGGAGCCGCTGGCGTACATCACTGGCGCCGTGATCGCCGTCCTCGTCGCCGTGCTCGCCAGCCTCGCCCCGGCGCGCCGCGCCGCATCGGTCGAGCCGATGGTGGCGATGCGGACGCTGTAGATCATGAACAAGCGATTTCGCAATTTGCTGGTGTTGGGCGCTGTCGGTGTCGGTCTGATTCCGGTGTTCGTCGTCGGGCTCTTCACGTACATGAACGCGACGAAGACGCCTTTGCATCCGAACCCGGAGGACGTGCCGACCGTTGCTGTTTCTGGTGCGACGCCAGACTGGGCCGGTCCAGTGGCGCAAGCTCGCGAGATCGCGCTGGCGAGCCTCATCGAACAGAACCTTCCGGGGATGTCGGTGGCGGTTGGTGTCGGCGGCGAAATCGTCTGGGCCGAGGGCTTCGGCTGGGCCGATCTCGAAGAGCGGGTGAAGTATTCGCCGGAAACACGGTTCACAATCGGGACCGCTTCAACGGCGCTCACTTCAGCCGCCGTTGGTCTGCTCGTCGAGCAAAACCGGCTGAAGCTTGACGAGAAGATCCAGACCTACGTGCCCCAGTTTCCGGCGAAGCAATGGCCAGTGACTGTGCGTCAACTGATGGCGAGCACCGCCGGCATCAGAAGCGACGCCGGCGACGAAGAGAATCTGAGCGCGCACTGCGATCGGCCGATCGACGCGCTCAAGAGATTTTCCGGGAGCGATCTGCGGTACGAGCCCGGGACAGAGTTTCGCTATTCGAGTTACGGCTGGATTCTCATGAGCGCGGCCATCGAAGCCGCCGCGGGCGAGTCCTTCAATACGTTCATGCGCCGTCAGATCTTCGAGCCGCTGGGCATGAACGAGACGCGACTCGATTCATCGAGCGCTTCGTCCTCAAAACACGCGAACTTCTATTTTCCAAAATTCGGCGCCGATCCGGTCTACGGGCCGCAAGAGCCGATGCAGGCCGACTTTTCCTGCTTCTCGGGCGCCGCGGGTTTTCTATCGACCCCGACCGACCTCGTGCGCTTCGGCATGGGCGTGAACGGCGGCACGCTGCTCAAACCCGCGACAGTCCAACACCTTCAGACGTCACAGCGGCTTTCCTCCGGAGAACAAACAGATTACGGGCTTGGCTGGGATCTCGAGAGCGCCACTCTCGCCGGCGTGCCGACGGTGCTGGTAGGCCATAACGGCGAACTCATGGGCGGGATGGTGTCGTCCCTCATGATCTTCCGCGAGCGCCAGATCGTCGTCGCCGTGATCTCGAACACGGCGTAC
>JBKJHW010000007.1:0-10696 GCA_046598935.1 Vicinamibacterales bacterium | reverse complement strand
GTCATCGAAGTGACGCCGACCATGGTGAAGCCATGGTTATCTCGGACCGGAGGCGAGGGCAGTCCCCTTCACAAGAGACACAAGGTTTACGTCCAAATCGTGACTGTGGCGAGCGTGCCGTACTCGTACGAAGACCGGCTAACGGAAATGTTCAAAGCGAGGTTTCAGAAACTGCGGCTGTTCGTCCTTGACCCGTACGATCTCGTTCTCAGCAAGGTAACCAGGAACGTCGAGGTCGACTTCGAAGACGTCAAACACTTGGTTCGCTCGCAGAATTCACCTCGCTGTGCTCGAAGCTCGCTACAAGGATGAGCTGCGGCCTGACCTGACCGGGCCGGTCGAGCGACACGATCTGACGATGAAGCTGTGGCTCGCCGCATTTTGCGAAGAGCGCGACGCATCGCCAGGTGAAGGCGAGTAACCCAGCCTCACGAGAGCCCGGTGGGCAACCTTCGCGTGCACTTACGAGCGAAGGCTGGAGCGGGCTACGGGAATCGAACCCGTCTGGCTGGCTTGGGAAGCCAGGGCATTACCGATATGCTAAGCCCGCCTTCAGGACGGTAAGAGCATACCGTTACTGGTTGAGCGCGATCAATATCAGAACGATGATCGTCGCGGCCAGGACCGCGAACAGAATCTTCCAGACGCTCTTCGGATAGTTGCCCGCGATGTTGCCGGTGTACCCGTTTGCGATCACGTTGTACGTCTTCCGGCTGTAGGTGTAGGTGAGGACCAGATCGGCAGCAGCGTGTGCTTGAAGGTCTGCGCCGAGTAGTGCGGCTGAATCTGCAGGTTGCGGTGGGTGTCGCCGGGTATCTCACGCGCGCATAGCTGCTCGAGCGCCGCGTGCATCTGCGCGAGCGACGCGGAGACGGCGGTCTCGAGATTGATCTGATAGCGCTCGACGACAAAACCAGAGAGGAAGGCGGTGTCGTACGGCACGAGTTCCTTCGTCGGGAACGGTTCCACCTCTCGCAGTAAGCCGTGATCCACTCCCGTCGTCGCCGGCACCGGGTCATCGTCGAAAAAATGATCGATCGCGCCGGCGGCAGATTCCCAGCGGGTATGACGAACCTGGCGCGTCTGCGTGTTGCCCTTACTGTCGCGATAGGTCTCGGTCGTGTAGTAGTAGTAACCCGCCTCGGCTTGCCATTCGCAGTGGACCTCGGCGTCGAACGTCCAGTACGGCACGTAGAGACCGTGCAGTTGATCGACGAGCGACTTGTGTTTGAAGGCGTTCGGCGCGAACCACCGTCCGGCGTACCAGCGCTTCATCCGGTCGCGGACGTCGCTTTGCGAAAGTTTGAAGGGCAGCAGGCTCTGCGGCCGGATCGGCGATTGCAGCTCCGCGTAGTCGACAAGCGCCGGCGAGCCGCAGAACTCACAGTTGCGTCCGACCTTGGCAGCGTCGAATACCATGACGGCCTTGCAGCTCTGGCATTGCACGCTGCGGCGATCGGTGTCCCATCCACGCTTTTCGGCCGGCAGGTCGCGGAGCCTCGCGAGAAGATCGAGCTCCGCCACAGCGCCGCCGGTTTTATGGCCGGCATAGGAGGACTCGGCGCCGCAGAACGGGCAGAGCAGCAGCTGTTTTGCCGGGTTCCACTCGGCCTGCGCGCCGCACGCGGGGCACGCGTGCTTCTCGCGCGCCGGGAGCGCGGGCGCCACGGCCTGGCGTAGGTGCGGACCTTCAGGTCCGCGGCCTGGTTCCGTCATTGCTTGATGTAAGCGTCGAGCGCCGCGCGCGTGATCCTGTAACTAGCGCCGATCTTCTTCGCCTTCAGCTCGCCGGCGGTGATGATCGCCATCACGTCATCCTCGGCGACGCCGAGAGATTTGGCGACGTCGGCCGGCGTGAGCAGTTCCGGGCCGGCGGCCGACGGTGCAGGGGCAGTGCCGCCTGCGAACATTCCGTCCTTCATCATCTGCTGCGCCATGCCGAAGCCGACCGCGAGCTCGGCGGCCGTGCCGCCTGCGCCACCTTCGCCGGAGGCCATCCCCAGACCCATCTGGTATTTCACGTAGTCGTTGAGATTGCCGATCGCGGCGATGCTCGAGCGCTTGTCGATCGCCGCTTCAACCTCGGGCGGCACCGAGACGTTCTCGATGATGAAGCTGCCGAGTTCGAGGCCGTATCTGGCGCCGATGACCGGGTTGATGATGGGGAGGAGCGCGTCGCCGAGCTCGGAGTACCGCGTGGCGATGTCGAGCACCGGCACCTTCGCCTGTGCGATCGCTTCGCTGAAGGCGCTGACCATTCGGGACCGCATCGTGTCGGCGAATTCGTCGAGCCGGAAGTGCTGGTCCGAGCCGGCGACTTCCTTGATGAATAGCGGCGGGTTGACGATCTTGAAGTCGAACGTCCCGAAGGCGCGCACGCGCACGATGCCGAAGTCGTTGTCGCGGACCATCACCGGGTTGGCCGTGCCCCACTTGTTGCCGGTGAACAAGCGCGTCGTGACGTAGAAGACATCCGCCTTGAACGGCGAATTGAAAAGGTATTTCCACGACTTCAGCTTGGTCAGGACAGGGATGTTGTCGGTCGTGAGTGTGTGCTTGCCCGGCTTGAACGTGTCGCCGAACTCACCGAGGTACATGAACTGCGCCACCTGAGACTCGCGCACGATGAGCTGCGCGCCGTTCTTGATGGCCTTGTCCTCGTCGGGAAACCGGTACGACAGCGTGTCACGCGAGTCGTCGGTCCACTCGATGACGTCAATGAACTCGCCCTTGATGAAATCCATTAATCCCATGACAAGAGATTACGAGAGGACGCCGACGATGTTCGCGAATAAGTGCGGCCCGGCGGAGCGAGCTGCCAGTCGGGTCATCTCTGAAGAGACAGTAGTCGCGCGCGCATGAGCCGCGCTTGCGAGTCGGTGAAGAACTCAAGCTGCCGGGACGTTGAATCGATCGTTTCGCGCATGATGCCGGTCACCGAGTGGCTTTTGAAGGGAAGCAACACATGGCCAATCTCGTGTATGAGCACGCGGCCCAGTAGCTCGCGATAGGGGATCCCGGAGCGGGCCGATAGGGCCCATACGCGATCGTCAAAGACATAGACGACACGGCCTTGATTGCCGGCGGCACCCGGTACAAACGCCAACGCGTCGGACGCGACGCCGAAGGACATCGCAGTCACCTGCGACGCGCGTCCTGTTATTGCGATGACCGTAACGTCCATGAGCCGGTCAGCCGCAGGCATGTCGGTCCATTCGTACTGAAACGCTGTGGTCACGCCGGCCTTCCGGTAGACAGTGGCGACGTCCGCCTCGGCGAATTTCCAGACGCCCGGTGCAATTGCGGCTCGATCCAGCACACGTAAGCGAACCGTGAGGACGGTGGCGCCTGCGGCGTCCTGCGCCATGGCCGCGCCGGCCGTCAGCATCGCGATTCCCCATACACCGGCGATCGTTTTTGTGCGCATTGGTCGCCTCCTCGACGACAGAGGCGGCAAGCGCGGGCGGGAACTGTCATTGGCACGAAATTGGGACTAAGATCGCGGTCCTGACAACGCCAAGACGACTGCCCCGATGACGATGACGCCTGCCGATTGGCAGCGAATCGAGGCGATCTATCACGCGGCACTGGCGCGTCCGGTGGCCGAACGGGCCGCGTTTCTGATCGAGGCGTGCGCGGGCGATCAGTCGCTTCGGCGCGACGTCGATTCGCTGCTGGCAGCCGGCGCCGCCGCGGAATCGCTATTGAAGACCGGAGGTGCCTGGCCGCGCACGACGCTGATCGGTCAGCGACTGGGCGTGTATCAGATCGTCAGTCTCCTCGGCGCCGGCGGCATGGGCGAGGTCTACCGCGCGCGCGATACGAAGCTCGACCGCGACGTCGCGATCAAAGTGCTGCCACCGGCATTCGCGAATGATCCAGACCGCCTGGCGCGCTTCTCGCGTGAAGCGAAGACGCTGGCCGCGCTCAATCACCCGAACATCGCGGCGATCTACGGGATTGAAG
The DNA here is from genome assembly GCA_046598935.1 of Vicinamibacterales bacterium. Taxonomy (GTDB): domain Bacteria; phylum Acidobacteriota; class Vicinamibacteria; order Vicinamibacterales; family SCN-69-37; genus SCUN01. The sequence continues at coordinate 6,730 of JBKJHW010000007.1, read as the reverse complement.
GCACGGCGCTCGTGATGGAACTCGTCGAGGGCGACGACCTCTCCGCGATCATTGCGGGCGGACCTCAAGGTCCGCCCCGACGTACGAACGGAATGCCGCTCGCCGAGGTCCTCGCCGTCGCCAAACAAATCGCCGACGCGCTCGAAGCCGCGCACGAACTCGGCATCGTCCATCGCGATCTCAAGCCCGCGAATATCAAAGTCCGCGCGGACGGCACGGTGAAGGTGCTCGACTTTGGATTGGCGAAAGCAATGAAGCCTGCATCAGCGAGCGACGCCGCGGTCGCCTTGGCAAACTCACCAACGATCACGACGCCGGCACCAACTGAGCAGGGCTTCATCCTCGGTACGGCCGCGTACATGAGTCCCGAGCAGGCCGCAGGGAAAGCTGCCGACAAGCGCAGCGACCTCTGGAGCTTCGGCGTCGTCCTCTTCGAAATGCTGACGGGACGTCGCTTGTTTGCCGGCGAGACCGTGACGCATGTGCTGGCAGAAGTTCTCAAAAGCGAGCCTGATTGGACACGGCTGCCGACCGGCACGCCGCCGCAGATTCATCGTCTGCTTCGCCGTTGCCTGGATAAGGATCGCAGACGACGACTCGACTCCGCCGCGGCCGCTCGACTCGACATCGAGGAAGCGATCGCGGCTCCGGCCCTGGCCGTCCCGCCCCGGGCACGCGGGCTTGTCCAACTTGTGCCGTGGGCCCTCACCGCGCTGGTGATTGTGATCGCTGTCGCCAGCGGCGCTCGGCCGGCCACTCAGCGCGCACCGCAGTTCACCCAAGTTACCGAAGCGAGCGGCGAGGAGACGGCTCCGAATCTGTCACCAGACGGCACGACCGTTGTGTACTCGATTCGCGTCAACGCCTCGTGGGACATCGTGGCGCAGCGTGTCGGCGGCCGAACGATGATCCCGATTGCCGCCGACCTGGACCGCGACGAGAGCGCCCCCGCGTTTTCACCCAATGGGTTGATGATCGCGTTTCACGTGGCCGGCGATCCCGGTGGCATCTTCGTGGTCGGCGCCACGGGCGAATCGGCGCGGCGGCTGACACCGTTCGGGTATCACCCCGCATGGTCGCCTGATGGCGCCGAGATTGTGTTCACGTCGGCTGAAATCACCAATCCGTACACGCGCGGCGCGCAGGGCCGACTATGGATTGTCTCCGCGTCAGGCGGGGTGCCGACCCGATTGGAGACCGGCGACGATGCCGTGCACCCCGCCTGGTCGCCGTCCGGGCACACGATCGCGTACTGGGGCGTTCCGAGCAAGGGCCAGCGCGACATCTATACCGTGCCCGCCCGTGGTGGCGACCGGGTCGCGGTGACTGACGATGCGGCAGTTGACTGGGCTCCGGTGTGGGCGCCCGACGGGGCCGCCGGAGTTCGTCACGGCTGGCGTCCAGGCCTCGGCCGACCTGCCGAGCGTGTCGCGCGACGGACGCCGGATCGCGTTCCGTTCCTCTATCCGCGCGATCAATCCGGTGATGCTGCCGTTCGACGATCGGACCGCGCGCCTCGGCGATGCGGTCATCGTCGATCACTCGAACAACATCCGCATCCCGATCGAAGTGTCTCCCGACGGGACGCGATTGAGCCTCTCCAATTCCGACGAACCTCAGGAGGATGTGCTGGTCAGCGCACTCGATGGGTCTGCCGTGCGACAGCTGACCAACGACACTGCGCGTGATCGGCGCCCGGTGTGGGCCCCCGACGGACGCTCACTCGCGTTCTATACAAACCGCGGTCCAAGCTGGCAGATCTGGCGTGTTGGCAGCGATGGCGGAGGCCTCTCGCTGCTCCTGTCGGCCAACGACGTCTTGCTGGGGCCCATCTTTTCGCCGTCCGGCGATCGTCTGATCGCGCCAGGCAACAACCGGGACGTGTATCTGACAGACCTCACGAAGCCGCCCGGCGCTGCGAATGTCACCGTGTTGCCTGGCACCGTACTCGACGGCGCTCGGTTTTTCCCGACGTCGTGGTCGCCTGACGGGCGCGCGCTTGCGGGGTACCTTCGCACGCCGGCGGGCACGCGGGCCGGTGTGGCCGTGTACGAGGTGGCATCGGCGGCACTCCGCAAAATCAACGGCGACGTCACGCCACATGTCGCGTGGCTCTCCGACAGCCGCCGGGTCGTCTACTTCGTCGCTGAAGGCACCACGGTCGTCGTCACCGACACCGTGTCGGGCCGTCGCGTGCAGTCGACCACGCCGCTGCCGCTACCTGCCACATTCCAGGGCTTCGCACTTGCTCCCGGCGGCCACCGCATTTACTACGGCGGCATGCGATCAGAAGCCGATATCTGGATTCTTGAAATGAAATGATCGCGCCATGACGATGGGCGCCGCCAACTGGCAGCGAATCGAGGGACGGTACGACACGACGGCAGTCGTCCGCGGGTACGACGTGGCGCGCGACGGCCGTTTCCTGATGGTGCGGCAGACCGCTCGACCTCCCACGCCGACCTCGCAGATGATCCTGATACAGAACTGGTTCGAAGAACTGAAACGAAAGGTGCCAGTCAAGTAGGTGAGCCTCACGTGACCCCGCCTGGCGACGTGACCGCACTCCTCCTCGCCTGGAGCGACGGCGACGCGGCTGCGCTCGATCAGCTCGTGCCGGTCGTGCACGCACAGCTGCGACAAATTGCTCGTCGCCACATGGGCCGCGAGCGAGTCGGGCACACGTTGCAGCCCACGGCGCTCGTCAACGAGGTGTACCTGAAGCTCATCGACATCCACCGCGTCAAATGGCAGAACCGCGCGCATTTCTTTGCGATGTCTTCACGACTGATGCGTCGCGTGCTCGTTGATCAGGCGCGTGCTCGCGGTTCGCGAAAACGTGGTGACGGAGCCCAGCGCGTGGACCTCGACGAGACGATGCTGGTCACCGGTGACGATCCGCGCGGGCTTGTCGCACTCGACGATGCGCTGAATGCACTGGGACTGATCGATCCACGCAAGAGTCAAGTCGTGGAGATGCGGGTCTTTGGCGGACTGAGCGTCGCTGAAACCGCCGAGGCGCTGTCGGTGTCGGCCGAGACCGTCATGCGCGATTGGAAGTTCGCCAAGGCGTTTCTGCAGCGCGAGCTCCGGGGAGCCGGTTCGGGCGGCCCGTAGCCCTTTTTCGGGCGCGGAGCGGCGTCAATAATGCCGGTGGACCACTGATTCCCCGTCGGCGCGGGCTCGAGGGCGTTCTCTTCTATAATCAGCGGGTCTCCCCAAGAAAGGCCGATATGTCGAGTCTGTTTCGCGCCAGCGTCCTGCTAGGTCTCGCGGTCACCGCGCCGTCCCTGGTTTTTGCGCAAGACCATCCGCATCCAGCGGGCGAGAGGCTCGGCACGGTGCATTTCGAGACGTCGTGTGCGCCGACGGCCCGCGCGCCGTTCGATCACGCGATGGCGCTCTTGCACTCGTTCGAGTTTGGCCCGGCGATCGCCGGCTTCAACGCGACACTCACCGCGGATCCCGGTTGCGCGATGGCGCACTGGGGTATTGCCATTGCGCGATGGTCGAATCCATTCACCGCAAATATCCGGCCGGCGGCGCAATTGCAGCAGGGCCTCGCGGCGATCGCCGCGGCAAGACGGGCGGCGCCGAAAACCGAACGCGAGCGGGCGTACATTAACGCCGCCGCGAAACTCTACGAGAACCACGAATCGAGCGATCAACGCGCGCGCGTGGTGGCGTACGAGCAGGCCATGTCGGCGCTTGCCGCCGCGTATCCTGACGACCGTGAAGCCTCGATCTTCTGGGCCCTGGCGCTCGACGCCGCCGCGCTGCCGTCCGACAAGACGTACGCGAATCTGCTGAAGGCTGGCGCGATCCTCGAGAAGCTGTATCCGGCCGCGACCGACCATCCCGGCATCACGCACTACATCATTCACAGTTACGACGTGCCCGCGCTGGCCGACCGGGCGCTCGCCGCGGCGCGCCGTTACGCAACGATCGCGCCCGCGGCGCCGCACGCGCTGCACATGCCGTCGCATACGTTCACCCGGGTCGGCGCGTGGGAGGAATCGATCGCGACCAACATTCTTTCAGCCGCCGCCGCACGGTCCGCCGGCGCGCTCGCCGAAGAACTGCATGCGATGGACTACATGGCCTACGCGTACCTGCAGACCGGGCAGGACAACGCGGTGCAGGCGCTCTTCCCGCGGATGTCGGAGATCGGCGCGAAGTTCGATCCGTCCGTCGTCGCGGGGGCAGCGCCTGGATCGGCCGGTGTGTTCGCGCTGGCAGCGATTCCGTCGCGATGGGTGCTCGAGCGGCGCGACTGGGCGGCCGCGGCCAGGCTCACGCCGGCGCCGAGCGCATTCCCGCATACCGACGCGATGATGCACTTTGCGCGCGCGCTCGGCGCGGCGCGCACCGGGGCGCTCGACGATGCGCGCAAGTCAGTCGCGGCGCTGCAGGCGATTCGCGACCGGCTGACCGAGGCTCGCGAGGCCTACTGGGCCGAACAGGTCGCGATTCAGCACATCGAGGCATCTGCCTTCGTTGCACTGGCTGAAGGCAAATCAGCCGAAGCCCTCGCCGGAATGCGAACGGCGGCCACGCGGGAGGACGCGACGGAAAAAAGCGCCGTGACGCCGGGCCCGATCGCTCCGGCGCGCGAGCTCCTCGGCGAGATGCTGCTCGAGTTGAAGGAACCGGCGCAGGCGTTGAAAGAGTTCGAGGCCTCGCTCAAGAAAGAACCGAACCGATTCCGCTCGCTCTACGGCGCCGCCCGCGCCGCGGAGGCCGTGGGCGATCGTGCGGCCGCTCGCGCCCACTACACGCAACTGCTGAAGGTCTGCGAGCGCGCCGACAACCCCGGGCGAGCAGAGCTTGCGGAGGCCCGAAAGTTCGTGGCGGGCGCCACTTAGGACCGCGCCCGGTATTCAGACGAGATCTTTTTCGCGACCGCGACGTCGCGGTCCGTCACCTTGCCGCCCGAGTCGTGGGTCGTCAACTCGAACGTGACCTCGCGGTAGGCGATTTGCACGTCAGGGTGATGATCCGCGGTTTCGAAATACGCAACGAGGCTGTTGACGAAGCTCAAGGACTGCACGAAGTCCTTGAACTCGAACGTCCTGATCAACTTGTTACGAACCAGCTTCCAACCGGTCAGCCGCGGCATGACTGCGCGCAATTCTTTCGCCGTGAGTACTCGGGGTTTGTCCATGGCCTTCATCCTATCTTTTCGGTTTTCGTGAAAAGTCGCCAGGCATGATCGCAGCCGGGTCAATGCAGTAATATGCTTTTATGCGCACTACCGTGGAGTTGCCGCCTGACCTGCTGCGCGCAGCCAAGGCCCGTTCGGCCGAGAGCGGGGAATCGCTGAAGACGCTGCTGACGCGCGCCGTGGCGGCCGAACTGGACGTTTCGCCGGCCCGCGCCGGGCGATCCGCTCGAGTTGAGCTGCCGCTCTTTGGATTTCCCGGCGGCACCCGCGTGCGGCTGACGAACCGCGATCTCGCACGGATCCTCGCCGGCGCCGATGCTGAACGAGCGGTGACGCCGACGGCGGCCGGTGGCCGGTCCGCCAAATCGAAACCGCGATGAAGCTCGTCGACGTCAATGTCTGGCTCGCCGCTGCGTGGACCAGGCATGCGCACCATGCGATCGCGAAGCGGTGGGTCGATGCCGAAGACGGTGACATGGTGTTCTGCCGCGTCACCGAGCTCGCGTTCCTGCATCTGATCACCAATCGCGTGGTCACCGGAGACGACACGCTGACGCGCCGGAAGGCGTGGGATCTGCTGCTGGCGCTCCAGCGCGATCCTCGCATCAAGTTCGCGCCGGAACCCCGCGGACTCGCGCCGATCTGGATCGCATTCTCCAAGCGAGACGATCGCAGCCACCTGTTGTGGACCGACGATTATCTCGCGGCGTTCGCGCAGGCCGCCGGCGCCGGGCTGGTCACGCTCGACGCCGCCATGCGCGCGCGGTATCCGTCCGTCGACGTCACCGTGCTCCGATAGGACGGGGGCCTACGCGCTTCGAATCACCGCCAGCACTTCGTCCCGCTTCTGTTCCATCATCGCGGCCGTCGTCGCCTCGAGGTTCAGGCGGAGCAGCGGCTCGGTGTTCGAGGCGCGGACGTTGAAGTGCCAGTCCGGGTATTCGACGGAGAATCCGTCGACTTCGTAGGTGTGGCCATCCGCGTACTTCGTGCGGAGCGCATCGAGGCGCGCGTTGACGACGTCCATGCCCGGCACCTTGGTGTTGATCTCGCCGGAGATGAAGTATTTCTCGCGCAGCGTCTTGCCCTTCTTCGACATGAGCTCGAGGATGAGCAGGGCGCAGGCCCTGCGTGATGAAAATCCGCGGATGGGCCGAGTGCGCGCAACGCCCAGACAATTTCCACCTTCGTTGGGCGCTTCTACTTGAGCTTCGCGATTTCGGCCAGCACATCCGCGGCCGAACTCCGATCGCCGTGCGACTGACTGATCTTGGCGAACCGGATGACGCTGGACTTGTCGACGAGGAATGTCGATGGATAGGCCGTCTCGTTTGGCGCATTCCACCGCAAGTTATAGAGGTTCACTGTCTTGAGATCCGGGTCCGTGACGAAGTGAAAGTTCGCCGGCAGCGTCTTGCCGGTGACGAAATCCTCCGCCTTGCCTTGCACCGTGTCAGCCGCGCCGGGATAAATCAGCACCACATTTGCGCCCGCCGTCTCCAACTCCTTCGCGTGGGCCATGAAGTCGCCCACTTGGCGGTTGCAGATGGGGCACTGATAGCCGAC
>JBKJHW010000009.1:0-6789 GCA_046598935.1 Vicinamibacterales bacterium | reverse complement strand
AGCTCGTTCTCGGCGAACTCCTTGTAGAGCGCGAGGATCTTGAGCGTCTCCGCTTCCGCTTCCTCTGCGGTTTCGTGCGCCGTGTGGCCTTCCTGCCACAGGAACTCCGTCGTCCTGAGAAATGGGCGCGTGACTTTTTCCCAACGGACGACGTTCGCCCATTGGTTGATGAGCACCGGCAGGTCGCGGTACGACTTCACCCACTTCGCGTACATCGTCCCGATGATGGCTTCCGACGTCGGCCGGACGATCAGCTTCTCTTCGAGCTCTTCGTCGCCGCCGCGAGTGACCCACGCCACCTGCGGCGCGAATCCTTCGACGTGCTCCTTTTCTCTCATGAGCAGGCTCTCGGGAATGAAGAGCGGAAAGTACGCGTTGACGTGACCGGTCGCCTTGAAACGCGCGTCGAGCAGCCGCTGGATGTGTTCCCAGATCGCGTAGCCGTACGGGCGAATGACCATGCAGCCCTTGACCGGCGAGTAATCAGCCAGCTCGGCGCGTCTCACGACGTCCAGGTACCACTTGGAAAAATCTTCCGAACGCGGCGTGATCTCGGTCACGAAGGCGTCGGCCTTCTGCTGCTTGCCCTGCTTATGCTGTTTGTTCGGCTCTTTCTGCTGATCAGTCACACTGGTATTCTAGCCGACAGCCTTGTCATCAACCTTGCGGCCCATTCGCGTCATTCGAATAGACGTCACCAGCGAGCGCGGCACGTACCCGGTCCTCGTCTCCGCCGGCCTCACGGCATCACCGACGACGACGCTGGGGTCGATTGGTTTGTGGGGCCACGCCCTCACCGGCGACCGGCTCATCGTCACATCCGCGGCCGTTTGGAAGTTGCACGGCACGCCGTGGCGCGGCATCGCGGGCAAACGCGGGCCGGTCTTCATCGCCGACGGCGAGAAGGCCAAGACGCTGGCAGCGGTCTCGCGGCTGTATGAAGCCTTCAGCAAAAACAATCTCGACCGGTCAGCCACGATCATTGCGATCGGCGGCGGCGTCATCGGCGACGTCGTCGGCTTTGCGGCCGCCACCTATTTGCGCGGCCTCCGGGTGATCCAGGTGCCAACGACGCTGCTCGCGCAGGTGGACAGCGCGATCGGCGGCAAGACCGGCGTGAACCTGCCGGCGGGCAAGAACCTCGTCGGTTCGTTTCATTCCCCGGCCGCGGTGCTCTGCGACCCGGATGTACTCAAGTCACTGCCGCGCCGCGAGTTTCGAGCGGGGCTCTACGAGGTCATCAAGTACGGCGTGATCGCGGCGCCGGAGATTCTCGACACGCTCGAGCGCGATCTCCACGCGATCTTCGATCACAAAGGCGACGTGCTCACGCCTCTGATTGGCAAATGTTGCGAGATCAAAGCCAGGGTCGTGATGTCGGATGAGCGCGAGTCGGGCCCGCGCCGCGCGCTGAACTTCGGCCACACGTTCGGCCACGCGCTCGAAGCCGTCACGAAGTACCGCCGCTTCCGCCACGGCGAAGCGATCGGCTACGGCATGCTTGCGGCCGCGCGGCTGTCGGCGATGCGCGGGCTGCTCACCGCTGACGAGGAAGCGCGGCTTGCTCGCATCATCCGGTCGCTCGGCCCGATGCCGGTTGTCACAGATCTCAAGGCCAAGGATGTGCTCGCGGCAGCGGCGCACGACAAGAAAGTCGTCGGCGGCACGCTGCACTTCGTCGCAGCCGACCATTTCGGGAAAACGGCCGATGTCAAGGATGTGAGCCCGGCCGAGCTGAAAGCCGTCGCGAAATCGATCGGGCTCAGAACCTGATCCAGGCCGGCGGAATGTTCTTCTTCCGCGCGTCTTCTTCGATGTCCGCAATGTCGAGCATGTCTTTCAGAATCTGCTTCTTCAAGCGGTCCAGCTCGTTCAGCGCGCGCACGCGCTGACGCTCGATCTCGGCGCGCTGCGCCGGATCGTCTCGGCTCGCAAAATCGTTGACCAGCGAATTGATGCGCGTCTGCATCGCGTCGTGCAGCAGCTGATCGCGTTCGAGCGCCGAGCGGGCGCTGGCCATCTTCAGGCGCCAGGTGTTCTCGTCGCCAATCGCTCCAGCCGCCTTGTCGGCGGCTTCTTTTTCCGCATCGGCCGGGTCGGCGCCCAGCCTGATCGCGGCCGAGGGCGTCCCGGGCTCGACCGGCCGCGGCATCGGCGGCGGGATGTCGATGGTGTTCACGCGCCAGGTCACAGGCGCCGCGAAGACCCGGCGCAAAGACTCGTTAAACGCGACACCAGCGAGCGACGAGGCGGTGCCGCTCGCGGCGGCGGTGAGAATCAGGACGATGGCGGGCATGGACCAGGGCATGACGGTTAGCGCGACCTCCACGACAGCACGCGCGGCCCGGCCGCGGTGCGTTTCAAAACGACATCGGCCGACGCGCGCGACGCGCCGTAGCCGAAAGCTTCCCCGTGCAACATCATGACGCCATTCGCGTCCGCAGCGGCGTCGTCGTCATGGTCCGACGGATCGTCGGCGACCCACACGGCGACGTACGCGCCTGAGTCGCCGGCCGGCAGGCCTGCGAGCGTCGTGAGCGGCCCCCACCCGAACAGCCGCCAGACGGGCGTGTTCGCGCCAAGCGGAAATGTCGCGGCGGCGTCCGCCTGCAGCTCAGCCGTGATCGTGTCGAGGTTGAGCGGCGTGCGCGATGCGGTTGTGACCTGATGCGAGCCTGCGTTAAAAATCGACTGCCGCGTGCCGCTGACAAACGGCGACCAGTCGCTCGCCGCCGCCACTTCGCCGATCACGCCTTCGACCACTGCCGTTGCCGCGAGCCCAATCACGGCAGCGCCTCGGGCATTCGCGGAAATCTGCCGCTCGGCATCGCTGGTCGCGGCCATTCCCAGACCTAGCCCAGACAGGCACACGACGACGAGCAAGGCCATGATCAACGCGGCGCCCGTTTCCGGATTTTCAACCACATTGGGTTTCATCGGAGCACCATGCTTCTGGGCGCGACGTCGATACGCATGGTGACATCCGGCGCGTTTGCGCGAAGCGACGCCGTCGCTGCTTCGGCGCGGACGGAGACACGGATCATCCGCACACGCAGAAGATCCGCGTCGTACCTCGAAGAACCGGCGCCGAGCCATGGGCCGTCGGCCAACGAGACCCTGTCGATGGGCACGAGCGCGGGGCCGGCGATGTCGTCGCCGAAGTAGTCGAATGTCAGTGACGCGATGTGGTCGGCGGCTGGTTGATCGCTGACAACGCCGTCGTACTGGCGCAGGATGCGCGTCGCGGCATCGAGCGAGTACGTGCGCGTCGTGACCTCCGCCACTGCGGACCCGACGGGATAGGTGTGGCCGAGCGCCTGGCCGTGCAAGCGCAGCGACGCAACCGCGCCGGTGACGCTGGTGATGCGGAAGATGTCGAAGTGCCCCTCATCGTCAGCAAGAATCACGTCCTTGCCGGCTGAAAGGCCGCACAGCACGGCGGCGCCGCAATTCGGCGACGCGTTGACGCTGAGCGTTTGGGCCGCCGGTGAAACGATCGCCGCGGTTGTCGTCTGCGCGCCCATCGCCGGCACGGTGATGATCGTGATGGCGTCGGCGCGCGCGATGTCGGCGCTGTCGCCTGTCACGCCGAGCTGCCTCGGCAGGACCGCCGGCAGTGCGAAGGACAGACCCGGTTGAGGTCCGGCGGAGATGCCGATGCCGGCTGCGGCGATGTCGCGCGCAATCGTTTCCGCGGCGACACGCGCGCGCTGCTGCACGTCCATCGCCTCGGGCTGCACGAGCGACGCGCGCATCGCCGGCGTGGCGAGCGCGAGTGCCGTGGACGTCACGATCACCGTCAGCACGAGCGAGATCAGCGATTCAGAGAGCGTCATCGGCCGGCGATCCGCGAGAAGAGAGAAATCAGATGCACTTCACGCGCCGACGGCCGCCCGACGCGCGTGGCGACGACCTGCAGAACCAGCGTATTCGCCGGATCGAGCGGCGCGGGTGAAACGCTCCAGCGGCGGAGATACGCCGCAGAGCGCGGGGCCGGGCTGCCGGTGCCGGCCACACTGCCGTCGCTCGTCACGAAGTCGGAATAGCCGGCCTGACTGGCATTGAGCGACCCGCCGAAGTACGTCGCGGGATCGGCGCGAAGCTCTGCGATCTTCGACTCGGCCGCAAAGGTCGCGACCGTATTTACGCGCGCGTCGCGCAGGGCCATCCCGGAGATGTTCATGAGCTCGAGGAGCCCAAGGGCCGCGACCGCCAGGAGCGCCATCGCGACCAACACTTCAACCAGCGTGAAGCCCTTCACGGGCGAGTCTAAGTGCAACAACCGCTCCAGGTTCGTTCGCGGAGGCCCTCTGCTGAACCTGGCTAACTTACTGAGGACGTTGCAGTTATTTCGTACGTTGTAAAGTCAGGAACTGATAAAAAGTGCCACGGCTGGCAAAGGGTTACTGAAGTGTAATCAGCCCCACGTACCACGCGATCAGCCGATCACCCCAAAGGGACGCAAACAACGCCGCGACGGCCAGGAACGTCCCGAACGGCAGCTTGCTCTTCATCGACCCGCGGCCCGCCGCCGCGATGGCCACGCCGGTGATCGCGCCGGTCAGGCTTGCGACGAACAGGACGAGCCACACCGCCTGCCAGCCCAGGACCGCGCCGATCATCGCGAGCATCTTCACGTCGCCCAAGCCCATGCCGTCGACGCCGGTCGCGCGTTTCCACAGCCAACGGATCAGCAGCAGGATCGCCGCGCCCAGCGCCGCGCCGATCAGGCTCGCCTGCCAGCCCGGCTGCACAAACACGCTGGCGATGATGCCGATGGCGATGCCCGGCAACGTCAGCGCGTCGGGCAAGAGCTGATGCTCGAGATCGATGAAAAAGAGCGCGATCAGAATCGCCGCAAACATCAGCCGGACGCCGAGCAACACGCCGGGGTCGAAGTACCACGCGTGCGCGGCGAATACGACCCCGGTGAGAATCTCGACGAGCGCGTACCGCGACGACACCGGCGCGCGGCACGCGCGGCACTTGCCGCCAAGCGCCAGGTAACTGACAACAGGAATGTTGTCGTACCAGTGAATCGCTTTTCCGCAGCTCGGGCAGCGCGAGCCCGGAAATGCCACCGACTCCCCGCGCGGCAGCCGGTAGATGCAGACGTTCAGAAAACTGCCGATGCACAGTCCGAACAGGAACAGAGCCGCCCTGAGCAGCAGGGGGCCGATCGTGATCGAGATGGCGCCCAGTCCCTCCACTAGCGCCCGCTCCCTGGAAATTCCGGAAGCGGGCCCAGCGGCGATTTGGGATCGAGGCGCACTCGCCCGCTCGCCGGGAAATACACGTACGGTGATCCCGCAGGATCGGCCGGCGTCCCGCGCAGAAGGCCAACCGCCTGGAAGTCAGCCCACCCGGTCGGATCGCGGCGCATCCGCTGTTGAAAGAGCGGGACCATCGCCTGAAGCTGATCGATCTGATCGAGCGCGACGAGCTGCGTCAAACGGCGCTCGGCAATCGTGCGAATCCACTCTTCGGTCGCTGTGCGGCGCATTTCGTCGAGCCAGCCTCGCGCGACATTCCTATCCCCGCCCGTCATCATCATCGTCGCCGCCAGCGGGCCGAGCCAGTTGGGCGCGCCGGGCATCGTCTCGGCGCGGCGGAACCAGTCGGCGGCGACTTTCGGATCCGACCCGTGCCAGAGATTCACGAAGCCGATGTCATGCGCGTACTGCCAGCGGTCCGGCGACACGCGCATTCCCTTCTCCAACAGTTGGATCGCCTGGTCGGACCGGCCCGGCCCGCCCGGCGGTTTCTCCGACAGGAAAATCGCGCCGAACCGGTACGCCGCGGAAAAATGCGGATCAAGCGAGGTCGTCAAACCCAGCAGCGGATTCAGCAGCTCGAACGGCCGGTCGCGGCGATTCAGCCTGTCGCCGCCGAAATGCTGGATCGTGCGAAGCCAATACGAGTCGGCCACGACCGCCGAGTAATTCATCGCGAGCAGTTTGCTGACTCGCGGCGATCGCACATACAGCCAGCGCGCCGTCGACGTCGGGAGCGGCGTGCGCGCGTCGCGAGCGCGAAGAATCGCCGCCGACGACAGCATCAGCGCGACCACTACGGCGACGCCAACCCGCCCTGAGCGAAGTCGAAGGGTCATTACTCGAAGTTCCGCCGCGAAAACACCACAGTGGCGGCGACGAGAACCGCTGCCGAGTACACGGCGGCGTAGCCCACGGTCATCAGCACGTACGGCGCCGGCACGGCGAGCCCGTGGACGACCTGCGCTTTCACATCAAACGTGCTGAAGGCCGGCAGGACGACGCCGACGACCTGGCCGAAGATGCCGGCAGCACGCGAGCCCACCGCAGCCGCGAGCTCGCGCAACTGCGTGCTCATCGAGCCGGCGACGTACAGGCCGAGCGTAAAGAGCGTCGACCACAAACCGCTCGACGAGAACGTCGAGAAGAACAGCGACACGGCGGTGAGCACCGCCAGCTCGGCGACGACGAGCACCGACGACACGAGAATCGCCGGATCGAGCGCCGGCGCTTCCCATGAGTTGCGAATGTTGACCGGCGACGTCGCGTGGATATACCCAAGCACCGCGTACAGCGCGATGGTCATCACGAACACGTTCACGGCGAGCGTCGCGACAAGGCCGAGGTATTTGCCGATGATGAACTGCTCACGGCGAATCGGCCGCGCCAGCAGCGGATAGATGCTGCGCCGCTCGATTTCCTTCGCGACGAGACCAACGCCGAGGAAATCGAGCGGCGCAGCATCTATCCGCTGCTGGCGCGGCCGATTCGCCGTGAGCAGTTCATCATCGGCAAA
>JBKJHW010000060.1:0-27591 GCA_046598935.1 Vicinamibacterales bacterium | reverse complement strand
GGCACACTTCCCCACGTGAGCGGCAGCGATCCTGTGAATATCTTCTGCGGCGTGAGCGCCGCCTGCGACAGCACAAGCTCGGGCACGCCCGTGTGGCCGAGCGCATCGACGATGGCGCGGCGGAGGACTTCGTGAATGAGACTGTTGTCGAGAAAGCGCACCTCGGCTTTGGTCGGATGGACGTTGACGTCAACGCGGTCGGGCGGCAACTCGATGAACAGATGCACTTCCGGGCTGCGTTCCTTGATCGTCGCCACGCTGTAGGCCTGCGAAATCGCGTGGCTGATGGTGCGATCGCGAACGAGGCGGCGGTTGACGAACACGTGCTGCGGTCCCCGGACCGGGCCCGTGTCGGCGAGCGCGGCGACGTAGCCGTGCACGGTGACGCCGGCCGCCTGCTTGTTCACGGCGATCAGATCCGCGCGATCGCCGTACATCTGGAAGAACCGCTCGGCGAGCGAGCTTGCCGGCGGCGTTTCGATCACCAGCCTCCCGCCGTTTCGCAGCGTAAAACCCACTTCGGGATATCCGAGCGCCAGCTGATTGACGAGCTTCGAAATCTGCGCGGACTCGGCCGTGTCCGCCTTCAGGAATTTCTTTCGCGCCGGCAGATTGAAGAACAGATCCTGCACTTCGATCAGCGTGCCTTCGGGCGCGCCAACTTCCCTCGCCGATACGGGCCGGCCCGCGTCAATGCGAATCTCCGTGCCGGAGAGATCGCCCTTCAGACGCGTTCGCAAACGAAACCGCGAAACCGATGCGATCGAGGGCAGCGCTTCGCCGCGAAAGCCGAGCGTCATGATCGCCGCGAGGTCGTCGGACGTCTTCAACTTGCTCGTCGCATGGCGCTCGACGGCAAGCGCCGCATCTTCCGCCGACATCCCTTCGCCGTCGTCTTCGACGCTGATCAGTTTCTTGCCGCCGAATTCCGTCAGCACCGTAATGCGCCGCGCCCCGGCGTCGATCGCATTTTCAATCAGCTCTTTGACAACCGACGCCGGGCGTTCCACAACTTCGCCTGCGGCGATCTGGTTCGCCAGCGCCGCGGGAAGTCGGTGGATTTTGGACATGGCAGTGACAGTCTAAGAGCTATTCACCTTGGAGGCACTGCCGCTTCTTGGGGAAGAGCTTCAATCTTTCAAAAGGCTTTTTGAAAAACTGGGTCTTCTCCACACGGCGGCAGTGCCTCCAAGGTTGATTGATCTTGATCTACTCGAGCGCCGCCTGCGCCGCAGCGAGCCGGGCAACCGGGACGCGGAACGGCGAGCAGCTGACGTAGTCGAGCCCGACCTTGTTGAAGAAGCGCACCGAGGCCGGATCGCCGCCGTGCTCGCCGCAGATGCCGATCTTGAGACCCGGCTTCGCCTGGCGGCCCTTGATCACGGCCATCTCGACGAGCTGGCCGACGCCGCTCTGGTCGAGCGTCGCGAACGGGTTGCTTTTCACGATATCGAGCTCCGCGTAGTTCGGCAGAAACGAGCCCGAGTCGTCGCGCGACATGCCGAGCGCCGTTTGCGTGAGGTCGTTCGTGCCGAAGCTGAAGAACTCGGCCGACAGCGCGATTTCATCCGCCGTCAGCGCCCCGCGCGGGACTTCGATCATCGTGCCGACGAGATAGTTCAGCTTCACTTTGCGTTCCGCCTGCACTGCGCGGGCGACGCGGTGCACGATCTCGGTCTGCAGATCGAGCTCTTTCTTGAAGCCGACGAGCGGGATCATGATCTCCGGGCGCACCTTGATGCCCTCGGCCTGCACGATCGCCGCGGCTTCGAACACCGCGCGCGCCTGCATGGCCGAGATCTCCGGGTAGCCGATGCCGAGCCGGCATCCGCGGAAACCAAGCATCGGGTTGAACTCGTGCAATCCATGCACGCGCGCGTGAATGCGCTCGGCCGAGACGCCCAGCTTCTTCGCGAGATCCTCCTGCTGATCCTTCGCGTGCGGCAGGAACTCGTGGAGCGGCGGATCCAGGAAGCGGATCGTGGCCGGATAGCCCTTGAGCGCGCGGAAAATGCCCGCGAAGTCCTGGCGCTGGTACGGCAGCAGCTTGTTGAGCGCAACCTGCCGCTCTTCCGCCGTTTCGGCGAGGATCATCTCGCGCATCGCGTCGATGCGGTCGCCTTCGAAGAACATGTGCTCCGTACGGCAGAGGCCGATGCCGACCGCGCCGAAGGCCATGGCGTTCTCGGTCTGCTTCGGGTCGTCGGCGTTCGTCCGCACGCTCATGCGCGTCGCCTGGCTGCACCACTTCATCAGTTGCTGGAAGCTCTTGAACTTCTCGGACGTCTTCGCGGCCTCGTCCTTGAAGATGAGCGCCGCCACGATCTCGGACGGCGCCGTCTTGACCTCGCCGGCGTAGACGTTGCCCGCCGTGCCGTCGATCGACATCCAGTCGCCTTCTTTGAACACGCGGCCGTCAATGGTCACCGTGCGCGCGTGGTAGTCGACGTCCAGCGCCGCGGCGCCGCACACGCAGACTTTGCCCATCTGCCGCGCGACGAGCGCGGCGTGCGACGACACACCGCCGCGCGCCGTGAGGATGCCCTCGGCCGCGATCATGCCGCGCAGATCTTCCGGCGAGGTCTCGACGCGGACGAGCAGCACTTTCTCCTGCTTCTCCGCCGCCGTCACCGCGCGTTCGGCGTTGAAATAGATCTTGCCCGACGCCGCGCCGGGTCCGGCCGGCAAACCCGTCGCGATCACCGGCGCCTTGGCCACTTCCTTCAGGTCAAACACCGGAGCGAGCAACTGCTCGAGCTGGTCGGCCGGGTTCCGCTTGATCGCCGTCTTCCAGTCGATCAGCTTCTCGTTGACCATGTCGATCGAGAACTTCAGCGCGGCCATCGCGGTGCGCTTGCCGTTGCGCGTCTGCAGCATGTAGACAACGCCGTCCTCGATCGTGAACTCGAAGTCCTGCACGTCCTTGAAATGCTTCTCGAGCGTCTGGCGGATGCGCTCCAGCTCGTGGTACGCCTTCGGCATCTGCTTCTTCAGCTCGGCCACCGGCTCAGGCGTGCGCACGCCGGCGACGACGTCCTCGCCCTGCGCGTTGATGAGGAACTCGCCGTAGAACTCTTTCACGCCGTTGGCCGGGTTGCGCGTGAACGCGACTCCTGAGCCGGACTCGTCGCCCGTGTTGCCGTAGACCATCGCCTGCACGTTGACGGCGGTCCCCCACTCGGCGGGAATGTTGTATTTGCGGCGGTACACGATCGCGCGGTCGTTCATCCACGAACCGAATACCGCGCCCACGGCGCCCATGAGCTGGTCCCACGGCGACACCGGGAAGTTCTTGCCGACGCGTTCCTTCACGAGCGCCTTGAACCGGATCACGAGCTCTTTCAAATCGTCGACCGACAGCGCCGTGTCCTCGATGAGGCGGTTGTGGCGATCGCGTTTCAATTTCTCGATCACCAACTCGAACGGCTCGTGGTCTTCGTCAGGCCGTTTTTGCACGCCAAGCACGACGTCGCCGTACATCTGGACGAAACGACGATAGCAGTCCCACGCGAAGCGCGGATTGCCGGTCTTCGTCGCCAGCGCTTCGACGGTCTGGTCGTTGAGACCGAGATTGAGAATCGTATCCATCATGCCCGGCATCGAATCGCGCGCGCCCGAGCGAACAGACACGAGCAGCGGGTTCTTCATGTCGCCGAATTTCTTGCCGGTCTGCTTTTCGAGCGCGGCGATTCCCGCCTGCATCTCCGCGAGGAGCACCGACGGATACGACCGCTTGTTGGCGTAGTAGTACGTGCACACGTCCGTCGTGATCGTGAATCCGGGAGGCACCGGCAGGCCGATGCGGCACATCTCGGCCAGGTTTGCGCCTTTGCCGCCAAGCAGCGCCTTCATCGAGCCGTTGCCGTCGGCCTTCTTGCCGACAAACAGGTACACGAATTTCGCCGACTTGCCCGGTTTGGCCGACTTCCGCGTCTTCACTACCTTCTTTGCTGCTGCCTTCTTCTTCGTCGCCATATATGTATAACTCCGCGTCTACTTCAGTGCTTCAAGCTGAGAAAGATCGCCCACGCCCTGAGCGATTGCCACTCGGAGCCGGGCCAACATGCCGAGACGCGCGTCCTTCAACGCCGCATCGTCAACCATCACCATCACGTCTTCGAAAAACTTCGCCACCGGCGCGCGCAGCTTGACGAAGTCGCCGCCGGCCGCGGCCATGGCGTCCGCCAGCGCGAGTTCCGCCGGCTCCTTCAGCTGGCCCCGAATCTCCGCCAGCTCGCGTGTAGGCTCGACGCCCTTCGTGATGTTGCACACGCGTTTGTAAAGCTCGGCCAGCGCCGGCAGCTCGCTGCCAGCCTTCGCCAGTTCTTTTGTGAGCGCGTCCGCCTTGCGGAGTCCGCTGACCGGCGCCGCCCAGTCCTGCTTGACGACGCGTGCGACGCGCCCGAAGCCGCGGCGTTCGAGCAGGTGCACCCAGCGCTCTTCGAGAAACTCGCTGACCGCAGCCGTTTCCGTCTCGCCAAGGCCTTCGCCGGCTCTGCGGATCAACTCGCGCGGATCAGCCACGGGCAGGCCGAGCGTATCCATGTCGGCCAGGATCTTCATGACGCCCTGCGCCGCGCGGCGCATCCCGAACGGATCGCGCGACCCGGTCGGTTTTTCGCCGGCCTTGAACAGCCCGACCAAGGTGTCGAGCTTGTCGGCCAGCGACACGGCGGCCCAGGTGGCCTTCGCGGCGCCGAGCGTCGCGATCGATGGCGGCGCGTCAGCTTCGACGCCGACCGGCGCGTAGTGGTGATAAATCGCCTTCCAGACTTCGTCGGGCTCGCCGGCCTCGCGCGCGTAGACGCCGCCCATGATGCCCTGCAGCTCCGGGAATTCGCCGACCATGTCGGTGGCCAGATCTGCCTTCGCCAGTCGCGCCGCGCGCGCCGCGTAATCGGCGATCTGATCGCTCTCGTTGAGAACGTCTTTGGCGATCCACCGCGCGAGCGATTCGATCCGCTTGGCCTTCTCGCCGTACGAACCGAGCGCCTTGTGAAACAACACGGTCTCAAGACGCGGAAGCCTGGCTTCCAACCCGTGCACCATGGCACCAGCGGCACCAGCGGCACCAGCGGCACCCGCAGCACCCGCCGCACCAGCCGCACCAGCCGCACCAGCCGCACCAGCCGCACCCGAGTAAGTCCTATCGCTGTCCCAGAAGAACCGCGCGTCTCTCAGTCGCGCCGTGACGACGCGTTCGGCGTTGATCGCGATCGCGCGGTCGTTGCCGGCCTGCGTGTTCGTGACCGCGAGGAAATGCGGCAGCAATTTGCCCGTCGAATCGGTCACCGGGAAGTAATGCTGATGATGAATCAGCGTGGTCGTCAGGACTTCAGCCGGCAGCTCGAGGAATGACGGGCTGAACGAGCCCGACACCACCGACGGGTACTCGATGAGATCCGGCACTTCTTCGACGAGCACCTCGGCCTGCGGCAGCCCCTTGATCAGCACGTGGCCGCCGAGCTTTCGCGCGGCGCCTTCGAGCTCGCGGCGGATGCGGTCGTGCCGCTCGGCACGCGAGATCAGCACGAACTGCTCGGCGAGCTTCTTCTTGTACTCGTCGAAGCTGCGCACTTTAATGGCGCGCCCGGCGCGGCCGCTCGTCGCGAGGAACCGGTGCCCGTACGTCATCGCACCGGTCGTCACTTCATTCACGCGCGACGACACCGCAGCAAGCGGCTGTCTCGCAATCGTGAAGGGAACCACGCGCCCGCCGTAGAGATACAGCAGCCATCGGATCGGGCGGCCGAACAGCAGTTCCCCCTTGCCGTCGCCGAGCTCCGCGTCCCAATGCATCATCTTCGGGAAGGCGATATCGCGCAGCAAGGTGCCGAGCATGTCCGGCACGACATCCACCGTCGCCTTGCCGCGGATCTGACGCTGCAGGGTGAAATACCGGCCCTTCGGCGTGTCTTCCTGCGTCATGACGCTGATGTCGACGTTGTTCTTTTTGGCGAAGCCGATCAGCGCCTGTGTCGGCTGGCCGTCGGGCGTGAGCGCCGCGCTCACCGGCGGCCCCATCAGCTTCTCGTCGCGGTCTTCCTGGCGGTCAGCGAGCTGCGGCACGACGACCGCCAGCCGCCGCGGCGTCGAGAAGGCCTCGATCGTGCCCGAATACTTCAGGTTGACGGTCGCCAGCTGCGCTTTCATTTTCCCGGCGAGCTGCACGTTCAGTCCCGGCAGCCACGACGCCGGCAGTTCTTCCAGCCCGATTTCGAGGAAGAGTTCGCGCTCCATTATCGGGCGACCTCGTTCGCGCCGGTCTTCAGGTCCGCGCCCACTTCGGCGTCGCGACCGGTCCAGGCATTGGCAATCGCGATCGCGAGCTGGCGCACGCGGAAAATGTAGTTCGCGCGCTCGGTCACGCCGATGCTGCCGCTCGCGTCAAGCGTGTTGAACACATGTGAGCACTTCAAGGTGTAGTCGAGCGCGGGCAGGACGAGCCCGGAGTCGAGCAGCTGTTTCGCGAAGTCGTGATACCGCTGGAACAAATCGAGATGGAAGGCCGAGAATGCCGCCTCGGAGATCTTCGTGTCGCGGTTGAACGAATACTTCGACTGCTGGATCTCATCCTGCAGCCGCACGTCGCCGTATTTCACGCCCGGCGCCCATTCCAGGTCGTAGACGTTGTCGACGCCCTGCAGCGACATCGCGAACCGCTCCAGGCCATAGGTCAACTCGACGGAGATCGGCGAAAGCTCCATGCCGCCGGCCTGCTGGAAATACGTAAACTGCGTGATTTCGAGCCCGTCGTACAGCACCTGCCAGCCGATGCCCCACGCGCCGAGCGTCGGCGATTCCCAGTTGTCTTCTTCGAAGCGCACATCGTGCGCGCGCAGATCGACGCCGCACGCTTCCAGACTCTGCAGGTAGAGATCCTGAATTTCGTCCGGCGCAGGTTTCAGGATGACCTGGAACTGATGATGTTTGAACAGCCGGTTGGGATTCTCGCCGAAACGGCCGTCAGCCGGCCGCCGCGACGGTTGCACGTAGGCCACGTTCCAGGGGTTCGTACCGAGCACCCGCAGAAACGTCTCCGGATGCATCGTGCCGGCGCCCATCTCGGTGTCGAGCGGCTGTTGAATCAGGCAGCCTTGCGCGGCCCAATAGGTGGAGAGCTTGAAGATCAGATCCTGAAACGTCACAAGTCCCGTCTCAATTCGCGCACGACGCGCGCCGACTTCAGTTCTTTTTCGAGATGCATAGTGATCATCCGCTGATGTGCCCGTTCCAGTTCCCGGAGCGCCTTCGGGCCGGCCGGGTGTTTGATGACCTGCCGGGGCGTCATCCTCCGCGCCACGGTCAAGAACGCCTGCGCTTCGGATGACAAGTCGGTGGCCTCGATCGCCGGGTACACGCCTTCAAGCTTCAGTAACCAGTATTCAAAGTACCTCGCGAGCGCTTCCATCGAACCGCCCCGCCCCAACGCGTCACCGACGCCGGTGCCGAGCCTGAACAGCCGCTCGTTGGCGTCGTTCTCCGGCGACCACTCGTCGAGCAGCTCCGCGAAGTAACTCGCGTGCGCCAGCACGCTCGCCGGATCAGATTCGAAACCCGTACTCGACTGCATCGGCGACCGCTTCGGCTCGATCCGCTCGAGTCGAACAAGTTCACGGCCTTCCCGCTCGACGTAGTGCGCGCGCCCCCGAGTCAACGGCTCGAGCGCGCCGCCGAACCGCTTCCGCGATTTCGACGCGTTCTTGGCCACGCCACGCTTCTTCCCGTGATCCACCGTGATGAACACCACGATGCGATCCGCTTCACCATACCGATGCGTCCGAAGGATCAGCGCGTCGGAGCTATGGACCTTCACGGGCGCGAAACCGTCATTTCCGCAACCGGTCAATTGTACCCCGGCGTCACCCAGCGTGCAGGAATCGGAGCAGCAGCGTGCTGAGGCCTAGGAACGACAAGAAACCGAAAACATCCGTCAAGGTCGTAATGAGGACCGACGAGGCGAGCGCCGGATCGACCTTCAAAGCGCGCAGGGCCAGCGGGATCAGCGTGCCCGCCGTGGCCGCCACGAACATATTGATGATCATCGCCATGCCCAGGATCAAGCCCAGCATCCAATCGTGCTGCGGGCTCGTGATCCAGACCATGAGCGCGCCGGCGAGACCCGTCGCGATGCCGTTGCCCAGCCCGACGAGGCCTTCCTTGAACACCACGTGGCGCGCGTTGGTCCAGGTGAGTTCACCGAGCGCCAGCCCCCGGACCACGATCGCCAGCGTCTGCGTCGCGGCGTTACCGCCCATACCGGCGACGACGGGCATATAGGCCGCGATGATCGGCAACGCCCTGATCGTGTCCGAGAAGAGGCCGACGACGTACGCGGCGATGAAGGCCGTCAGCAGATTCACCTGCAGCCACGGCATGCGTTTCAGGAACGACTCTTTGGGCGTGCTGAGGACCGAGTCGTCGCTCGACACACCGGCGAGGAGCAGCACGTCTTCGGTCGCTTCTTCTTTGAGAACGTCGATAACGTCGTCGACGGTGATCACGCCGATCAGCTTGTTTTCGGCGTCGACGATCGGCAGGGCGAGCAGGTTGTAGGACGCGACGAGTTTCGCGACTTCCTCCTGGTCGGTGTCTACGCGCGCGCTATAGACCTCGGTGGTCATGATCTGCTTGAGCGGCGTGTCGGTCGGGACGAGCAGCAAGCGGCGCAACGACACGACGCCCACGAGGTGCCGCCGGCCGTCGACAACGTAGAGGTAGAAGACCATCTCGACGTCGCGCGACGTCTGGAGCGTGGTGATCGCCTCCCCGGCCGTGAGATCCTCCGGCAACGCGAAGACGTTGGGGTTCATCAACCGCCCGGCGGTCTTCTCTTCGTATTCGAGCAGTTCGGTAACGCCGACGCCGGGTTTCGGCTTGATCAGCTCCAGGGCCGCGGATGACAGTTCTTCCGGCAACTGATCGAGCAGCGCGGCCGCATCGTCCTGCGGAATCAGTTGCATCAGGCGTGCGATTTCCTCCGCAGGCCTGAGTGCGAGCAACTCAGCCCCCTTCTCAGGCCCGAGCTCGGAGACCGTTTCCATCGCGAGCTTGCTGTTGCGCTCGACGAGGCCGTTGAACGCGGTGTGCCGGTCTTTCTCGCTGAGTTCGGTGATGATTTCCGCGAGGTCAGCGGGGTGCTGCTTCAACAGGAGGTTCAGCAGGTTGGGCATCGCGCCGAGGCGCAGGAGCCGGCGGACCGACTCGATGACGACATCAATACGACGCGAAGCCATTGCATCCAATTGTACGTGGGGTCACATCGAAAGGCGTCCCCCTAAGAAGCCCATGATTCCTACTGAACCGATCGGAAGTCTTCCGCGCCCACCGGCGCTGGTCGATGCGCTGGGCCGGATCGACAGTGATGACCCGAGTCTCGAGCCGCTGTATCTCGCAGCCACCACAGACGACTGCGGATTCTCGCCGTTTTGCGACGACACGTCGACCACGCGCGATACCGCGTTCGCTAAGATTCGCGCCAGCGTCGAGGGCACGACGCTCGCCAGCCGGATACTGCTGAAGACGCCGTGACCCTGCGCGACGATCCCGACACCGAGATCGACCAGCTTCGCCAGGCCGCGCTGCGCGAGAGCTAAGCGCGGCTCAGCGCCATTTTCCACCACGCCGCCATCGGCATCGCGGAAGGCACGATCGACGGCCGCATCACGGCGGGCCTGTTTCGGGCGATCCCGGCCGCCTGCAGCAGGTCGTCTGGAATCTGCTGTCGAACTCGGTCAAGTTCACGCCGCGGGGCGGCAAGATTCAGATCACGCTCGAACGCGTGAACTCGCACGTCGAGATCAGCGACACGGGCGCCGGCGATCGCGCTCACGGCGTTCGCGCGGTCCGAAGATCGCACGCGCGCGCGGCGCTCGGGTTTCGCCGTGCACGTGGCAAAACCCGTCGATCCGTCCGAACTCGTCGCCACCGTGGCGAGCGTCACCGGGCGGGTCGGCAATTAGCGGCCGTCAGCGTTTTCGGCTGAGGCCGAGATCGTGCAGGATGCGCTCGTTGTCGCGCCAGTCGTCTTTCACTTTGACATGCAGCTCGAGAAAGACTCTTCCGCCGAGGAGCGGCTCGAGGTCCTTGCGCGCGTCCGTGCCGATCCGCTTGATCATCGCGCCGGCCTTGCCGATGACGATCGGCTTCTGCGAATCGCTGTCGACCAGGATCGTCGCAAAGATGTTGGTGATCGCGCCCGGCTGCTCCGGCTCAACCCACTGCTCGATCATCACGGCCGTCGTGTATGGCAGCTCGTCACGCGTGTAGCGCAGCACTTTCTCGCGGATCAGCTCGGCGGCCATGGCGCGCATCGGCTGGTCGGTCAGGAAGTCTCCCTCGAACAGGGGCTCGCCGTCCGGCAATGCCGCGAGCATCTCCTTCGTGAGTCCGTCGAGCCCTTCCTTCGTAAAGGCGGAAATCGGGACGATCGCGGCGAACTTCATCGCCTTGGAGTACCCGCCAATCAACGGCAGCAACTCATTCTTCTTGATCGCGTCAATCTTGTTCAACGCCAGGATGACCGGCTGCGTGACATTCTCGAGCCTGTCCATCACGTAATGGTCGCCACCGCCGGTCGTCTCCGTCACGTCGACGACCCACACGACCACGTCCGCTTCGCGTATCGCATCAATCGCATCGTCAACCATCCGCTGATTCATGCGATGCACCGGCTTGTGGATGCCGGGCGTGTCGAGAAACGCGATCTGGCCGCCCTCGAGGTGCGCGACGCCGAGAATCTTCGTCCGAGTTGTCTGCGGCTTGTTCGAGGTGATCGCCACCTTGTCGCCGACGATCGCGTTCATGAGCGTGGACTTGCCGGCGTTTGGCCGGCCGATCAGCGAGACGTACCCGGCTTTCATGACGCGTCGCCCGCGGGCGGATCTCGGTGCGCCGACAGTCCGCCTCTACGCACCCGGACGCGATGGACGCGCCGACGCTCCGCCTCGAGAATTTCGATCTCGATCCCGTCGACCGCGAACTTCTCGCCGACCGACGGCACACGGCCGGCGCGGCTCAGCACATAGCCGCCGACCGTTTCGAATCCGTCGTCATCGATGGTCATGCCGAGCCGTTCGGTCATGTCTTCGATCGCGGCCTTCGCGCTGAATGTGAAGACGCCGTCGCTCTCACGCAGCACAGGCTCGACTTCGACGTCGTACTCATCGCGGATTTCGCCCACGAGTTCCTCGAGGACATCTTCAACAGTCACGAGGCCGGCAGTGCCGCCGTGCTCATCGACCACGATCGCCATCTGGAGGCGCTTCTGCTGAAACTCGCGCAGCACGTCGGTCACGCGTTTGGTTTCCGGCACGAATGACGCCGGCCGCACGAACTCTCGCACCAGTCGGTCGCCGCCCGGCTGCTCCGGCATCTGGAACAGGTCCTTGACGACGATCACGCCGGCAATGTTGTCGAGGTTTTCGTTGTACACCGGGAGCCGCGAGTATTCCTGTTCCTGGACGACCGTGCGCAGTTCGTCAACGGTCGCGCTCGCGCGAATCGCGACCATGTCCGGCCGCGGCGTCATGACTTCCTTCACCTGCGTTTCGCCGAAGTCGATGACCGACTTCAGCAGCCGGCGCGGCTCGGCGGGCGGTCCGAGCAGGGCGACGATCAGCGACGTCAGCGGCGCGATCAGTTTTGCCGCGGCGCTGAATCCCGGCAGCAGCATCTGCAGCACGCGCTCCGGCGTGCGGCGCACGATCTGGGCCGGGATCAGCTGGCCGAGCACGACGTTGGCCCCGGCGCCGAGGGCAAACAGCGCGAGGCCCTGGCCGAAGCCCGTGCCAAAGACCTGCGCGAGCAACACCACCGACGCCACGAGCAGTCCACCGCGCAGCGCGCGCGCCGGCACGAAGAGCTTCATCGGATCCTTAAGGAACGCGGCCATCTGAGGGTCGCGCCCCCGTTCGGCGTCGATGCGGTGCGGCAGGCGCATCAGCACGCCGAATGCGGTCTCGACGACGGCGGCGTAGAGCATGCCGGCCAGGCACAAAAAGAGAATGAGCGGAATCATCGCGTTGCGGGCGTCACCCGATCGACCCCACGTGCGCGATGGATGAGCCCGAGCGGAAGGCGCGCCCGCTTGCGCAGCCGCTCCTCCACGCGCTGCATCTCGCCGTGGTCGGTCTCATGATCGTAGCCCAGAAGGTGCAGGATGCCGTGCAGCGCGAGGACGCGGGCTTCAACCGCCTCGGAGTGGCCGGCGTCACGGGCCTGTCGGCGCAGCACGCCGGTTGCGATCGCCATCTCGCCGAGCGAGCCCGGCAACATCGCCGGAAACGAGAGCACGTCGGTCGCGTAGTCCTTGCGACGAAACTGTTTGTTCATCTTGCGCATGCGGGCGTCGGTGATCATGGCGATGACGACCGTGCCGCGCGCGCGGGCCGGCGCCTGCCGCTCGAGCCAGCGCGCCAGCGCCTGCGACCGCAGCCGGCGGCCTTCAGCATCCGTGACTTCGACTCGTATCAAATCGCCGGCTTCGCTTTTTTGCCGTACGCTTCGTACGCCCGCACGATCTGCTGCACGAGCTGGTGCCGAACGATGTCGCGGTCGTCGAACTGGATCACCGCGATGTCATCGATGCCTTCGACGACCTTGAGCGCTTCAACCAGACCGGAGACTTTCCCCGGCGGCAAGTCGATCTGGGTCACGTCGCCGGTGACGACCGCTCTCGATCCAAAGCCGAGCCGCGTCAGAAACATCTTCATCTGCTCGGACGTGGTGTTCTGGGCTTCATCGAGGATCACGAACGCGTCGTTGAGCGTGCGGCCGCGCATGAACGCGATCGGCGCGATCTCGATGACGTTGCGCTCGAGGAGCCGCTCGACGCGCTCGGCGTCGATCATTTCGTACAGCGCGTCGTAGAGCGGGCGCAGGTACGGATTGACCTTCTCCTGCAAATCGCCCGGCAGAAAACCGAGCTTTTCCCCGGCTTCGACCGCAGGCCGCGCCAGGATGATCCGATTCACCTTCTTGGCCAGCAGGAACGACACCGCCTGCGCCATCGCCAGGTACGTCTTGCCCGTGCCGGCCGGGCCGACGCCGAACACGATGTCCTTTTTCTCGATCGCCTCGAGGTAGTTTCGCTGTCCCACCGTCTTCGGCGTGACCTGCTTGCGGCCCGCGGCCTTCGAGCTGCCGCGGAGGAAATACTCCGGCAACTCGACGTTGGGATTCTGCTGGACGAGTTGTGCGGCCGTTCGAACGTCGCCCCGCTGGAAACGGTAGCCGTCGCGGAGCAGGCCCGCGAACTGGCCGAACACGCGCTCGGCCTTGGCGACGCCGTCGGCGTTGCCTTCGATCATGATGTCGCTGCCGCTCGTGCGCAGCTTCACCGAGAGCGCGGTTTCCAGTTGTTTGAGGTTTTCGTCGTACGGACCGTATAACGTCTCGACGCCCTCGTCGGGCATCGTCACTCGCGCAACAGCACTCGCCATTCAGCCTCTCAATTCTTCCATAGCCACGCGGCGCCCCGCACGCCGCTTGCGTCGCCGTGCGCCGCCGGCACCAGCCGCGTCACGACCTGATCCGAAAATACGTAACGGCCCCAGCGCGCGGGCACATTCACGTAGAGCCTTGAAATCAGCGATAGTCCGCCGCCCACCACGATCACGTCCGGATCGAGCACGTTGATCACGCTCGCCAACCCGCGTGCAAGCCGGTCTTCCCACCGATCGAGACACGCGCCCGCCGTCGCGTCACCCGCGGCCGCCCGCGTCACAACAACTTCCGACGTGACGAAGTCCTTGCCGCTGGTGCGAGCATAGTCGGCGGCGAGGCCGGGGCCGGAGAGAAATGTTTCGATGCAGCCGTGTCGTCCGCAGTAACACGGCGGGCCGGGGATCTCGCCGGACTCAATGCCCGGCCACGGGAGCGAGTTGTGCCCCCACTCGCCCCCAATTGCGTTGGCGCCAATGTTGACGCGGCCGTCGATGACGACTCCTCCGCCGGCGCCTGTTCCCAGAATCACTGCGAACACTATGTGCGCACCTGCCGCTGCGCCGTCTGTCGCTTCCGACACAGCCAGGCAATTCGCGTCGTTCGCCATGCGAATGGGCCGCATGAGCGCCCCTTCCAGATCGTCCTGAAACGGCTTGCCGTTGAGCCAAGTGGAGTTGGCATTCTTGATGACGCGGCTGGCCGGCGACACTGCCCCCGGAATGCCCACGCCAACTGACAGCCCACCGAAACGCGATTCCGCTGCGCCGACGAGCGACACGATTGCGCGAACCGCGCCGTCGTAATCCTCGCGCGGCGTCGGCACGCGTTCGCGCCACACCACCGCGCCCGCGTCATCGAGCACCGCGGCCTCGATCTTCGTGCCGCCAAGGTCAACACCGAGCAAATTCAAAAGCAGCCACCTTGGAGGGCCGTGGAGGGCCATGGAGTCCAGTTATTCAAAAGGCTCTTTGAAAGACAGATGGGTGTTCCCCATGGCTCTCCATGGCCCCCCAAGGTGAATGCTCTAGGTGTTTCGGATGCGAAGTTCACGGAGCTGTTTGTCATCGACCGTCGAGGGCGCCTCGGACATGAGATCGACGGCCTGCGCGGTTTTCGGGAACGCCATGACGTCGCGGATGGACGCTTCGCCGGCCAGGAGAGCGACGATGCGGTCGAGGCCGAAGGCGATGCCGCCGTGCGGCGGCGTGCCGTACTCGAGCGCTTCGAGGAAGAAGCCGAAGCGCGCCTTGGCGTCCTCACCGGAAATCCCGAGCAGCGTGAAGACCTGCTTCTGCACCGCCGCCGAGTGAATTCGAATGCTGCCGCCGGCGATCTCCGAACCGTTGAGCGCCAGGTCGTACGCGCGCGCGCGAGCTTTGCCGGGATCCGTGTGCAGCAACGGCTCGTCCTGCGGCCGGCACGACGTAAACGGATGATGCACCGCGTTCCAGCGTTTTTCCTCCGCGTCCCATTCGAGCATCGGGAACTCGATGACCCAACTGAACTTAAATTCATTCGGATCGAGCAGGTTTTCCTTTTTCGCGACGTGCAGCCGCACCGCACCGAGCGTCGGCGCCACGACGTTGACGTCGCCAATCATGAACAGGAGGATGTCCCCGGCTTTCCCGCCGGCGTGTTCGAACGCCTTCTTGACGAACGCGTCGCCCACGGGTTTCGCGCTGGTTTGCACGCTGCCGTCGTCCTTCAAGCGGGCCCACGACAACCGGCCGTTGAAGAGGCGGCCGGCGACTTCCACCAGTTCCTTGCGCTCCGAGTCGGAGTACTTCCCGCCGCCCTTCACAACGAAGCCCCGTGCCACCGACTTGTCGCCGTCGAGAGCTTGCACGAAGTCCGCGGGCGATCCGGCGAGCGCCGCTTCGAGCGATGAGATCTCCATCCCCGGCCGGAGTTCCGGCTTATCCGATCCGTACTTCAACATCGCATCGTCATAACTAATGCGCGCAAAGGGTGTCTCGACCTTCACGCCCGCGACGTCGAACATCGCGTTGATCGCACCTTCGACGATGGCGTAGACGAGCTCTTCGGTGGCGAACGACATCTCGACGTCGATCTGGGTAAACTCGGGCTGGCGGTCGGCGCGGAGGTCTTCGTCGCGGAAGCAGCGGCAGATCTGGAAGTAACGGTCCATGCCGGCGATCATCAGGATCTGCTTGAAGATCTGCGGCGACTGCGGCAGCGCGAAATACTCGCCGGGATGCACGCGGCTCGGCACGAGATAGTCGCGCGCGCCTTCCGGCGTTGACCGCGTAAGGATCGGCGTTTCGATCTCGAGAAAGTTGTTGTCGTCGAAGTATTTGCGAACCGCGATCGCGACCTTGTGCCGCAGGATGAGGTTCTTCTGCAGCCGCGGCCGGCGCAGGTCCAGGTAGCGATACTTCAGCCGCGTGTCTTCGCTGACCTGCACGTCTTCATTGATCGGAAACGGCGGCGTCTTCGCGTCGTTGAGGATCGTCAGCTCGCGAACGACAATCTCGATCTCGCCAGTTTCGAGTTTCGGATTGATCGCGTCCTTCGAGCGAAGCTCGACGCGGCCCTTGAGCGCGATGACGAACTCTGGCCGCACGCGTGTGGCTTCCGCGGTGGCCGCGTCAGAGCGGACCACGACCTGCGTGATGCCGTAGCGATCGCGCACGTCGACGAACAGCACGCCCCCGAGATCGCGGACGCGATGGACCCAGCCGAGCAGAACGACGTCCTTGCCGGCTGAAGACGCGCGCAGTTCGCCACAGGTATGTGTTCGGTAGTCCAATCCTGATTCAGACCTCAATGCGCCGGATTCCGGTGTCGTCACAACGATTTCCTGACCGTCTCTAATACGTCCGCGCGGGGGACCGCGCGTTGTTCGCTCTTGCGCATGTCGCGCAGCGTGACTTCGCCGCGCGCCAGTTCGTCGCCGCCCACGATGAGCGCGATCGCCGCCTGCACACGATCGGCGCGTTTCAACTGCGCCTTCATACTGCGGGCCTCGAATTCCATTTCTGCCGCGATGCCGCCGGCGCGCAGTTCACGCAGGAGCTTCAGCGCGTCGCCGCGCGTCTCGTCGCCGAACGCGATTACGAAGACCCGCGCCGGCTTCACTTCCTTCACACCTTCCGGCAGGGCCAGCACCAACCGTTCGATGCCGGCGGCAAAGCCGATACCGACGCGGTCGGGCCCGCCCAGCTTTTTCACGAGCCCGTCGTACCGGCCGCCTCCGAGGATCGCGTTCTGGGCGCCGAGCGTGAGCCCCAGCACTTCGAACGTCGTCCGCGTGTAGTAATCGAGCCCGCGCACGAGCCTGTGCGAGATTTTCCAGGGAATGCCGAAGGCGTCAAGATGCCCGCGCACGCCGTCGAAGTGCGCTTTGCACGGCTCACAGAGATAGTCGATCGCGTGCGGGAGCGTGTCGATGATCGGCTGATCAGCCGGCACCTTGCAGTCGTAGATACGCAGCGGGTTGATCGTTGCGCGGCGCTGGCAGTCGCCGCAGAGCTTCGGCAAGTCCTCGCCGAGCGCGGCGAGCAGGGCGTCGTTGAATTTCGGCCGGCAGGCCGCGCAGCCGACGGAGTTGATGACGAGCTCGGCTTGCAGAATCCCCAACTCGGTGACGAGGGACCACGCGAGATCAATGACTTCGGCATCGATGGCCGGATCGCTGATGCCGAACACCTCGACGTCGAACTGGTGGAACTGCCGCTGGCGGCCCTTCTGCGGCCGCTCGTAGCGGAACATCGGCCCCATCGTAAACATCTTGGCGTACGGCAACGCATTCTCGAGGCTGTGCTCGACGTACGCGCGCACCATGCTCGGCGTCGCCTCCGGCCGGAGCGTGATCCGTTCGCCGCCCTTGTCGGCGAACGAGTACATCTCTTTCTGCACGATGTCGGTCGACTCGCCGGTGCCCTTCGCGAAGAGTTCTTCCTTCTCAATAACAGGCGTACGTATTTCCACATAGCCGTAGCGGTCGCAGAGCGAGCGTGCGATGCGCTCAACGAGCTGCCAGCGCTCGACGTCGCCGGGAAGAATGTCGTGGGTGCCGCGGATGCCGGAGATCATTCGTAGGAGGCCAATACCTATTGATAGTCGCGCTTGTAGCGCACGTAGTTGTCGGCGTACTCCTGAATCGACGCCACCTCGGCGTCGTTCAGCGGCCGCTTCACTCTGGCCGGGCGCCCCATCGCGAGCGACCGCGCCGGAATCACCATGCGCTCGGTCACGAGCGAACCGGCCGCGACGATCGTGTCTTCGCCGATCGAGGCCCCGTTGAGCACGATCGCGCCCATCCCGATCAGGCATCGATCCGCAATCGTGCAGCCGTGCACGATCGCGCCGTGGCCAATCGTGACGTCGCTGCCGATCACCGTCGGGCAAGTGTCGTGCATCACGTGCACCACCGTGCCGTCCTGAATATTCGTGCGATCGCCGATCCGGATGTAGTTCACATCGCCGCGAATGACGACACACATCCACACGCTGCTGTGCTCGCCGATCGTGACATCGCCGATGACCTGCGAGCTCTGATCGATGTACGCCGTCGGATGCACTTCCGGCAAGCGGTCCTTATAGGGCCGAAGCATTCCCGCCTATTGT
Source organism: Vicinamibacterales bacterium (assembly GCA_046598935.1). Lineage (GTDB taxonomy): Bacteria > Acidobacteriota > Vicinamibacteria > Vicinamibacterales > SCN-69-37 > SCUN01. Next base: position 9,555 of record JBKJHW010000060.1, on the reverse strand, counting down.
ACTGGCAAGGGCTTTTCACCTTGGAGGGCCATGGGGGGCCATGGAGACCAGGCTTTCAAAGGCTCTTTGAAAAACTGGGTGTTCCCCATGGCCCTCCATGGCCCCCCAAGGTTATTTCTTGACGGTCGGATACGTGATGTTGAGCTGGTCCAGATACGACTTGTAGCGCGTCGGGTCGTAGTAGAACTTCCTCAGCTCGGGCCTGAACCGGTCCATCGTGTTCTTGTTGAGCTCGATCGCCGGTGAGTCGCCCGGCCTGATCAGCGGCTCGTACTTCTGCGTCGCGGTCTGCACGTTCTTGAAGTAATTCCACGCCTCGGTCACAACTTCCGGCTTCGACATAATGTCGAGGATCGTCATCGCCTGGACCTTGGCGCCGGCCATGACGCCTTTGTGCGCGATTGGTGTGGCGCTGGCGATCGCGCTCGACCAGTTGTGTCCGGGCAGGCCGGGAATGTTCGACGGGTAGCGGAGCGTCACCGTCGGCACGTTCCACGACACGTCGCCGATGTCGTCCGAACCGCCGCCGGTATTGCTCGCGAGCGGCGTGCCGGTGCCCATGCTCCCGCCGCGAATCGAGAGTCCAGTCTCACGCCCGCCCAGCTCTTTTTGAAGCGCGCGCGCGAGCGTCTGATCCTGCTCGCTCCACGTCGGCATCCCGACCTTCTGAATGTTCGCGTAGGTCGTCTCCGCGATCGACCGGTTGAAGTGCTGCGGCCACGCCGAACCCAACACACGCGTAGACGCGAGTTCCGTGCCGGTCATCATCGCGGCGCCGCGGGCGATGTCGTCGCCGATCTTCCACAAATCCTTGATGCCCTCATACGTCGTCTGGCGGAAGTAATACCAGATGGCCGCGGTCGGCGGGACGACGTTCGGCTGAGCGCCGCCGTCGACGATGACGGAGTGGGAGCGATGGGAGAGCCCGAGATGCTCACGGCGGTAGTTCCAGCCGACGTTCATCAACTCGACCGCATCCGCCGCGCTGCGGCCGCGCCACGGGCTGCCGGCGGCGTGCGCGCTCTCGCCCTTGAAGTTGTACTGCACAGACACCAGGCCCGTGCCGCCGCCTTCGCCGTACGCCACCCCGAGATCGGTACCGACATGCGTAAACAGCGCGACGTCGACGTCCTTGAAGACGCCGGCGCGCACGAAGTAGGCCTTGGTGCCGACGAGCTCTTCGGCAACGCCCGGCCAGATCCGGATCGTGCCGGTCATCTTCTCGCGTTCCATGATCTTCTTCACCGCGATCGCCGCGGCGATGTTCACGAACTGGCCGGAGTTGTGGCCCTCGCCATGGCCGGGGCCTTCCTGGACCATCGGTGCGTGATACGCGACGCCGGGTTTCTGCGACGCCTGCGGAATGCCGTCGATGTCCGAACCGAGCGCGATCACCGGCTTGCCGCTGCCCCATGTCGCGATGAACGCGGTCGGGACGCCTGCGATGTTCTCCTGAATCGCGAAGCCGTTCTTCTTCAGCAGGTCTTTGATATAGCGGACGGTCTCGGTCTCCTGAAAGCCGAGCTCCGCGAAACTGAAGACCGAGTCGACACCCTGTTGGATCAGGTCCTGCATCTTCTCGACGTCGGCGGCCGCTTCGGTCTTGAGCGCGGCGAGCTTCGCAGAGTCAGCGGGCAGATTGAGCGGCGGCGCCGGAGGCGCTCCGCCTCCCCTTTGCGCGAAGGTAGCGGCGGAAGCAACGAACACGAAAACGAAAACCCATCGAAGTGCGCGCATCGGCAGTCCCTCCGGACAGAAGGTCAACATTATAGAGGGTACAATCGCGGCGTGGTTGCCTCCGGTTCAGGTCCAGGCATTCTCGACACTCTCGGACGCCCCCTCCGCAGCCTGCGCCTGTCGGTGACTGACCGCTGCAACCTGCGGTGCCACTACTGCATGCCGGAGGACGAGTACGTCTGGCTGCCGCGCGAGGATCTCCTGACGTTTGAAGAGATCGTCCAGCTCGCCGATCTCTTCGGCGAGTTGGGCGTCGACCGTCTGCGGCTCACGGGCGGCGAGCCGCTGCTCCGCCGCAACCTGCCCGTCCTCATCGAATCATTGGCCGCCCGGCCCTGGCTGCGCGACATCGCCCTCACAACCAACGGCGTGCTGCTCGCCGACGTCGCGGCGGATCTCAGGAAGGTCGGTTTGCATCGCATCACCGTCAGCCTCGACACGTTGCGGACGGACCGTTTCAAGAAGCTCGCGCGCATCGACGCGCTCACCGAGGTGATCGACGGCATCGAAGCGTCGCGCCGCGCCGGCTTCACCAGCCTGAAGTTCGACACCGTGGTCACGCGCGGCGACAACGACGATGAGATGGTGGATTTGATCGAGTTCGCGCGCCGGATGGACGGCGAAGTGCGGTTCATCGAATACATGGACGTCGGCGGCGCCACCAACTGGCGGCAAGACGCCGTCGTCACGCGCACGGAAATGCTCGCGCGGTTAACTGATCATTACGGACCGATCGCCGCTGTCAGCGATCCGGACTCGAGCGCGCCCGCAGCGCAGTTCCGGCTGCCCGACGGTCACGTCTTCGGCATCATCTCATCGACGTCGCAGCCGTTCTGCCGCACGTGCGATCGTTCGCGCATCACGGCCGACGGCGTTTTACTACTGTGCCTTTACGCGCAACATGGCCTTGATTTGCGGCGTCCCCTGCGCGCCGGCGCATCGCGCGAGACGCTGCTGAATCTGATTCGAGCCGTCTGGGAAAGCCGCGCAGATCGCGGCGCCGAAGAACGTCTCGTCGTTCGAGATCGCGGCAACTACATCCCGATCAAGGCACTGAAAAAAGACGCGCACCTCGAAATGCACACGAGAGGGGGATAGAGCTCGGGTGCGAGGTGCGCAGGTGCACGGGTTACTTGAGATATTTGTCGAACCAGCCCGAAATCTGGTTAAGCCGGACGATGCGGTGCTGCGGCTTCCCCGATCTCGACAGCTCGTGCGTCTCTCCCGGAAACCGCACCATCGTGGCCGGAATCTTCATGTACTTGAGCGCGCGGAACATCATCTCGCCGCCGTTGGCCGCCGGCGTGCGCAGGTCGTCGTCTCCAAGAATGAAGAGCATCGGCGTTTTGACCTTCGCGACGTGCGAAATTGGCGACCTCGCAGCGTAGTCCTCCGGATCCTCCCACGGCGCTTTGCGAAACCATGAAGATGTGAACTGCGTAAAGTCCGCTGTGTACCAAAATCCCGCCCAATCGGCGATGTCGCGCTGCGACACGGCCGCTTTGAACCGCGTCGTCTGCGTGACCGTCCAGTTGGTCAGCAATCCGCCGCCGCTGCCGCCGGTAACGCCCAGTTTCTCGACATCGACGTAGCCGCGCTTGATCACTTCGTCGACGCCGGCCATCAGGTCCTTGTAGTCGTCGCCGGGATACTTGAACTGAATGATATTGCCGAACTCCTGGCCGTAGTTACTGCTGCCGCGAGGATTCGCGAACAGGACGACGTAGCCGCGCGCGGCCATCGTGTGGAATTCGTGCGTGAAGGTGTTGCCGTAGGCCGAGTGCGGGCCGCCGTGAATCTGAAGAATGAACGGATACTTTTTCGTACGGTCGAAATTCGGCGGCGTCATGATCCAGCCTTGAATCTTCTTCCCGTCGAAGCTCGTGTACCAGAACTCTTCCGGCGCGGTGAGGTTGAGCTGAGAAAACAGCTGATCGTTGAAATGAGTTACAGCTCTGGGCTTCGCCGAGGTCGCGGAGCCGGCGGAGGGCGCGGAGAAAGCCACGACGTACAAATCACCGATTTCCGTCTGGCTCGAAATCACCACCGCCATGGCCCTGCCGTCTGCGGACGCGGCGTAATGCTGAACCGCTTGCTTGCCTTTCAACACAGGAGTCACCGCGCCGCTTGAGGCGTCGACGCGGACCAGATTCGCGTCCCCTTCTTCGCCGGCGACGATCACGATCGACGAGCTGTCTGCTGACCAGATCGGACCGGCGGCGCGGCCGCCGCGCGGCGCTCCCTGATCGCCGCCAATTGCGCCGTTGATGTCGAAGTCGTACTTCTCCGTCAGATTCTTCGGGGTGCCGGTGCCGTCCGCGCTGGCCACGAACAGATCCGACTGGTCGTATGAACGCTCGGGCGTGCCGTTGATGACCGAAACAAACGCGAGGCGCTTGCCGTCGGGCGACGGCCGCACGCTGTTGATCTGGCCGTTGACGCTGACCACTTCCACGAATTCGCCGCCGCTCGATGGCACGGCGAACAACTGCTGCCTGGTTTGAAAATAGTAGTCCTCGTCAACGCGAGACGAGGTGAACAAGATGCGGGAGCCGTCGGTCGTCCAGGCCTGCGCGCTCTCAGAGTATTTCCCCCTCGTCAGCTGGTTGGCCTTGGTGACGGAGCCGTCCGAGGAAAGGTCGGTCGCCCAGATATGCGTCGGCCTCTCCTGCTCCGCCCAACCGCCGCCGTTGTTTCGGTACTGCGCCTCGGTGATGATCCGCACGTCGGACTTGGGCGCCGCGTTCGGATCCGGCTGGTGATCGTCTTCAGGTTTCCACGTGCTGGAGAACGCGATGCGCTTGCCATCGGGCGACCAGATCGGGCCGCCGGCACCGCGCGCGATGTTCGTGACCGCCTGCGCTTCGCCGCCCGCGAGATTCAGCACGAAAATCTGTCCCGCTCCCGCGGACGGCCGGGTGAAGGCGATCCGCCTACCGTCTGACGCCCAGCGTGGAGTGGTATCGCGCGTGCCGGACGTCAGTGCTCTCGGCGGCGCGCTGCCATCCGCCGGGACGATGAACAGGCTCGACTCGTAGTCGTCGGTCTTCTCGTTGACGACGACGCGGACGAAGGCGACTTGCTTGCCGTCGGGCGACATCTGCGGATCGGCGATCCAGGTGAATTTGAGGATATCCGCTTCGGTGATGAGGCGCTTCGACTGCGCCTGAACCCGCGGTGCCAGAGCGCCCGAGTTCCAGAGTAAGAGCACCAGAGTGGCAAGAGCACAGAGTGCGAGTCGGCGGCGCATATGCGCGCCATTCTAGCCGCCTATCTTGAGATCCTGCACGACCTTCTGACCGTCGGTCAGGCGGATCGGCACGGCGCCGGTCATGAGCTGTTCGAGAAAGATCGGGTCGCCGATCTGGTTGGCGTCGATGTCATTGACGACCGCCAGATAGTAGGAACCGGCCGGAAGCGACGGAACTTTGTAGCGTCCATCGGTACCGATGCGCACGATGCCGGAATTGCGGCGCGGCGACGACCAAAGCGCACGGTCGGCGGAAAAGACGATCACCGAGAACTCCGGCGTTGGACGGCCCGCGCGATCAGTCACGATGCCGGAAATCTCCGACGCCTGGTCGGTGATCGTCACCGAGAGGTCGCCCACATCCAGCCCTGGTTGCACGTCGAGCGGATCGTCGAGCGTGTCGGCGTTTTGATACATAGCGGACGAGGGCTTCCAGCCGATCACTCCGCCAAGCTCGATGCGATAACGTCCCGGCGCAACATTGGTGAAGGCGAAAGTGCCGTCGGGATTCACAGCCGCCGTCGTCGCGCCCCGCATGGTGCCGGAAATCAGCGGCGCCGGATTGAGTTGCACCCGCGCGCCCGAAGGCAGCGCCGGAAGAGCGCCGGCGATCGGCTTCAGGCGGCCGGAAACGCGCGAGCCCGGCATGAACTGCACCATTGCCGCGGCGTCCGCGCCGTTCACATCCACCTCGGCGGATGCCCAGTACGTCGGCGCTCCGGGCTCGTCTGTCTCTCGACCGCTGCCGAAAAACAGGTAGCGCCCCGCGGACAACCCCGTCACGCGGCCGCGTCCGGCTTGATCCACGAGGACGCCGCCCGGGCTCGTGTACATCGAACGGGTCGTAACAACGGCCATGCCAATCGACGCGCCGAGGATGGGACGTCCAGCCGGCCCGACGGCGTTGAACTCGATCGTAAACGTCGGCACCGGTGCATTCACGATGTCAACACCGGCGCGCTCTTCGCTGAGACCGAGGGTCACGATCTGGGCCGAGGCAGAGCCGGAGGCGTTCGGAAAGTACGAAGCATCGCGAACCATCACGGGAGCGGCTGGCAGTGGTTCGACGCGGCCGGTTTGCAACTGCCGCTCGACCGCCTTGAATTCCGACTCGGCTAACATCGGCACCCGCATCGCGCCGCCAATCGCCCGCACGATGTAATCACCCGGAGGCAATCCAAAAAGCCGATAGTGACCCAGGTCGTCGGTGACGGACTGCGCTGGTCCGCTGCCGCCCGCACTTAGTAGACGCCGTTCGCCCGCAACGAACGCGACCTGCTGCGCGATCACTTGCGAGCTGGCGATCGGCGAGCCGTTCTCGTCGAGCACGGTTCCGTCGATCACGCCTCCTCGAGGCACGTCGATCGAAAGGTCGAGCCATCGCTGCCCTTCGATCAGCGCGATCGGCGTTCCGGGCGGACGTCCTGGACGCCTGCTGCCGTAGTGCGTTCGCAGATACCCGGGCTTCTCGACGGTCAGCGTGAAACGACCGGCCGAGAGTCTCTCGACGACGAACTTGCCCGCGTCGTCAGTCACAACCTGTCGAGCGCCGTTGATTCCGGTGCCGGCGATCGTCAGCACTGCGCGTCGCAGCGGCTGTTTGCCGGCCGCAGACGTTGTGGTGACAACACCGCCGAGCGCCGCAGAGCCGGCTGGGGTTGGGCGCGCTGCTGTCGCGTCGCGCGCCTGCATCAACAGGGCAACCAGCAGGAGCGCGGTCATGGGTGTTTCACCAACAGAACTTTGACGGTCAATGAAACCGCCGCGCGATTCCCGGCTTCGACCTTCACCGAATCCGCGAGGGGAGCCAGCGCCGCGACAAACGCGGCATCGGGCCAGCCGGCGGCCGCACTGTCATCGATGGCGACGACGAAGTAGTCGCCGGGTGGAACGTCCGTCACGGAAAACTCGCCGGCAGGTGTGGTGCGTGCGAGACGGAATCGCCGGGTGAGCGCCCGCGCATCAGGCCACAGTCGACGGTCCGAGGGAAAAAGGAACACCGCGGGAGAGCCGCCGGCCGGATCGCTGAACGCGACACGCCCCGCTACGCTCGCCGCGCGATCGGTCAGGACGATTCGCACGTCGCCGATGTCTTCCGAAATCTCGATCGGCAAATCGTTGACTTCGCGCCCGCCGACCGTCACCGACAGTAATCTCCACAATGTGCCTGGCGGCGACGACGTCATTCGCAGCGAATAGCGGCCCGGCGGAAGTCCCTCGAACGAAACCGCGCCGGTCGCGGCGGGCGCGCCTTGCGCGGCGACGCTTCCGAAGTCACTGCGTCCGCGCGGCTGAAGGGCGAGCAAGCCCATCCTGATCATCGACAACTGCTGATCGCTCGACCGCGCGCTCGAGCCGGTGAATTCGACCTGCGCCTTCAACGAATACGAATTTTTCAGCGTGAACAGCAATCCGGTGACGCCGTCCGGCCCGACACCGACTCTCTCCGACAGCCACGCGCCGGCTCCGCCGGGATGCGCGACTGAATGCGAGACCGCGGATGTTGCGGGCGGCGCTGGCGGAGCGATCAGCGTTTCTATCGTGTAGTTCCCCACCGGCACGACCGGAAACGTGAATCGGCCCAGCGCGTCCGTCATCGTCGATCCCGATTGGAACAGCGCGGCCTCAGGCGCTGAACCGGAGGGCAGAAGACGAATGCGCACACCGCTCGCAGGCGCGCCGGCGTCCATCACCGTACCCGACACCTGCGCGGCGCGAACCGGTTGCATCGAAACGTCGACGCCGGATCGTTGCTCCGACACGCCGAGTTCGACGGCCGTCGCGGACGCCAGAGCCGTAGCCTGCGGATGAAATGTTGTCTGAAATACGAACACTGAATCACCGTCGCGGCGCGGCGTCAAACTGCCTACGATGAGATTCGAGCCCGGCAGCATGTTGACGATGGAGTTGCCGACACGGACACCAACGGCCTCCGGCAGACCAAGAAACGCTTCACCGGGCGTTCGCGCGGCGTTCAAGTCATCGATCCTCTTGAGTCCCGCATCGGCGAGCTCCGCTGACATCGCCGTCATCATCTGCGGCACGAACACGACGTAACGGCCCGGCAGGAGCGAACTCAAACGGTAGCGTCCGCGATCGTCAGTCGTTGTGGTCGGTCCGTCGACGATCCGGCCGTCACCCGACAGACGCGCGGCGCCGACGACACTGTCGATGACGGGCTCGCCGAGATCATCGAGCACCGTTCCGCTCAGAGCGCCGCCACGCCAGAGGCGAACGACAACGTCTGTCGCCACCTGCCCCTCGGCAATCTGAATGGATTCCAACGGGCCGCCGGGGCGGCGCTGACCGAAGCCGCCGGCGACATGCGAGGCGATCGGACTGCCCGAGCTGCTGATGAACACGCCGCTCGGTCCGAAGCCCGTGCCGCCAACGCGCGCCCGGACGCCGTATGTCCCGGCTTGCAGATCGCGGAACACGAAACGTCCAAGCCCATCGGTCATCTGACGGCGCGGCGGGCCGCCGGCAATCGTTGCGCCCGCGATGGCGCTTTCCATCACCGCCTCGACGACAGCGCCGCCGATCGGCTTGCCATCAGCCTGGTCGACTACGCGCCCGACGATCAGCGCCGTGTTGGCGGGGGTTTGCTGCGCAGCAAGCGCAGGCGCGAGCGCGAGAACGAGCGCAGTGAGGAGGACGCCCAGGCGCACCATGTATGGCCGAGCTATTTGACGACGGAGGCCATCAAACGGTCGATAAAGCCATTGGCGCCGCGGATCCAGCGGAACACGGCGACCATGTCGTGCTCCCAATCGACGAGCACGATGTTCTCGCCGTTGCCGCGAAAGGCCACGGCGGTCGCAGGCGCCGCCGGATACATCTGACGCGCAGGGCGGCCGTTGACGCTAGCGTCCTTTGTGTTGAGAAACCAGTTCATGTAGCCGTACTGGCCGTTGGCCGGGCCCGGCGAGCGCGCCATGCCGATCCACTTCTCCGAGATCAGCTGCTTCTCGTTCCACTTGCCGTTCTGGAGAAACAGGTAGCCGAACCGTGCCATGTCCCAGGCGCTGATGAACATCCCGCCGCCGTGATGGCCTCCGCCCGGGACTGACGGCATCCGCTTGCCGTCGATCGTGACGTAGGCATTCGTGTACGGCTCCCAGCGCCAGGTATTCGACGCACCGATGGGATTCATGATCGACGTCTTCAGAATTTCAGGCAGCGGCTGCTTCATGACGTGGAGCGTCGCCAGTGCGAGCACATTCACGCGGGTGTCGTTGTATTTGTAAAACGCGCCCGCGTCGTGCTTCTCGCGATTCGGCCACTGCTCCGGCGTCTTCGCGCCGGCCGGCCGATCGGCCCAGTCCGGCTGGTTGAACAGCGTGCCGGACCAGTCGCTGGTCTGACGCAGCAAGTGCTCCCAGGTGATCGGCGCGTTCCTTTCGGACGTGAAGAGATCAACGCCCTTCGGCATATATCCGGCGGCGCGATCGGTCACGTTCTTGATCTGCCCGCGGTCGTAGGCGAGGCCAACGACAGTCGAAAGAAATGTCTTCGTGACGCTGAACGTCATGTCGGCGCGATTCGTGTCGCCCCATTCGGCGACGACC
>JBKJHW010000048.1:0-5035 GCA_046598935.1 Vicinamibacterales bacterium | reverse complement strand
GTGTAGATGGCCATGCCAACGACGGCATCGACGCCGATTGCATCGAGAGCGGCGACTTCCTCGTGCGACCGGATGCCGCCGGCAGCGATCAGGCGTCTGGCTGTTCGGAGGCGCAGTGACTGCACGACATCCATATCGATTCCACCGAGCATGCCTTCGCCGTCGATGAGCGTGGCGAGAAACCCGCCCACGTGGTCTTCGAGAGCGGCCATTGCGGCCGTCACGCTGATCGACGTCATCGTTTGCCATCCGTGGACAGCGATTTGCGAATTGCGCGCATCGACGGCGGCGATCAGCCGTTCCCGGCCGATCTCGCGCGCGAATGATTCGGCGACGTCGGTCCTGACGCCTTCATTGCAGAACAACGCGCTGCCGACGATCACCGACGTCGCGCCGTCGCCGAGTATCGCGGCGGCGTCGGCCGGCGTGCGGATGCCGCCGCCGACCTGGCAGGCGCGCGTCGCGGAGATCCGGCGCACGAGATCCCGGTTGGATCCACGTCTCTTTGCGGCGTCGAGGTCGATGACCTGGACGATTGGGAATCGCGAAAACCGCGCGAGCCAGCCGTCGAGGTCATCGCTGGCCACAACCAGGCGCTCGCCTTGTTGCAGCTGCACGACCTGGCCGCCTTGAAGATCGATGGACGGAATCAACATTGAGGCACCTCTCGAATCGGAAGACCCCGTTGGGCCAGATCGCGCTTCAGTGCCGCGACTGGCACTTCTCCAAAATGAAATATCGAAGCGGCGAGCGCGGCGTCGGCGCACCCGAGCGTGAAAACGTCGGCGAAGTGACCGGCATTCCCGGCGCCGCCAGAGGCGATAACCGGAATGGAAACGGCGGTTGCCGCCGTGGCAGTGAGCTCGCAATCAAACCCATCGCGTGTGCCGTCACGGTCGATCGATGTGAGCAGGATCTCACCCGCGCCTCGATCCGCGGCTTCGCGCGCCCACTCAACCGCGTCGCGGCCAGTCTGCTCAGTGCCCGATCTCGCGAAGACCTGAAAAGTCAAAAGGGGACGTACCCCTCTTCCACAGTTTCGGGCCGAAAGGGGTACGACCCCTTTTGGCCCTTTTCTGTGGAAAAGGGGTACGTCCCCCTTTGCGTCAATGGCGACGATGACCGCCTGGCTGCCATAGCGGGAGGCGATTTCGGTGATCAGGGCCGGGCGGGCGAGGGCGGCGCTGTTGATGCTGACTTTGTCGGCGCCGGCTTCGAAGAGGGCCTCGGCGTCCGCGAGCGAGCGGACGCCGCCGCCGACGCCGAGCGGGATGAAGAGCGCCGCGGCCGTGCGCGCGACGGTGTCGAGCAGGGCGCCGCGGTTCTCGAGCGTCGCCGTGACGTCAAGCAGCAGCACTTCGTCGATGCCCTCGTCGTTATAGCGCGCCGCGAGCGCGACGGGGTCTCCGGCGGACGCGAGATGCTCAAAGCGCACGCCTTTGACGACCGCGCCGTCGCGCACATCCAGGCACGCGATGATCCGTTTGGTCAGCATGATGTCTCCGCGGCCTCCCGCGCGAACGCGACGAAGTTCGACAGCACCGCCAATCCCACGGCGCCGGATTTTTCTGGATGCCACTGCACCCCGAAGACACGGTCCTCCTCGACCGTGCTCGCAAACTCCCGGCCGTGCGTGGTCGTCGCAACCGCGGCGCCGGTGACGGGCGCTGCGTACGAGTGTGTGAAATACACCGCGGCGCCATCGTCGATACCGGTAAGAAGGACCGAGGTTCTGCCGGTGCGCTCGAGCGAGTTCCATCCGACGTGGGGGACTTTCACATTGCCGGCGAGCACCGAGCTCATGCCGGCTATCGCTCCGAGCCCGGGAACGAGCGGCGCCTCGTGGCTGCCGTCGAACAGCCATTGCATGCCGAGGCAGATTCCCAACACGGGCACGCCATGACTGATCGCGCCGGCGATGGCGACGCGCCACGGCCCGTCAAGCGCGCGCATCGCGTCGAAGTGCCCAACTCCCGGCACGACGATCGCGCCCGCCCCGGCAATTTGTGCCGCGCGGTTCGCGAGACCCGGCGACGCGCCGACACACGCCAGGGCCTTGCACACCGACGCCAGGTTGCCGGCGCCGTAGTCCGTCACGACGACCTTCATAACAGGCCCTTCGTGCTCGGCAGCATGCGCGCCATCCGGCGGTCGCGCGCTGTCGCCACTCGCAGGGCTCGCGCGAACGCTTTGAAGACCGCTTCGACCTGATGATGGCTGGACCGCCCGTACATCACCTTCACATGCACGTTGGCGCGCGATGCGGCGGCGAAGCCTTCGAAGAAGTCCTGAACGAGCTCGGCCTGCAGATCGCCGACGCGTTTCACTTTCAAGCGGAGATCGACGACAGCGGCCGGCCGCCCGGAAAAATCGACGACGGCAACCGCCAGTGTCTCGTCCATCGGCATCAGGAAATACCCCGCGCGGTTGATGCCGCGCTTGGTGCCGAGCGCGCGGAGAAAGGCCTCGCCGAGCGTGATGCCCGCGTCCTCCACCAGGTGATGCTGATCGACGTCGAGGTCGCCGGTGGCCCGCACATGTAGATCGAACGCGCCATGCCGCGCGACAAGCTCGAGCATGTGATCGAGAAATCGGATACCGGTGCGAATGTCGCCTCGCCCGCGCCCGTCTATATTCAATGCCAATCGCACGCGTGTCTCGCGTGTTTTCCGATCAACGAGACTGCGTCGCATTCCATTCCTCCAAAAGGGCAATCGCCATTTCCGTATGAGCCACAGGCCCGGTCGTGATCCGCACGCACCCCTCGCAGCCAGGCAGCGTCGAGCGATCGCGCACCCGAACGCCGCGGCTTTCGATCCACGCCGCGAACTCGGCAGCTCGGCCGCCGATCTTCACCAGCAGGAAATTCGCTTCGCTCGGCCAGGTCCTGATGCCGCTGCGCTCGCACGCAGCGGCCAGGAGCGAGCGCGATGCCTTCGCATCCCCGATCGTCTGCGCCAGGTGCGCGCGATCGGCCAGCGCCGCGCGAAGGGCGACCGCTGACGCGACATTGACCCGATAGGGAAGGGCCAGGCGACGCAGCCGGGCGATCGTCGCCGCGGCCGCAACGAGGCCGCCGATTCGCAATCCGGCCAGGCCGTGCGCTTTCGCGAATGTCCGGCCGACGACGATGTTCGGCCGGGCTTCGAGCGCGTGGCCGATGAGCGTCCGGCCGCTGAAGTCCGCGTAGGCCTCGTCGACGAAGATCAACGCCCGTGGCAATCGATCGGCGACCGCTTCGATCTCGGCCCGGCGAATGGCGATACCCGTTGGGTTGTTCGGGTCGCAGAGAAACACGAGCCGTGTGTCGCCATTCGCGATCGCGATGACTCGAGCCGCGTCGAATTCGAAACCGGCGGTCGGCGGCACGCGCACGACTTCGCCCCCGGTGGTCGAGACCACGTCTGCGTACATCTCGAATGCCGGCTCGACGACCACGGCGTTGTATCGCGATCTGGACTCGTACGACGCGAGCTGCGCGGCGAGCAGGATGCCTTCGTCGAGGCCGTTGACCGCGAGGACGCACTCGTTCGAAACGCCGAACCATCGCGCGATCTCGCCGGTTACCCGCTGATCATCCTCATACGTCGCGATGTCGTGAATGGTCAGCTTCGCGAGGGCGCGGACGACTTCCGGCGAACACCCGGCGGTGTTCTCGTTGTAGTGCAATCGCAGAGTCATGAGGTCAACCGTGGAGAACGTGGCGGCCGTGAAGCTTCACGAGCTTTACGGTCTCTACGGTTGTGGACTCTCAGCGCAATCGACGCTTCGTGCGCGCTCAGGCCTTCGGCGCTCGCCAGCGTCATCGCCGCCGGAGCGATCGCCGCGATGCCGCGCCGCGACAGTGTTTGCACGGTGAAGACGCGCACAAAATCCGCGGCAGACAGACCGCCGCGCCACCTGGCCGCGCCGCCGGTCGGCAGAACATGATTCGATCCAGTCGCGTAGTCGCCGGAGGCCTGCGCGCTCCAGCGGCCCACGAACACCGTGCCCGCGGTGGTCAGCGCGCGGGCATCTGCGGCACTGTCGCACACGGCGTGTTCAGGCGCGAGCGCGTTCATGAAGTCGAGCGCGGCCTGGCGCGACCTGACGACGACGATCGCCCTGTGGATCCTGGACGAGACTGTGGTCGGCGCGATCTCGCGCGAACCGCCCGAGATGAAGTGCGGGCCTGCGTATGCCTCAACAGCCTTGGCGAGCGACTGCTTGTTTGTCACGAATATCGCGCGCGCCTTCGGATCGTGCTCGGCCTGCGCGAGCAGGTCCGAGGCGATCCACTTGGGATCGCCGGAGTTCGAGTAGATCGCGATCTCGCTCGGCCCGGCTTGCATATCGATCGCGCAGTCGGCGCTGACAAGCGCCTTCGCCGCCGTCACCCACGCGTTCCCCGGCCCGGCAATCTTGTCGACGGCCGGAATCGCCTTCGTTCCGTACGCCATCGCGGCGATGGCCTGCGCGCCGCCGACGCGAAACATGCGGTCCACGCCCGCTTCCAACGCCGCCGCGAAGACCACATCAGCCGGACGCGGGCACGCCGCAATCACCTCGGACACGCCTGCCGACCTCGCCGTCACCGCCGTCATGAGCAGCGAAGACGGCAACGGGAAACGCCCGCCGGGCACGTAGCATCCGACGCGAGCGAACGGGACGACGCGCTGTTCGATACGAACGCCGGGGATGGGAGAGACGACGAACGGCCGCGGACGCTGTTTCGCAGCCACGATCCGGATGTGCCTGGCCACCAGTCGGAGCGCGCGCCGCACGTCCTTCGGCGTCGCGTCCCACCCGCGTTCCAAATCGCGCGCGCTGACCTCGATCGGCCCTTCGGCGTCTCCAAGCGTGACGCGCCAGTCGTCGACGGCGGCGTCGCCGCGGCGGCGGACGTCATTGACGATGCGTGCGGCGGTGGCTGCCACTTTCGAGCTGGCCATCACAGCACGATCTTGTTGAGCGGGTACTCAACGATGCCCTGCGCCGACGCCTGCTTCAGTTTGGGAATGAGATCGCGGACGCTGCGCTCTTCGATCACGGTATT
>JBKJHW010000032.1:0-3790 GCA_046598935.1 Vicinamibacterales bacterium | reverse complement strand
GGCTTCGCTCGAGTGTCGCCAGACGGGCGCTGGCTCGCCTACATGTCTTCGGCAACAGACCGTCCGGAACTGTACGTTCAGTCGTTTCCCGTGCCCGGCCCAAAGCTGCAGGTCACGACCGACGGCGCCGATCGCGCATGGTGGACGCCCGACGGGCGGCAGTTGATATTCCTGAGCGCCGACCGTCGGAGCCTGTGGCGCGTGGACGTGGCACTTGGAGCGGCCACGCGCATCGGAATACCGACGCAAATGGCCACGCTGCCTTCGGACCTTGTCGACATCGACGCCATGCCGGATCGCCAGCGGTTTCTCGCGCTCGTCCCCGAGCGCGCAGGAACCGGAACTGCGACCGTCGTCCTGAACTGGCAAGCGGCGCTCGGAAAGATTCGATGAGTCTGGCCTCTGGCGCGAAGCTCCCCTCGCGTCATTTACATCATGACCACTCATGACTATCGTGTGACCATGAAGACTGTGGGCATCGCCGACCTCAAGGCGCACTTGAGCCAGCACCTGCGCACCGTCCGCAAAGGCTGGACGCTGACCGTGGTGGATCGCGACTCGCCTGTGGCTCGCCTCGTGCCGATCGAAGCCGGGGCGCTCGAAGTCCGCAAGGCGACTCGACATCCACGTGATCTTCAGACACGGCCGGCGACGGGCCATCCAATCGACAGTCTCGCTACTCTCCTCGACGACCGCCAGCGCCGTTGATTCTCTACGTCGACATCTCGGTACTTCTGCGATTGGTGCTGGGCGAGGCTCAGGCGGCGCGAGCGTTCGGGTTTGACGTGGTTGGCTGCTAGCGGAGCGCCTACGGTTATCAGGACTAAGATGACGTCCTGATCCCCAGTATGACGACGGCTGCCGGTAGCTCGGACACGTGAGCCTCGCTTCCGGAACCAGACTCGGTCCCTACGAAATCGTCGCACCCATTGGCGCCGGCGGCATGGGCGAGGTCTATCGCGCGCGCGATACGCGGCTCAATCGCGACGTCGCGATCAAGATTCTGCCGTCCGACGTCGCGAGCGATCCCGATCGGCTGCGCCGCTTCGAGCACGAAGCGCGATCGGCGGCCGCGCTCAATCATCCCAACATCCTCGCCGTCTTCGACATCGGCAAGGTAACGACACCCGATGTCGTTTCCTATCTCGTCACCGAACTGCTCGACGGGCGCACGCTGCGCGATGTCCTGAGTGATGAGCGGCTCGCGACGACGCGTACGATCGATCTGGCCGGCCAAATCGCCGACGGCCTCGCCGCCGCGCACGCGAAGGGCATCGTCCATCGCGACATCAAACCGGAAAATTTGTTTGTCACGACCGACGGTCGCATAAAGATTCTCGACTTCGGATTGGCGAAGACGACAGACGTATCGGCGGCTGAGCCGCAGCCGACGCAAACCGGGACGGTGCCGCACCTGGTGCTCGGCACAGCGGGTTATATGTCGCCGGAGCAGGTGCGTGGTCAGGCCGCGGACTGGCGTGCCGACATTTTTTCGTTCGGCGCTGTGCTTTACGAAATGCTCTGCGGCCAGCGCGCGTTCAGCGGCGCGACCGCGTTCGACACGATGACGTCGATCAGTCGCGACACGCCCGCGCCGATCGCGTCGTTGGTCACGCGCCCTCTCGCGCCGTCGCTCATTCGCATCGTCGAACGCTGCCTCGAGAAAACGCCGGCGGCACGATTTCAATCAACGAGCGACCTGGCGTTCGCGCTGAAGAGTCTGTCGCAGAGTGATTCGAGCGGGATGACCGCGGTGCCCGCGATTGCTGCGCCGGTGTCGTCGCCGCGTGGGAAACGTGCGCTGCCGTGGGCGACGGCGACGCTCCTGGCCGCAGCACTCGTCGCAGTTGTGGCCCTCTGGCGTCCGTGGCAAGTCGTCAATGTGCCCCGCAACGTCTATCGGTTTTCGATCTCGGCGCCGGCCGGCGAAGAGATCCTGACGGGCGCCGGCTGGAACCACTTCGCGCTCTCGCCCGATGGCAGTGCCATCGTGTACGTAACGCACCCGATCGCCGCCGGTTGGGGGGATGCACACCGGCTGTTCCTGCGCCGGTTCGATCGGCTCGATGCCGGCGCGCTCGTCGGCTCGGAAGGCGCGCAGGTTCCGTTCTTCTCGCCCGACGGACGCTCGATTGCGTTCACCACCTTGAATGGGGCGGGCGGTTTCGCTTTCAAGAAGATTTCGCTCGACGGCGGGCCTGCCGTCGTCTTGGACCCGAACTCCGGCATCGGCGGCGACTGGGGAACAGACGGAGCGTTCGTCGTCACCGACGGCTATGGCGCAAACCTCGCGCGGCTGCCGGCCGCCGGCGGAACACCAACACCACCCTTTGCCACGAAGGATTGGACAATCGGCGAGAGGGGATACTCCCACCCGCAGCTTCTACCGGACGGCAGCGTGGTCTTCACGATCGAGAAGTCGGATCGCCGTCATCAAGTCGCCGTTCTGCCCGCGCGAGGCGGTGGGGTCCGGGTTCTCGTCGAGAACGCGAGGTACCCGCGTTACGTGCCACCCGGTTATCTTGTGTTTGCCCGCGACAACACGCTGTTCGCTGCGCTCTTCGATCTGCAGCGTCTCGAGCTCGCTGGTACCGCGGTCCCTGTACTAGACGGCGTGAAAGGCAATCTCGTCAACAGTGATTCCAATTTCAGCGTGTCGGCCGATGGCTCCCTCGCTTACCTCGCCGGACGCGCGTCGAACGCGACCACCGCTCGCGCACTCGTGTGGCTTGATCGCCGGGGTGGCCGCGAGATGCCGCTACCGATTCCGGAGCAACGCTACACGGGCGCGCGCCTTTCACCTAACGGACGATCTATCGCCGCCGCGATCGAGAGTGACGACGGCGTCCGGAATCTGTGGGTCGGCGATCTCGAACGCGGAACCCTCGCGCGGCTGACATCGGTGGATACCGGAGGGTATCGCTGGTCACCGGACGGGCGCCGCATCGTCTACCGGAAAGGCGATCGCACGCTTTGGTCGCAGTCGGCTGACCAGAGCGGTGCCGAAGAGCGGATGTTCCCTGCGCAAGAACCCCCGTATGGAACGGGACCAGGCGTGCCCACGGCGGATGGCCACGCGATCCTGTTCGGCGGTCCCGGACCCGCGTCGACGACGGCCAATGACATCTGGCTCTTCGCGTTGCCGGAGTCAGAGCGCAAAGGACCGGTCGTCCCTGAGGCCTGGCTGCAAATACCGGGCAGTGAGGGCCTGGGCACCCTGTCGCCTGACGGCAAGTTTCTCGCATACTTCTCGAACACCACCGGCCGAATGGAGCTCTACATCCAGCCGTTTCCCGAGCACGGTCCCATCGTGCGCGTGAGTAAGGACGGCGCCGGCGGTGTCGTGCAGTGGATCGGCCGCGAGATCTTCTTTGTGTCCGGTGGAAATCAGGTCATGAGTGTCGCGGTCGAGACGACGGCGACACTGGCGGTGGGAATTCCCAAGCCGCTCTTCACGGTGGCGAAGGGACTGGAGTACCAGGGCGCCACGTCAGATGGCCAACGATTTCTCTTTTTGAAAAACCCACCCGCGGCGGCGCCGGAGCCGCCGGTGACGACGATCCAGATCATCGTCAACTGGGTCGAAGAGCTGAAGAAGAAGGTTGGACGATGAGCCTCGCCGTCGGCACGAAGCTCGGCCCCTACGAAATTGTCTCTCCCATCGGCGCCGGCGGCATGGGCGAGGTCTATCGCGCGCGCGACACGCGGCTCAATCGCGACGTTGCGATCAAGATTCTGCCGGAAGTGTTTGCGCAGGACGCCGATCGGCTCGCGCGTGAACCGCGCGAGC
>JBKJHW010000051.1:0-28819 GCA_046598935.1 Vicinamibacterales bacterium | reverse complement strand
GCGCCGCTCGCGCATCTCGCACTCGTGCTGGTCGGCGAAGGGGACTTGCTCGAAGGCACGCGCCTCGCGCCGGTGACGTTGGCGGCGAAAGAGGGGCTGGCGCTGATCAATGGCACGCAGGCGAGCGCGGCGGTGCTTGCGCTCGCCGTGCCCGACGCGGCGCGGCTGGCGCGCGCCGCCGACATCGCGGCCGCGATGTCGGTGGACGCGTTGCGCGGATCCGCGCATCCGTTCGAGGCGCGGATCCACGCGGCCCGGCCGGTCCCCGGCCAGGCCGCCTCGGCCCAGAATCTCGCGGCGTTGCTGGCCGCCAGCGGCATCAACGCCTCGCACGAAAACTGCGGCAGGGTGCAGGATGCGTACTGCCTGCGCTGCGCACCCCAGGTGCACGGCTCGGCGCGCGAAGCCATCGGCTTTGCGCGCCGGCTCGCTGAAATCGAAGCCAACTCGGCGACCGACAATCCGATGGTCTTCGCCGATACCGGCGATATCGTGTCGGGCGGCAACTTCCATGGCGCGCCTGTCGCCCTGGCGGCCGACACGCTCGCGATCGGCCTCGCGCAGCTGGCGACAATCAGCGAACGCCGCACGGACCGCATGATGACCGCGACCGAGAGCGGCCTCCCGCCATTCCTGATCAGGAACAGCGGACTGAATTCAGGCCTGATGATGGCGCACGTCACGGCGGCCGCGCTCGCGTCTGAAATCAAAGGACTTGCGCACCCGGCGGCGGTCGACACCATCCCGACGTCGGCCGGCCGCGAAGATCACGTCAGCATGAGCATGGGCGCCGCGCTCAAGGCCGCGCGCATCATCACGCTCGCCCGCTACGTCATCAGCATCGAAATCCTCGCGGCCACGCAAGCCATCGACCTGCTGTCGCCGCTCAAGACGTCGCCCGCGCTCGCGGCGCTGCACGCATGCGTGCGGTTGCGCGTGCCGCCGCTCGACGCGGATCGTCCGCCAGCCGCCGATATTGAGGCGATCAGCGCCCTTGTGGAAGACGGTTCGCTCGAGCGCGCGTGCCCGATCGCGCTGGCGTAGCGTGCGTGTTATTGTCACTTTTTTAACTGCGGCTCGGCCGCACTGAGACCTGATGCCTGCCGCCGAGACCTTCCAACACGTTCGCGCGCCACGCGGCACCACCATTTCCTGCAAGGGATGGCAGCAGGAAGCCGCGCTGCGCATGCTCATGAACAATCTCGATCCCGACGTCGCCGAGCGGCCCGAGGATCTCGTGGTGTACGGCGGGTCCGGCCGCGCCGCGCGCAGCTGGGAAGCGTTCGATCAGATCGTCAAATCCCTGCGCTCGCTCGAGAACGACGAGACGCTCATCGTGCAATCGGGCAAACCCGTCGGCATCTTCCGCACGCACCCCGGCGCGCCGCGCGTGATCATCGCGAATGCCCTGCTCGTTCCCGCGTGGGCGAACTGGACGGTCTTCAGAGATTTGGAAGACAAGGGTCTCACCATGTACGGCCAGATGACCGCCGGGTCGTGGATTTACATCGGCACCCAGGGCATCCTCCAGGGCACGTACGAAACGCTCGCCGCACTCGCGCGCCGCCACTTCTCTTCGTTGTCTGCCTCGGGGTCTGCCTCGGGCTCTGCCTCCGTGGGCACGCTTCGCGGCAAGCTCACGGTCACCGCCGGCCTTGGCGGCATGGGCGGGGCGCAGCCGCTCGCCGTGACGATGAACGAAGGCGTCGCGCTCGTCGTCGAGGTCGACGCCACAAGAATTCGGCGCCGCATCGCGACGCGCTATCTCGACGAAGAAGCGCCGACGCTCGACGACGCGCTGGCGCGCGCCGCGGAGTATCAAAAGAACGGCGTCGCGCGCTCCATTGGCCTCGCGGCAAACATCGCCGACGTGCTGCCGGAGCTCTTGCGCCGCGGCATCACGCCCGACGTGCTGACCGACCAGACCTCCGCGCACGACGCGTTGCTCGGCTACGTGCCGAACGGCATGACATTCGCGCAGGCGAACGAGTTGCGCGCCGCTGATCCGGCGTTGTACGTCGAGAAGTCGATGGCGACGATGGCCGCGCACGTGCGCGCGATGCTTGCGCTGCAGAAGAAGGGTGCCGTCACTTTCGACTACGGCAACAACCTCCGCGCGCAGGCGCAGCAGGCCGGCGTCGCCAACGCGTTCGATATCCCGGGATTCGTGCCCGAGTACGTGCGTCCGCTTTTTTGCGAAGGCAAGGGGCCGTTCCGATGGGCCGCGCTCTCCGGTGATCCGGCGGACATCCACGCCACGGACCAACTGGCGCTCGAGATGTTCGCGCACGACGAGGCGCTGTGCCGCTGGATTCGTCTCGCGAGCGAGCGCGTCGCGTTCCAGGGCCTTCCGGCCCGCATTTTCTGGCTGGGCTATGGCGAGCGAGCGCGCTTTGGCCTCGCGCTGAACGATCTGGTTCGCCGCGGCGTCGTCAAGGCGCCGATCGTGATCGGCCGCGACCATCTCGACACCGGCTCGGTCGCCTCGCCGAACCGCGAAACCGAAGGCATGATGGACGGCAGCGACGCGATCGCTGACTGGCCCGTGCTGAACGCGTTGCTCAACGCGTCGTCGGGCGCGACGTGGGTGTCGGTGCATCACGGCGGCGGCGTTGGCATCGGCTACTCGCTCCACGCCGGCATGGTGATCGTTGCTGACGGCACCACAGAGGCCGACGAAAAACTGCAGCGCGTGCTCACGTGCGATCCGGGCATTGGTGTCGTGCGTCACGCTGACGCCGGCTACCCGCTCGCCATTGAAACTGCGCGCAAGCACGGCATCCAGATGCCGATGCTCCCCACGGTTGTTGAAGTAGAGACGGCGAAGTCATGACGATCGAGCGAACGTCGATCGAGCGCCGCGTCCGAGCTTCGCTCGAAGCGGGACGCATCCCGGTGCTGTTGGGTCCTTGCGGCTCAGGCCGCACGACACTGCTGCAGCGTCTCGCCGGAGCCTTCGCGAAGGCGGACGGCGGCCCCGGCGCCCGTTACATCGATCTGGCAGCCGTGGCGACAACACCGGAGCGGTGCGCGGCCGCGATTGGCGGGGTGCCCGTCGCGCCAGGCACGACGGCGCGCGCGGCTTTCGATCAGATGATGAACGGGTTCGACCGCGCGGGTGCCGAGGGCGCGGCGCGGCCGATTTTCCTCTTCGACGAGTTCCAGGAATTGCGGACGTTCGAAAACTTCCCGGGCTTGCGGGATGTGCAGCGGGATTTCGTGACGCGTCTTGCCGCCAGCCAGAATCAATTCGTCCTGGCGTCGCGGTTCACGGCACGCGCGCATCGCCTGCTCCGCGATGCGCCGGCGCGTTTCGAAGTGATCCACTTCCCCCCGCTCGAAATCGCCGAAGTCGAAGCCCTCGCGCGCGCGCGTGACGGCCGCACCGACTGGGCGCGTCAGGTCGCGCCGGTGGTGCACGCACTTTCAGCCGGCCGCGCCGCGTACGCCGCGGCGCTCGTCGACGCGATGGCCGGCGCCGCGACGTCGGAAGCCGAAACCGCCCTCGCCGAGCTGTTCAGTGAGACGGGGCGGCTGACGTCGCTCTGCCGTTTCAGCTACGAGTTCCGCCTGCATCGCGCGCGCGGATACGGCGCGCTCAAAGCGATTCTCGGCATCCTCGCCGACGAGGAACCGCTGACGCTCACGGACATCGCGCACCGCCTGCATCGCACAGCCGGCTCCACGAAGGATTACTTGTCGTGGCTCGAGGATGTGGACGTGCTCAGCGTCCAAGGCAAGAAATACACGTTCGAAGACCCGCTCGTGCGGCTCTACGTTCGCCTGTATACCGGCGCCGAACCGCCAACCGAAGAGCGCATCGCGGCGGAAACACGTCAGCTCGCCGCAGCGCGTCTGGCGTTACGCACGCCGACACCGGCCGCCGGCGTCGCCGTGCTGCCGGTCATACCGCCAACATCGAGACTCGCGCCGGCTGACGCCCTCGTGCGAGATACGGGAATCATCGAGATCGATTAGTTGCCGCCCCCGGTCGGGCGATGGCGCAAGTCAACGGGGCCATTTACACGACCACCGCCGACGCCAGAGTCGTCAACGCCAACATCTATGAGAGCCGCGAAGCCGTGTACCTCAGCGGTGGCCCGCAGAACGCCAACGGTCGAGGCCTCGCCCCCGAAGGGCGCTACTACTTCCAGGTCACCGACCCGAGCGGCGCAGTGCTGCTCTCGACCGACCGGATCGAGTGCCGCGAAGTGACGGTCAGCGGGGGCCGGATTACGGGCGTCGCCGCGTCAGGCTGCGCGCACGCGCTGGGCACGTTCAACCAGAGCAACGGCCAGATGCCGGTGCAGTTGTTCCCCTTCCTGGAAACGCCCAACCCGGGCGGGGAGTACAAGGCGTGGCTCACGCCGGTCGCGAGTTACTCGCACAACGGGTCGGCAACGGCCTGCTCGTCACCGAACTCCAACGTCCGCTTCGGATTCTGCGCGTCGGACAGCAAGACCGACAACTTCAAGATCCGCGCAGTGAAGGCCGCCTACGTCACGGTCTGCAAGTTCCATGATCAGAACGCCAACGGCACGCAGGATGCGACCGAACCGCTCATCCCGCACTGGCCGATCGTCGCCACCGGCGTGGACGGCGGCACCGTCAGCACCCAGACGGAAGATTCCGGCTGCGTGTCGTTCGTGTTTTCCGGCTTCACATCGACCAACTCCAGCCAGACGATTACGCTCACCGAAGGCACACAGGGGCCGGAGTGGACGCAGACGGCGCCGGCTGATGGCACCTACGGCGCAGCGACCGTCGCCGGCGGCGTGATCTCGGTGGTGGTTTCCGCGGGCGACAAGATCGACGCGCCCAACTTCGGCAACACGCACCACCACGACGTCATGAAAAAGCTCGTGATCACCACGACTGCGAACACGTCGTTCAATCGGGCGTTCACCTGGGCGATCGCCAAATCCGCCGATCAGACGCGTGTGCTCTCGGCCAACGGCAGCGCGACCTTCACCTACACCGTGAACGTCACCCATGACGCCGGCACCGATTCGCGCTGGCAGGTCACCGGCACAGTTCGCGTGTCGAACCCGAACGGCACGGACATCACCGGCGTGACGATCACCTCCACGGTCAACAACGACGGCGCATGCGCGATCGACAATGCGGCGTCGATCACGGTGCCGGCGCTGAGCCATGTCGACGTCCCCTATACCTGCAACTACGCGCAACTGCCGTCAGCCGGCCTCAGCCAGGCCACGGCGACGTGGGCGGATCAGCAGGCCGCCGCCGAAGCCGCGGTCGATTTTTCAACGGCGACCATGAGCGTGACCGACGGCCAGGCCCTCGTCACCGACACGCTGGCCGGATCGCTCGGCACCGTGAATTACCAGTCGCCGAGCCCCACCGCGTTTACCTACGCGATCACGTTCACGAACCAGACGCCGGGCACCTGCTCGGCGCATGACAACATCGCGACCTTCACGACCGATTCGACCGAGACGCACGGCGCGGCATCGCAGTCGGTGCAAGTGTGCGTCGGCGCCAACCTGACCGTGACCGCGGACGCCGCGGCGACGTTCAATTCATCGATCCGCAAGGACGTCAACAAGACCGTCATCCAACAGGCCAACGGCTCGGGAACGTTTACCTACACCGTGCGGGTCACCGCATCCGGCTGGATGGTCTCGGGCGCGGTCACAATCGCGAACCCAAACGACTGGCAGGATGTCTCCGGCGTGACGCTCAACATCATTCCGAGTGTCACCACCGCGACGTGTACGGTGAACAACGGCGCGCCCGTGCCCGTCATCGGCCGTTCATCCTCTGTGACGGTGCCTTATAGCTGCGCGTTCGCGACGCCGCCCTCAGCGACGAGTGGTGTCGTGGCGGCCAGCATCGCGTGGGACGCGTCGGCGTTCTCGACGTTGTCGGCTTCAGCGGACACGACCGCGCCGTTCGCCTTCCAGACACTGACGGTGAAGGACACGTTCAACGGCGTGGCCACCACGCTCGGCACGATCACGGCGACGATGGGCGGTGCCACGTATACCTACTCGCAGACGGTCGCGAACGCCACGGCCGGCGTGTGCCGCGCCTACGTCAACACGGCGGAGATCGTGGAGACTGCGCAGTCGGCGGGCCAGACGGTCAACATGTGCAACACCGCGACGGGCGCACATACGATCGGCTTCTGGCAGAACAAGAATGGCCAGGCGATCATCACCGGTGGGGCGTCGGTCTCGAACGTGTGCGTGGCTGGCTCCTGGCTGCGGACGTTCAATCCCTTCCAGAACCTGAGCGCGACGGCGACCTGTAATCAGGTTGCCTCCTACGCGTTCAACGTGATCAAGTCGGCCAACGCGAGCGGCGCGTCGATGAACGCGATGCTCAAGGCCCAGATGTTGGCGACGGCATTTGACGTGTTCTTCAGCACGCCGGGCCTCGGCGGCAACAGAACGGGCGCGCCCGTGGCGCTCGGCGGCGTGATGATCGACCTCACGCAGTACGCCGCCGGCTTTGGCGGCGCGACGAAGCTCTCGGTGCTCGACATGCTGACTTTCGCGGCGAACCAGTCAAACGCGGGCGGCTCGCTGTGGTACGGCAACGTCAAGACGATCCAGGAGTTCGCGAAGAACGCGTTTGACGCGATCAACAACGCCCGGGCCTACATCGCCCTGTAACCGCGTGTTTCGATCAGTCCTCGGCCGCCGCATTCGCTCTCTGGATGCGGCGGCCGAGTTGTTTATGCGCAGACCGCGCAATCCATTCGCCAGTGAACTATCATTTTGATCTGGAGGACTCTGCTGTGAGCCGTCGCATTCTTGTCTCTCTCGTTGCACTCGCATTCGTCGCATCGTCAGTCGCATCCACGCCCGCCTACCAGGCTGGCGTCGCCGGCATCTGGAAGCTGAACGAGGCCGAGAGCCACAATCCGAACGGACCGGCACCGGCGGCGGGCCCCAGAGAGCGCCGGCCCCCCGGCGGAAAAGACATGACCGGCGGCGCGGCGAGTTCGTCGGCTCCGCAGGCCGCAACGGAATTGACCGCCGAAGAGAAGTCGCACATTACGAAGATGCTTGGACTGATGGTTAAAGCGGCTCAGACCCTCGAGATCATCGTCGAAGGCAACGACATTACGATCAAGCAGGACGGCACCGGCTTCAAGAAGCAGGCCGCCGACGGCAAGAAGTTCCGGCTCTCCAACCCGCAGATCGGCGAAGTCGACATCAAGATCAAGGTCGACGCCAAGGGCATGACGCGTGAAGTCACGACGCAGGACGACCTGAAGGTGGTCGAGAGCTACACGCTCAGCGCCGACGGCAAGCAACTGACAGTGACGGTGAAGCCGTCGCAGCCGGTGATGAAGATCGAGGATGCGAAGATCAAGCGGGTGTACTACAGACAGTAGCGGCCGGCTTCGAGTTCAGCCGGCCCTACAATTGCTTTAGTATCGCAAGCGCCGCCTTCGCGGCCTGCTGCTCAGCTTCTTTCTTGGCCTTACCCTCGGCCCTCGCAACCGGCTCACCCTGCACGAGCACGTCGACCACGAAGACGCGGCGATGCGCCGGGCCCTCGGATGCGGCCAGCCGGTAGTTCGGGAGGCCGCGGCCGTTGGCCTGCAGCCATTCTTGGAGTGCCGATTTCCAGTCGTCGGTGAACTGCGCTTCGTCGGCCTGATCGCCGGCCGACGTGAGCATGGGGCCGAAACGCGAGACGATGAAGTTGCGCGCGGCTTCGACGCCGCCGTCGAGATAGATCGCCGCGATGACGGCTTCGAAGCAGTCGGCGATGATCGCGTGCTTGGTGCGGCCGCCCGTCTTCTCTTCGCCGCGGCCCAGCAGCACAAATGTGCCGAGCTCGATGTCGCCGGCCAGCCGAGCGAGCGACACCGACGACACGATCGATGCCTTCACTTTCGATTTGTAGCCCTCGTCGTGCTTCGGGAAATGGTTGAACAGCATGTCGGCGATCACAAACCCGAGCACAGCGTCGCCGAGAAATTCGAGCGACTCGTTGTCGATGACGCCGCCGCTCGCATCTTCGTGCGCGCGCGACCGGTGCGTCAGCGCGTGCTCGAGCAACCCGAGATCACGAAACTTGTAGCCGATGCGAGCCTCGAGCGGGCCGAGGTTTTCGCGGAGCCGGCGCACTTCCGTCGCGGCGGCGACATCCAGGTGCCCGGCGATAATCGACGATGCCCGGCCGGCCTCGGCCGTCAACACCATGATCCGGAATATCCGGTGCGCGCCCATCGCCACCATCGACCGGATGCCGTGCGCGTCGAGCAGCCCGCGCACGACTTCAGCTTCGACAGACGATCCGGACCGGAAGATCTCGAGGACGTCATCTTCCCTCACGCGGCGCCCGCCTCGTGCTCGCTCACCGAGCGTCAGCCTTGGCCGCAAGTTCGGTCACCTTGACCACCACCATCGTCATGTCGTCGTGAGTCTCCGCGTCACCGACAAATGCTCTCACATCGCGCAGGATCCGCTCACGGATACCCGAAGAGTCCAGCCCGCAATGCGCGCGCACGACACGCGAGAGCGCCTCGTCGCCAAACAGCTCGTCGTCGGCATTCATGGCCTCGGTGATGCCGTCCGTGTAGAGGACGAAGACGTCGCCGGCGGCGATGGGCTGCGTGTGTTCCTTGATGATGTCGCCGAACCGTTGCGCGGCGCCGGGCAGCCGTAACCCGAGCACCATCCCGTCCGGCACGACCACGTGCGACTGGCCTTTCGAGACAAACAGCATCGGCGTGTGGCCCGCGCGCGCCATCGTGAGCGTGGCGGCGTCGAGATCAATCACCGCGTAGGTCATGGTGATGAAGCTGCGATTATCGAGGTGATCGGCGAGCAGCTCGTTCAGCTCCAACATCAGCGCGCGCGGCGAGCGATGCGTGCGGCTGAGCGCGAGGACGAGCCCCTTGAGCTCGGCCATGTACAGCGCGGCCGACGTGCCCTTGCCCGAGACGTCGGCCACGAGAACACCGAGCTGCCGCGGGCCAAGCTGGAAGAAGTCGTAGTAATCCCCGCCGACTTCGAGCGCCGGTTCGCAAAGATCCGCGATACAGAGCCCGGCGATCTTCGGCGTGCTCGACGGCAGCAGCGAGCGCTGGATCCGGCGTGCAATGCCGAGCTCTTCGTCGAGGCGGAGCTTCTCGCGCTCGATGTGGCGCAGATGCTCGATGCTCGCGCCCATGTTGTTGAACGAGCCGGCCAGGTCGCCCAGCTGGTCGTTGCTGCCGATCTCGATGCGGTGCGTGAAATCGCCTTGACCGATCTTGGCCGTGCCTTCGAAGAGGTTGTGCACCGCCGACGTGATCCGCCGCGCCAGCGCGACACCGCCGATCACGGCCGCGATCTGAATGACAAGAAACAATCCGGCCAGCGCGATCAACAGGAGCCGGAAATCCGGGCCGCTCGGCTGGACAGACGCCAGGCGCTCGTACAGGCGGCGCGCCGGAGCGTCGATCGAAATCGCCGCGCGACCGAGGTTTCCCGTTTGCCAGTCGCGGAAATCCATGGTGACGATCGTTCGGCGGAAGAGCCGGCTCAGCGTCGTGGCCTCGGTATCGTGCGTGGCCGTCCACGTGAGCGGCGCGACCGACGGCAGCGCCGCGGACTCTTCACTCGACGTGAACGAGATCCCCTCCATCTGCGCGCCGGTTTGATCGAAGAGCTTGCCAACGACGTCTGAGTCCACCGGCAGATCCGCCAGTACAAACTGGCGGCCGTCGGCCGAAGGCATGACGACGCGGATGACGAGGCGCTGGTCGCGCATGGCGCCATCCGCGCCGATCGTCGAAACGACGCCGACGGTGCCCGTAAACGCCTGCGCGCGGCCTGAGACCCATTCCGGCAGAACGGCGGGCGCCGGCATATGGCGCCACGGGCCCGCAAAGATCACCGACGGCTTGCCCTGGGCGTCCGTTTGAAACGACGCCATCGACAGGTTCGGAAAGATCGTCTGCAGGTTGGCGACTCGGCGCGTCAGTATCGGCGCCGCATCGCCGGGGCTCGGCGCGAGCTCGACGAGCGCCGTTTCGACGACTCGGGTGACGTCGTACACTTTCGATTGATAGCCGGTCATGAACAAATACCCGGCGACATTCATGTAAATCATCAGCCCTGCGACCGCGACGAGCACCGCCATCAACGCGACCGGAAACATCCCGAAGAACACGTACGACAGGATCAATTTTCGCCGCACCGCCCAGAGCCACTGCCGCTGTCCGCGCAGAAACGCGCGGAGGGCGAGCCACAGGATCGAGATGATGAACGCGAACTTGGTGACCTTGCGGAAGATCTCGAGGACCGGCGGCAGGCCGGATGCGAGCTGGATCGCCCACAGGACCACCAGCACGGAAGCAGTCATCAGAAACAGACGGCCCGGGAGCGTGCGCTGCACGCTCAGTAGTTGCTGGATCAGCCGTCGCACAGGCACTGGTGGGAAAGAAATGGCATCATAACAAACATGAAGCTGGCCAAGAACGCGCGCTTTGCGACGATTTGCCTCCACTCCGGACAGGAACCCGATCCGTCGACCGGCGCGATCATCACGCCGATCTTCCAGACGTCGACGTACGTCCAGGACGAGCTCGGCAAGCACAAGGGATTTGAGTACGCGCGCACGCAGAATCCCACGCGCAGCGCACTCGAGAGCAATCTGGCGGCCATAGAAGGCGGCAAGGCAGCATTCGCATTCGCCTCCGGCATGTCGGCGGTCGGCGCGATCGCGGCGAGGCTGTCGCAGGGCGACCACGTCATCGTTACTGACAATACGTACGGCGGCACCTTCAGGTTGTTCGACAAGGTTCTCACCCGCTACGGACTGACATTCAGCTATGTAGACACATCTAACCTGGACGAAGTTTCAAAAGCTTTCACGCCGAACACGAAACTGGTCTTCATCGAAACGCCGACCAATCCCGTGCTCAGGCTCTCGGACATCGCCGCCATCGCGGAACTGGCGCATCAGCACGGCGCCATTCTGGCCGTCGACAACACGTTCGCGAGCCCCGCCTTGCAGCGGCCGATCGAGCTCGGCGCCGATCTGGTCATGCATTCGACGACCAAGTACCTCAACGGCCACAGCGACTCGATCGGCGGCTGCGTCGTCGCGGTGCGCGATGAGGACATCGAATGGCTGAAGTTCATTCAGAACACGGCGGGCGCGATTCTGAGCCCGATGGATTCGTGGCTGGTGCTTCGCGGTACGAAGACGCTGCCCCTCCGGATGAAGCAGCACACGGCCAATGGCGTGGCGATCGCCGAGTTCCTCGAAAAACATCCCAAGGTCACGAAGGTGATTTACCCGGGCCTCGCGTCGCATCCTCAGCGCGAGCTGGCCAAGCGCCAGATGCCGAACGGTTGCGGCGGCATGCTGTCGTTCGAGCTGGATTCGCTCGAATCGGCGCGCAAGGTCTTGAACGGGTTCAAGCTGATGTCGCTCGCCGAAAGTCTCGGCGGTGTCGAGACGCTGGTGTGTCACCCGGCGTCGATGACCCACGCGTCGGTGCCGGCCGAGCGCCGGGCCAGGATCGGGCTCTCCGACTCGCTGATCCGGATCTCGGCGGGCGTCGAGGACATCGAGGATCTCCTCGAAGACCTCAATCACGCTCTTTCAGCTCTTTGAGGTAGTCCTCTCCCTGGCGGAGGTAGCGGATGTAGGTCTCGCTGCCGCCCGTCACGGGCAACACGATGAATTCCGGGATGTCGTACGGGTGCAGTTCGTGGATCGCCGCTGACAACGCCGCGACTCTCGACTCAGTCGTCTTGATGACGAGTTGCTGCTCCGGGTCTACTTTGACCGCCCCCTCCCACCGATAGACCGACGTGACCCCGGGCAGGACATTCACGCAGGTTGCCAGGCCGCGCTCGACGAGCGTCCGTGCCATCCCGATCGCGTCAAAATCCGCGGCGACCGTGGTCAGAGCGACGACGGCGACTGGCTCTCCGCTCAAGGCTTCGGCAATTTTCTCACTCATAAATGTGATTTTCCCCTTGTACGGCCGTCAGGAATCTGTTACAACAGTTCCCGTAGTGCAGGAAATCCGCAGACGCCCTGTCGGCATTGATGCCAAGGTTCGCCGCCAGAAGCTGCTGCGTTACGCGTTGCTTTCGATTTCCGCGGCCTTCATGGTGAGCGCCCTGGTCGGCGACAAGGGCATGCTCTCCTCGATGCGCGCGCGCCGGCAGTATGCCGCAGTTCAACAGCAACTGATCAACCTTCGTCTTGAAAACCAGCAGATGGTGAGCGAGATGCGCCGCCTGAAGTCCGATCCGGCCGCCATCGAAGAAGAAGCCCGCCGGAACCTCGGCCTCATCCGCGAAGGCGAAACGCTCGTCATCGTCAAAGACGCCAAGTAACAACTGCTATCCCGCTATTGATCATTGAAGGATCCGCTATCGGCCGATAGCCGATCTGAAGATAACCGATCCCTCAATAACCAATAGCCAGACAGCCAGTTGCTGGCCTCTGGTGTCTAAGCCGTTAACTCAACAATTTAACTCGCCGGGCGACCGGCGTTGGAGGTGCCAATGGCTCGCCAATGGCAGACGGTACTCGTGTCGATCGTCGCGCACATCGGCGCATTGTTCCTGCTCGTCGTCGTTCCGTTGCTCGCATTCGAGGGCTTTCCGGATCTTCGAACGGCCGTGGAATACGTGCCGGTCGAGATGAAGATTCCGGAAATGGCGCGAGCGCCGCAGCCGGTTCCGGCCGCGGCGAAGCCCGCGCTGACGTCGTCTCCGGTGCCGCTTACAGCGCCGGACACAATCGCGCCCGAGATCGAGCGGCCGCTGCCAGCCATCAGCAGCGCCCTTACGGCGCCTGGCGGCGTCGATCCGATGGTTCTTACACGTGATGCGGCCACGAGTGTCGGGATCGTGCCGCCGCCACCGCCGCCGAATCCGGCAGCGCCGATCCGCCCCGGCGGAAAAGTCAAGCCGCCAGATCGCGTCTCATATGCGAAGCCCGACTACCCGGCCCTCGCGATCTCCGCGCGCGTGTCTGGGTCAGTGATCATCGAGGCGATCCTCGGCGCCGACGGCGTCGTCCGCGACGCGAGAGTGCTGCGGTCGATCCCCTTGCTCGATGACGCGGCCCTTCGCGCCGTGCGGCAGTGGCGCTACACGCCGACGTTGCTCAATGGCGTGCCGGTCGCAGTGATCATGACCGTCACGGTGACATTCACGCTTGACCGGTTGGCGTTCCAGGCCCCTGGCACTTAAGCTAGCGCTCGCATGAAGCTCTGGAAAGTCATCGCCGCCGCTGCTGTGGGCACCATGATCGAGTGGTACGACTTCTATATCTTCGGGAGCCTCGCGGCCATCATCTCGCCGTTGTTCTATCCGAAGGGCGATGACACCTGGGCGCTCATCGCCTACCTTTCGACGTTTGCTGTCGGCTTCGTGGTGCGCCCGTTCGGCGCGCTGGTGTTCGGCCGGATCGGCGACATGGTCGGCCGCAAGTACGCGTTCCTTGTCACGCTGGTGATCATGGGCGGCGCAACGGCGGCCGTCGGTTTCCTCCCCACGTACGCGACCATCGGCATCGCCGCGCCCATTGCGCTTCTCGTCATTCGCGTGCTGCAGGGCCTCGCGCTCGGCGGCGAGTACGGCGGCGCGGCAGTCTACGTCGCCGAGCACGTGCCCGATAATCGCCGCGGCTTTTATACGAGCTTCATTCAGATCACGGCGACGCTCGGCCTTTTCATGTCGCTCGTGGTGATCCTCCTCGTGCAACACGCGCTCGGTGCCGAGGCGTTTCGCGCGTGGGGCTGGCGCATTCCGTTTCTGGTGTCGATCGCGCTCGTCGGCGTGTCGCTCTACATCCGGCTGCGAATGAAGGAGTCGCCGATCTTCGAACACATCAAGACCACAGGCCAGCGCTCCGCGAAGCCGCTCGTCGAAGCCTTTACGCAATGGTCGAATCTCAAGCGCGTGCTCATTTCGCTCTTCGGGGCCACGGCCGGCCAGGGCGTCGTCTGGTATACCGGGCAGTTCTACGCGCTCTTCTATTTGCAGACCATCCTGAAGGTCAACGCGACGTCCGCCAACTACATCGTCGCGGCGGCGCTTCTCGCCGGGATGCCGTTCTTCGTGCTCACGGGCGCGTTGTCCGACCGTTTCGGGCGAAAGCGCCTGATGATGGCCGGCTGCTTGATCGCTGCGGTTTCGTATCTGCCGATTTACCGCGCGATGGCTCACGTCGCGGGGTCGAATGTCGTCACGGTCGTTTCCCAGAAGCACCCTGTCACCGGCGCGATCAGCCTTGTGCCGCAGGCGCCCGGGCCCGGCGGTACGCTGGTCGCCGCGCCGGAGGTCCTGACATTTCACAGCGCGTCGGCGCTCGCCGGCGAGCGCGCCGCCTGGCAACTCGCGGGGCTCGTATTTATCCAGGTGATTTTCGTCACCATGGTGTACGGCCCGATTGCGGCCTATCTGGTCGAGGCCTTTCCCGCCCGCATCCGATACACGGCTCTATCGCTGCCCTACCACATTGGCAACGGCATTTTCGGCGGCCTCCTGCCCCTCATCGGTCTCATAGTCGTCGCGCGCACCGGCAACATCCACGCGGGTCTCTACTACCCCATCGCCGTCGCCTCGCTGACCTTCGTCATCGGCAGCCTGCTGCTGACCGAAACTCACCAACACCGCATCTGGGACGAGGTCGACAAGAAATCAGGCGTCAACGGTTGACTCCCGATCTGCTGTGCAGAGCGGGACAGACCGGCCGCCGCGGAGATTGTTAGCGTCGGGATGACATGGGCATAGCGTGGGCATCTGCATTTCCACTCATGGCCCTTGTCGTGGCCGCCGGATGCGGGGCGAACTCCGGGTCTGGCCACGACGATGGCAAGAAGAAGAGGCCGACAGCTGAAGAACGGCGGGCTGCGATCTCGCGCGCGAACGTGTGGGCGCCCACCAAAGTCGAAGAGATGGACCTCGGCGCCGGCCCCCAGGGCAAGGGTGCCTTCGCGCCAATGGCCGCCGTGACCTGCAAGTACGTCGAACGCAAATCCGCAGGTGGACGGTCGCCGAAGTTTGACTGCGAGCTGCCGTCGGGCGACGTCGTGAAGGTGAAGTACGGCGAGGACAACGGCGAGATCTATGGTGTTGTCGCGGCGGGCCGTCTCTTATGGGCGCTCGGCTTCGGCGCTGACCGCTGGTATCCGGTCACCTTGACCTGCCAGGGCTGCCCGCCCAACCCGACCGCAGGCGGCAAACCAGTCGACGGCGAAAGTTCGTTACCGTTCGCCGCTATCGAGCAGAAATTCCCGGGAAAGAACATCGAAACCTTCGAGGATGAGGGCTGGAATTGGAGCGAACTCGCTCTTGTCAGCCCCAAAGTCGGCGGCGCGCCCCGGGACCACATTGACGCCCTCGCGCTCTTGGCCGCGATGATCCAGCACACTGACAACAAAGCCCCCCAGCAACGGATCGTGTGCCCGCCAGGCCAACCTGAGGCCCCATGCGAGCGGCCGTTCATGTTTCTCCACGATGTCGGCTTGACGTTTGGCCGAGCGACCTTCGTCAATCACAACGACCTCTCGGGCGCGAACCTCCAAGAATGGACTCAGGCGCCGATCTGGCAGGATGCCACGCGCTGCGTCGCGCGGCTCCAGCAGTCATTTACCGGGTCGCTCGGCGACCCTGTCATCAGTGAGAGCGGCCGCCGATTCCTATCGGACCTCCTCGCACGTCTCTCTGACAAGCAGGTCCGCGATCTCTTCGAGGTCGCGCGCTTTCCGCAACGCTCTGGCACCACGGTCGATCAATGGATTGCCGTGTTTAACTCGAAGCGGGAGGCGATCCGTCTGGCGGCGTGCCCGTCTTGAGGGCTTCAGCGTCGTCGGCGATCTGATTCTCCAGCGCTTGCGCGACGTGCTCGACGTGGGTTTCGCGCGAGAGCTCTCGCAGCTCAGGATCGTTGATGGCTTCGTCAGGCAGGCCGATATGCACCGATATCTTCCGCAGCGTGGAGATGACTTTCGTCATCTCTGACTCCGCCAACAAACTGACTTGAAGCGTGAGATGGCTGCGGCGCTCCGCGGTCCGCGTCTCGTGGCGCTGCGCGATCAGCACGAAGATCGTGAGTGTGATCGCCTCGACGGCGAGCACGAGAATCAGCGTCCCATACGGATATTCGTCGAACTGGTATTTCGATCCGTGACGATTGACGTAGACCCAAACCGCAACGAGCACGAGGTGCGCGATCGCGAACGACATCGTCGCGGCCAAATGGCCGATCCTCGCCGCGATGCGTTCGCTGCGCGACCGCTGTTCGAACGCCGCTTTCTCGAGCTCGGCGATCGCCGCGACGTTGCGCTGGAGAAGAGGCTGAACTCTACGGTGATCTTTGGGTTGATTCACTTCACCGCGCCGGGAACGCCGGGCAATTTGATGTCCTGAACTTCGTCCTTCAGGATCGCCTTGCCATTGGAATACGTGATGCGCCAGACGTGATCGTACTGTTCGTTCGGCCACTCGGAAGGCGGATTATCGACGCCTAGCGCCTTCGCGAGCTGAGGCATCGTCTCGCGCTTCCAGCAGACGACGACCATGCCGCCGGCCGGGCCGTTGCTCTGAAGGATCGACCTGGCGAGCTGCTTGAACTCCTGCTCGTCAAACTGCGAGTCGATCGTGACGCCGACGGCCTTGGCGATCGGCTCACACGTTTGCACAGGCCGCGCGCTCTGCTTGGACGTTTTCGCCGCGAAGATGGCGTTGGGGAACGTGATGGGATGCTGAAAGAGCCCAACCAGTGCGTTCGCGCGAGCCCGGCCGCGATCGTCGAGGTCCGGACCGCTCGTTGGCTCCTCCGCATGACGAATGAGCGAGACCTCCTTAGGTCCGTTCGGGCCAACAGGCACAGGGCCGCTTCCGGTACTCACGAGACCATCAGCCGCCTTGGTCGGCTTCTCAGGAACAAAGTACATCAGCGCTGCGGCATAGATAAAAGAGGCGGCCAGCAGGGCAAATGCAATCAACAGAGGTTTCTTGACTCGCAGCATGGGTCCCTTCTTAAGTCTGGAAGGCCGACGGTTTGGTCGAGGCCCACTCAGCCGACGTCTCGTCGTTCTTGTCGACACCGACAATCTGCTTGGTCAGCTTGCCAAGCTTCTTGTCGAAGGGCACGCTGACTTCGTAGCGA
Organism: Vicinamibacterales bacterium; assembly: GCA_046598935.1. Taxonomy (GTDB): domain Bacteria; phylum Acidobacteriota; class Vicinamibacteria; order Vicinamibacterales; family SCN-69-37; genus SCUN01. The sequence continues at coordinate 11,701 of JBKJHW010000051.1, read as the reverse complement.
AGCTCGTCAGGCGACGACCCGCGCAGCTCGTATTTGACATTGGATTTACGGAGAACATCGTCGATACGTGGCCGCAGCTTCATTGCGTCCTTCGACTTCACGACCAGCTCGTAGAACGACCGGTCGATCGGCTCGAGCGACTCGAGGAGCCAGAGCACACCCATGACGAACATCGTTGTGAAGATCGCGAGAAAAATGAGGCCGGTGCCGCAAATCAAGCCGATGGCGAGCGATACCAGCAGCACGCCGGCGTCCTTTGGGTCATCGATCTTGGCCCGGTATCTGACCAGGCCGGCGGCGCCCACAATCGCGAAGGCGCGTGCCAAGCTGTCGGCGACAACAAGAATGATGATCGCGCCAACCATCGCGAGAAGGATCTGCGTCTGGATCACATGCGATGCCCTGGGTATCAAACCTCTGCGAATGGGACGCACAAAACCCATCGCGCCAGCCAGCAGGGCTGCAGCCGGCAGGATCCACATCGCTTTTTGAACGGCAGCTACTTGCCAGGACCAATCGAACACATTGCCTCCTTCATCTTTCGCGTTGACTCTACCTGACTCTACGCGGGAGGTCGAATCTCGCCTGTACTCGACGGGACAGGCTCCCAGGGAGCCGTCACGACGGCATTCGAGAGGAATCGATTGATGTTCTGTTCCATGCGCGATGGAAACGCGGGGGGGGGGCCGAACAGCTTCGCCCTGTAGATCTTCAGCATTACTTCTTCGAACACCGGCATCGCGAGGCGGCCACCGGTCTCCGAACGCCCCAGCGGCCGGTTATCGTCGAACCCGACGCGCACCGCCACGGTGATCCCGTCGGGCCCGTAAGTCGAGCCCACGAAGATCGCGTCCCTGAAGTCGTTGGTCGTGCCGGTCTTCCCCATCACCGGAATGCCGAACGCGCGCGACGAGAGCGAATGCGCCGTGCCGGTGGGCATCCGGATCACGCCCCGCAGACCTTCCTGGATGAGCTCAAGGGTGGCGTCATTCCCTGCCGGCAAGCGCGGCCGCTCCCGTGCGATCACCGTCTCCCCGCTACGCAAGACGATGCTGCGCACGAGATAGGGTTCGGCATTGATGCCTGACGCGATCGACCGATAGGCGGTGGCCAGCTCCAGCAAATTCACCTCCGACGCGCCGAGTGCCGTCGTCGGATACGGCTTCAGCGGCGTGTGTACGCCGAGGCTGCGCGCGGTGCGAATGACGCTATCGAGCCCGACCTGCTGAGTCAGCCAGATCGCCACGGAGTTTCTTGATTCGGCGAGCGCCTGGCGCACGGCAATCGCCCCTTTGAACTGTCCGTCGTAGTTCGAGATCCACTTCGCCTCGCCGTTGCCGTTCGGAACGCTGATCGGTTCGTCGGGAACGAGAGAGTCGAGATTGAAGTCGCCGTTCCGGAAAGCGGCGAGATAAACGATCGGCTTCATCGCCGATCCCGGCTGGCGGTTGGCGTCCGTCACGCGGTTGAAGTCGCGATACGACGACGCTTTGCCCTGGTAGGCCTGTCGTCCGCCGACTTCGGCGAGGATTGCGCCATCGCGGTTACTCAGCACGACCAGCGCGCCCTGGATGATGCCGGCAGCTTTCGGGTAGCGCTTCTCGTAGCGCTCGAGGCCGTGCTGGAGGGCTTCGTTGGCGATCGTCTGCACGCGCGCGTCGACGGTGGAATTGACTTGAATCGAACCCTGGAGCAACTGCTCGAGGCCGTAGCCCGGGAACTGATCGGCGAGCTCGTTGAGCACGTGCGAGACGACGGCCGTCGACGCGACGCCAGTGTCGTTCTTGACGATCTCGGGCAGCGGCAACGCCCGGAAGGCTTCGAGCCGGTCTGCGGCGATCACGCCTTCGCTCGCCATCAAACCAAGCGTCTGGTTCCGGCGGCGCAAAATAGCGCCGGTGTTCAAGCCGTCGGGCGCGTAGTCGCGCGGCGCCTTGGCGATGCTGGCGAGCAGCGCCGCTTTGTCGGCGTCGGCTTCCGTAAAAGACGACAGCGGCTTGCCGAAGTAGTACTCGGAGGCGCGCGCAAAGCCGTACTGCCCGTTCCCCATATACACGAGGCTCGCGTATCGGGCCAGGATCTCTTCCTTGGCGCGGCGGCGGGATCCGAATTCCTTGCGCATCTTGCGCTCGAGCCAGATCGACAACCGGATCTCTTCGCGCTTGCGCAGGACGCGGTTGACGTTGCGCGAGCCGATCACCCATGACAGCACGCGCGGGACGGGCCCCTCGTACTGCAGTTCGTTGACGTTTTCCTTCGCAGTCAGATCCTGGAGAAACGCATTTCGCACCAGCTGCTGCGTGATCGTCGAGCCGCCCGGCGGGAATCGCGGGCCGTCCTTGAAACTCACTTTGGAGACCACGCGCGGCCAGCTGAGAACATCGATGCCGCCATGCGTGTAGAAGCGCTTGTCTTCCGTCGCAAGAATCGCGCCGCGAATGATCTGCGGCAGCTCTTCATACTGCGTGATATCGCGGCGCTCGCGCGCCAATCCCATCAACAGCTCGCCGCTGCGGTCGTTGACACGGCCGATACACGGGAATTCGAACCGGACAAATGGCCCGAGATCCGGCAGGTGCCGCCGATCGTACTTGGCGCGGTACACCTCGGCCCCCATGATCATGGAGGTGCAGATCCACACGCCGACGAGCACCGCGGCGCCGGTGCGCAGCGTGAAGAGGCCGTGTGTCCACGGCGGCATGCCCGCGCCTGTCCAGTAGCGGCTCGACGTCAAACGCTCTACACACTTGCCCACATGGGCAAGGTAGCAAGCGCGAGACCGAACGTCTGTGCCGTAACGTACTTCGCAAGTAGATTACTTACTGATGCCGAAGCGCCTTCAGCGGATCCGTCCGCGACGCGCGCCACGCGGGCACGAGCGTGGCGATGAGCACGACAGAAAGAACAACCGCGAACGCCTGAAGGAACGAGATTGCGTCCGTCGGGCTCACGCCGAAGATGACGTTGCGAAGCAGTCGGCCGACGCCAAGCGCCGCGAACGTGCCGACGATGATACCGATGGCGCCGAGCTTGAGACCGCGCGCGAGGAATCCGCGAACGACGGCAAAACCGCTGGCGCCGAGCGCCATGCGAATGCCGATCTCGTGCGTGCTCTGCTTGACGGTGTAGGAGACGAGCCCGTAAGTGCCCAAGGCGGCAAGCGCGATTCCGGCCATGCCGAAGAGAAAGAGCATCGACGACATGAACGAATAAAACAGCAGCGCGCCGCGCGTCTCGTCCTTGAGCGACCTCGCATTGACAATCGGCAGCTCAGGGTCGAGCGTGGCAATGGCCTGGCGGGCCAGTTCGATCTGCGCGTCGATTGGCGCCGAGCCCTGCGTGTGCAGGACCATCCCCGGCCGGTATGACTGAAGGAACGGCAGGTAGATGTACGGACCCGGCGCTTCGTTGATGCGGATGTATTTGACGTCCGCCGCGACGCCGACGACGGACCGCCACTCCCCCTCTGCGACCTGCACCTTCTTGCCGATGGCATGGGCAGCGCCGCCCCAGAAACGTTCGGCCAGCGTGCGATTCACCACTGCGACCGGCGCTGACGCGCCATTGTCACGATCTTCGAACTCGCGGCCGGCGGCGAGCGGAATCCGCAGCGTCCGGAAGTACTCAGGCCCGACGACGTTCGTCAGCATCGACAGATCCTCGTTGCGGCGAAGCTCGTAGCCTTCCACCAACACTTTCGACGATCGAGTCGCGAGAAACGCCATCGGCATATAGAGCCCGAGCGACGCGGATTGGACGCCCGGCATGACGCGGGCGGCGTCGAGCAATTGCCTGTAGAAGACTTCGCCGCGCGCCTGGTCGTAACCATTCGCTTTGAGCTCGAGCGTGATCGCCGTCACGGCGTCCTCGGCGTAGCCGCGATCGGTTCGCTGCGCCGCCTCGAGGCTGCGCGTGACCAGGCCTGCGCCGACGAGCAACAGCAGCGATACGGCCACCTGGGCAACGACCAGACCTGAGCGCAGGCCGCCGCGTGTGCTGCCGCGTGGTCCGTCTTCTTTCATGACCGACACCAGATCGATGCGGGAGCTGCGAAGCGCGGGCGCGAATCCGAACACGAGGGCGCTCATCACCGCGACGAGCGCAGCGAACCCGATGAGCAAGCCGTCGGTCTGCATGTTGAAGAACAGCCGCTGCGGCGCGGCCATGGCCTCGGCGTAACCGACAAGCACCGGCACCGCCCGCACGGCCAGCGCGACGCCGATGATGGCGCCGGGAATCGCGAGGACCAGGTTCTCGACGAGGAGCAGGCGGACGATGCGCGCCCGCGAGGCGCCGAGCGCGAGTCTCAGGGCCAGCTCGCCGCGGCGCGACACGCCGCGCACGACGACGAGACCACCGATATTCGCGCAGGCGATGACGAGCACAAGCAGGCCCATCGCGCTCAGCGCAGCCAGCACGGGGAACACCGTCGCCTGGCCGCTTGCCGGATAGTCGGCGAACGCGACGACGCTCAGCCGCGTGATACCGCCATCGATCGGGCGATCGCGGGCCAGGTCGGCCCACACCGCGTCCACATCCGACGCCGCCTCAGCCATCGACGTGCCCGGCTTCAGCCAGCCGAGGGCGTACACGACGGTGGCCTTACGATCAGAAAGCACGCCCGATGCGGTCGTCTCGGTGCTGCCGAAGCTGGCGCCGAGATCGGGAGCGATCATCAGCGGCACAAACAGGTCGACGTCGTAGCTCACGATCGTCCCGTGGAAGCTGGGCTCGGTGACGCCGACGATCGCCAGGACTTTGTTATTGATCTCAACCGTTTTGCCGACCACGTTTGGGTCTGACGCGAAGTCACGACGCCACAGGCCGTCGCTGATCACGGCCACGGCCGGACGGCCGGGCGCGGTCTCATCAGACATCTGAAGTGTCCGGCCGAGCTCGGCTCGCACGCCCAACACTTCGAAGAAGTTTCCCGTCACCGCTTCGCCGGAGGCCTGGTGCGCACCCTTGCCGCGGCCCATCGTGACGGTCAAGAGCCGGTGACCGTAGATGCCCTTGAAGGCCGTGCTGCGCTCGCGGAGATACTGGAAGTCGGGATACGAAAGACCGACATCACGCCCGGCGCTGGTCTCGCCGTAGATCACCCGCAGGCCCGACGAGTTGTCGACGCCGGCGAGCGGCGTGAGCGCGATGCCCTTCATCATCGTGAAGACCGCCGCGTTCACGGCGATGCCGATCGTCAGCACACCGATGACCGTCAGCGAAAACCCCGGGTTTCTGGCCAGCGCCCGAATCGCATAGCGGATGTCGCTGACGATGTCGCGGAGCGTGTCGACCCACTTCGGCGTCCACACACTGCGCGCCGCTTCGCGGATCAGCGTGACGTTGCCGAATTCCTTGACGGAGGCTTCGCGTGCCGCCTTCGGATCGGCGCCGTCTTCCACGCGGTCCTTGGCAGCCATCGCCAGATGCGCGCGAATCTCTTCCTGGAGATCATCGTCGTCGTGACGCATGTGCGGGTCCTTTATTTGCCGTTAGGGCCGGGCGTCAGCCCTGGATTCATGACGCGGCCAATCGCATTGACGAGCTCCGCCCACCGCGATTCTTCGCGGAGGAGCTGTTTCTTGCCGTCCGGGGTGAGCTTGTAGAACTTGGCGCGCTGGTTCGCGTCGGTCTGGGCCCACTTGCTCGTGACCCAGCCTCGTTTCGCGAGGCGCTGAAGCGCCGGATACAGCGAACCGGCTTCGACCTGAAGGACGTCTGACGACTGGGCGCGGATCGTCTGCGCGATGGCGTATCCGTGCTGATCACCCCATTGAAGCGTGCGCAGGATCAGCATGTCGAGCGTGCCGGGCAGAAGATCTGCCTTGGCGTCGTTGCGGGCAGTCGAGTGCAGGGTCATAGGGTATAGAAAGCCTACATCCTAAGACGTAGACTGTCTATACCCTGTTCCATCGATAGTGCCGCGATGACCCGATCGCCAGATCTGCTTACGGCAGGCGCAGAACCTGACCTGGCTTGATCTTGTCCGGATCCGACAGCTGGTCCTTGTTGAGATCGAAGATCCGCATGTAGTCGTTGGCGTCGCCCAGGTGATCCTTGGCGATCTTGCTGAGCGTGTCGCCGGATTTCACCGTGTAAGTCTTCGCTGACGAGGCAGCGTTGCCCAGCCCGGGCATTCCGGTCACCTTGATGTCCGCGCTGATATCGCGCTCCCAGGTCGGAATCGTCTTGAAGGCGTTCCAGATGGCGCTCTTCTCGGCGTCGGAGCCCACGGTGCCCTTCCAGTAGAACTTCCCGTCGCGCTCTTCCATCGTCCCGTGAAACTTGCCATTGGCCGTCTGAACGGCGTACTGGTACATGTCTTTCAAAGCCATCGGTTCACCCCTTCAATGAACCGTAGCGGACCTCGGCGGTGATGTCTGTTCAGTTGAGGTCAGAAAGGGAGCGACCCTATCTCTTTGGGAACAGAACTTTCGTCGCGCGCCACTGAGAATAGAACCAGGAGCGCTCATGTTCAATGCTCACCGGCCGGGCGAAGTCCTGGTGGTCGACGACGAGTTCACGATGAGGGACATCCTGTCGCGGTGGATCGACGCGGCGGGATTTGCGGTCAGTGTAGCGCCCGACGCCGAACGCGCCCTCGAAATTCTCGCCCAGCGCGACATCGCCGTCGTCACGGTTGACAAAGACATGCCAGGCCGCGACGGCATGTGGCTGATCGGCGAAATTCAACAGCGCCATCCGCGGGTGGCGATGCTGCTCGCCTCAGGCGACAGCGCAATCACCCCGAAAGTCTCGCTGTCTCGAGGCGTGCTCGGCTATCTGGTCAAACCCCTCGAGCCGGAAGCCGTCATCAGAAACATCGTCGTCGGCGTACGTTGGCACTTCGACGAAATGGAACAGCACTGATCATTGTGAACTCACAATCGCTCGATCTATTGGCGCGTCTCGGGTTTGCTGGCAAGGGCTGCCTTTACGGCGTGATCGGCCTGCTGGCGTTTCTGGCGGCGATCGGCGAAGGCGGACGAATTACCGGCGCCGACGGCGCGCTGCGAGCAATTTTAAGCCAGCCGTTTGGTCACGCGTTGCTGCTGGTTCTTGGGATCGGCATGTTCGGATACGCGGCGTGGCGGATGGCCTACGGCGTCTTTCAGGCGTTCAACGCGAAGTATCGAACCATTCGAACGTAGGTGCCGTACACACGAAAGGGGCCGTTGGATCGGCGAATCCCTGTAAGTTGTTGATTATGTTGGTTGCGGGGACAGGATTTGAACCTGTGACCTTTGGGTTATGAGCCCAACGAGCTACCGGACTGCTCCACCCCGCGACAAGGCGATTGGCTTGCTCGATGAGCATACCACACGGCGATCGTGGCTAACCGCCTATGGCTTATTGAGGGATTTGCTAACGGCTGTTGATTGTCGGACATTGCAGATCCTGGCTAGGTTCGGCCCTCGCACTATTGCAGGTTCTGCAACTGGCGGGTGCCCTGGAGCTGCCCGCTTCGAGGCAAACAGACACAGCTCTCGTTGGCACGAGGTCTGCTCTGACTAGCTTCATGACACCGCAGGAACTCGGTGACCGCACGGCGACATTTGCACTGGATGTGACAGCGTTCGTTCGGACGCTGAAAAGCGATCAGGCCGCCGGGGTTGTGATTGACCAATTAGTGCGATGCGCGACGTCGGTCGCCGCCAACTATCGAGCGGCCGGACAATCACGGTCGCACGCGGAGTTCACTTCGCGAATATCCGTGGTGCTCGAAGAAGCGGACGAGTGCATCCACTGGCTCGAGTTCTCCAACCGCGCCGGCCTGGCTTCCGGGACTGAGTTGGAACGCCTGGTTAAGGAATCGAAGGAGCTGGCCGCGATCTTCGGCGCGAGCCGGAGAACGGCTGTGCAGAAGGCAAAGCTGACAGCCGCGGAGGAGAGAGCGGCAAAGGAAGGAAAAAGCCGAGCGAGCAAAGCGAAGCGAGGCCGATAGACGATAGTCAATAGCCGATAGCCGATCCCTCAATAGCCGATAGCGGGATAGCCAAGATGGAACTCAGATCTTCGGCAGCGTGACGCCGCGCTGCGGGTGGTACTTGCCCTTCTTGTCGGCGTATGACTTTTCGCAGGGCTCGTCGCTCTGGAAGAACAGCACCTGCGCGATGCCTTCGTTCGCGTAGATCTTCGCGGGGAGCGGCGTCGTGTTCGAAATTTCGATCGTGACGTAGCCTTCCCATTCGGGTTCGAACGGCGTGACGTTCACAATGATCCCGCAGCGGGCGTAGGTCGATTTGCCGAGGCAGATCGTCAGCACGTCGCGCGGGATCTTGAAGTATTCGATCGTGCGCGCCAGCGCGAACGAGTTCGGCGGCACGATGCAGACGTCCGATTTCATGTCGACGAAGCAGGTCGGATCGAAATTCTTCGGATCGATCAGCGTGTTGTAGATGTTGGTGAAGACCTTGAACTCGTCGGCAACGCGAATGTCGTAGCCGTATGACGACAGGCCGTACGAGACCACTCCCTTGCGGACCTGGTCATCGACGAACGGCGAGATCATGTCGTGCTTCAACGACATCTCGCGAATCCAACGGTCTGCTTTGATGGCCATCTAAGTAAAGTGCCCTTCCACCATACTTCTGCCTTCTGCCTTTTAACTTCTGCCTTGCCTACAGTTCCATGCCCCGGAAGAAGTACCCGAGCTCAAACGCCGCCGTCTCAGCCGCATCCGAGCCGTGCGTCGCGTTGTTGCCGATCGATGTGCCGAAGTCCTTGCGCAGCGTGCCCGCATCGGCCTTGGCCGGATCGGTCGCGCCCATGGTGTCACGCCACTTCTTGATCGCGTCCGGCGCTTCGAGGCACAGGAGCACGCACGGGCCCGACGACATGAACTGCGTCAACTCGCCGAAGAACGGCCGCGCCGAGTGCACGGCGTAGAAGCCCTCGGCGTCTTTCAGGCTGAGGTGCTCGAGGCGCATCCCGCGGATGGTGAAACCCGCCGCTTCGATGCGCGCCAGAATCTGACCGGCCTTGCCGCTCTTCACGGCGTCCGGCTTCACGATTGCAAAGGTCTTTTCAGTGGCCATATCTCAACAATGTTACTTCAGCCCATCCATGAGTTGGTCCAGAACGGCCTTGGGCGGCCGCACTTGATCAGGTGTGAGGAACGCCAGCGGCGTGTCAACCAGGTTGAGCGATGAGATGAAGTCTTCCTTGTCCGGCTCGATGTAGATCACGCCCGTCGCAAACTCGCCGCGCATGGCTGAGTCGTGCAGTGTGCCGATCGCCGCTATCTTGTCGGACGGGTTGTAATCCTCCGCGAGCTTCTTCAGGAAGAGATGCGACCCATCATGCATCTTCACCTGCGTCGTCGCACCCGCTTCGTATTCGACGTTGATCTCTTCGAAGAACGGCACGAAGTTCACTTCGCCAAGAATCTCGTCGTGTTCCTTCACGTAGGCGTAGCTCTTGGTCGAGCCTTCGTGGTCGTTAAACGTCACGCACGGCGAAATGACGTCGATCATGCACGTGCCCTTGTGCGAGATCGCCGCCTTGAGGATCGACAGCAGTTGCTTCTTGTCGCCCGAGAATGACCGCGCGACGAAGGTCGCGCCAAGTTCGATGGCCAGCGCGCACAGGTCGAGCGGCGGCAGATCGTTGACGACGCCGTTCTTCGCCTTCGTGCCCTGGTCGGCCGTCGGCGAGAACTGACCCTTGGTCAACCCGTAGCAGCCGTTGTCTTCGACGATGTAGATGATCGGGAGATTGCGGCGCATGAGGTGGACGAACTGCCCCACGCCGATTGCGCCGGTGTCGCCGTCGCCGGAGACACCAATCGCCAACATTGAGGCGTTGGCGAGCATCGCGCCGGTCGCGACAGACGGCATGCGGCCGTGCACGGAGTTGAAGCCGTGCGACTGGTTGAGGAAGTACGCCGGACTTTTGCTGGAACACCCGATCCCCGAAAGTTTCAGGACCTTCTTCGCGTCGACGCCCATTTCGTAGAACGCGTCGATGATGCGCTCGGTGATGGCGTTGTGGCCGCAGCCGGCGCAGAGCGTGGTCTTGCTCCCGCGATACGACGCGAGCTCGAGACCGAGGCGGTTGACCTTCTTGGCTGGAGTTGCTGGTGCGTCACTCATCGTGTCGTCTCCGCTGCGGGAGGGCCTGAAGGCCCTCCCCTACGTACGTTCCTTTGCCAGAATTCCATCGGTGACCGACCGCGCGTCAATCGGCAGGCCGTTGTAATGCAACACACTCTGCAGCTTCGTGAGGAGCGCAGGGTCGAGGTCCATTTTCATCAGGCTGTGCATCTGGCCGTCGCGGTTCTGCTCGACGACATAGACACGATCGTGGCACTTGATGAAATCGCTGAGCTCGGCCGTGAACGGATATGCGCGAAGGCGCAAGCACGACGTTTCGATGCCGTGCTGTTCCTTCAGCTGGTCGCGTGACTCCTCCACGGCGAACATCGACGAGCCGTAGTTGATCACGCCGATCTTCGCGCCCGCGTTGATGTCCACCACCGGCTTCGGCACCAGCGTTTTCGCTGTCTCGAACTTCTTGGCCAGCCGATCGAGGTTGTTTTGATAATCGTCCGGCCGCTCTGAGTAAACGGCCATCGCGTTGTGGCCGGAGCCGCGCGTGAAGAAGCTCGGCGCCGGCGTATCCGGCAGCGAGCGCCACGGAATCGCGTCGCCGTCGACGTCCTTGTAGCGACCCCAGCTGGCGCCGAGTTCGCGAACCTTCGCTTCGTCGAGCACTTTGCCGCGATCGAACGGCTTATCGGGATATGTGAACACCGGCGACATCCACGTGTTCATGCCAAGGTCGAGATCGCTCATGACGTAGACGAGGGTCTGGAGCCGTTCCGAGAGATCGAACGAGTCCATCGCCATCGTGTAGCACTCTTCGACCGAGCCCGGCAGGAGCATCGGATGGCGCGTGTCGCCGTGCGAGTTGAGCGCAGCGAAGAGAATGTCGCCCTGCGCGGTGCGCGTCGGAAGGCCCGTCGACGGGCCCACACGCTGGATGTTGAAGACCACGCCCGGGATTTCCGCGTAGTACGACAGGCCCGCGAACTCCGACATGAGCGAGATGCCGGGACCAGATGTCGACGTCATCGCGCGCGCGCCCGCCCAGCTGGCGCCGAGCACCATGCCGATCGCGGCGATCTCGTCTTCGGCCTGGACGACGGCGAACGTCGCCTTTCCCGTCGCCTTGTCCATGCGGTGCTTCCGCAGATAACCAATCAGCGCTTCCGGCAGCGATGACGAGGGCGTGATCGGATACCAGGCGACGACCGTAGCGCCGCCGAACATGCAGCCCATCGCCGCGGCTGAGTTGCCCTCGATGAGGATCTGGCCTTCCGTTTTGTTGAGGCGCTCGATCTTGAACGCGTCTGTCGCTTCGAAGTTCTCGCTCGCGTATTTGAAACCGCCCTTGAGCGCGTTGCCGTTGAGCTCCATCGCCTTCGGCTTCTTGCCGAGCTGGCGGCCAAGCGCGATCTCCATTTCGGCGAGGTCGATCGAAAGCAGCCGCGCCAGCACGCCGTCGTAAATCATGTTCTTCACGAGGCGGCGCAGCTTCGCGTCCGGACAGACTTCCGCGACGATCTTGTCGAACGGCACGGGATAGAACTTGAGGTCGTCGCGCAGCGCGTTGAGCTTCAGCGGCTCGTCGTAGACGACGGTGCAGCCCGGCCCGAGCGACAGGACGTCTTCCTTCGCCGTTTCCGGGTTCATCGCGA
>JBKJHW010000105.1:0-12402 GCA_046598935.1 Vicinamibacterales bacterium | reverse complement strand
GTCGGTGATTTCTTCTTCGTTGAAAATAACCAGCTCGCGCACAGTGCGTTCGCCGCGCTTGAGCTCTTCGCCGTAATTGACGACGCGCGTCGTGACCGACGGCATGCGGGAAATCGATTTGATGACCGCGAGCTTGCCCCGTTCGATGCGCTTAGCAATTGCCACCTCGCCCTCACGGGTGAGGAGCGGCACGGTGCCCATCTCGCGCAGATACATGCGGACGGGGTCGTTCGTCTTGTCGAGCGCGCCGGGCGTGAGGTCGAGTTCCTGCTCCTCGGCGCCTTCACTGCGGCGGTCGATCAGCTTTTCTTCGCGGTAGGTCTGTTCCGAATCGACGATCTCGATGCCCGCGCTGTTGAACGTCGAGAAGAGGTCGTCCAGCTCCTCCGCGCTCGTGACGGCGGCCGGCAGCAGTTCGTTGACCTCGTCATAGAGAAGGTAGCCCTTCTCTTTGCCCATGGCGATCAGCTGGCGGATCTCGTCGTATTTCTCTTCGATAGACAAATCAGTGCTCCTCAAAAGCGGCCGAGTTCGAAACCACTCGGCCCTACGTACTCTCCAACAACCGTGACAGGCGCGTTTTTTCGGTCCACAGCGCCTGCAATTTCGTCGGGTCGCTGCCCGCGCGGTCGATCTGATCCTGAACCGCGGCCTTTTCCCGCTCGTACCGGAGGCGCTTCAGCGCCTGCACGCAATCGCCCGGAGGGGCGGGGCAGGCTTCCAAACGCGCCGCGCGCTCGAACAGCGAGCGCTCACCTTCACTCAGACGCTCGCGGAGCAGCTCAGGTAAAACATCCGCCGGCACGTCGCCCAGGCTCATCGCGAGGGCAAAAATCGGCGCGGTTACCAGCCCTTCAGTATCTCCCATTTCGAGCTGCGAAAGGGCGGCAATTCCCTCGACCGGCCGATGCGCCAGGGACCACAAAAGCCCCGTTTCCGACTGACGGATGCGCACGCTCGACGGCACCGCGACAGCCGGAGCTTCGGTCTTCCGGTTGGCCGCGGCCTTACGGATTTCGTCCCGGATGACCCCCTCGGTAATCCGGGCTTTATGGGCCAGCCGATCCGCAAACTGGTCGCGCGCAGCAGCGTCTGGAATAGTCGCCGCCACCGTGAGCATTTCCCCCAGGAACGCCCGGCGGCTGTTATCCCGCGTGAGGTCATGCTTTGACGCCGCCCGATCGAGCAGGAATTCAAGATACGGCTGCGACGACTTCAGTTTGTCGACGTATGCCTTGGCCCCGGACCTCCTGATAAAGGTATCGGGATCGCCGCCCACCGGGAGCAGGGCCACATTGACCTGAAACCCTTCAGAAACAAGCAATTCTGACGATTTCGCCGCCGCGCCCTGGCCCGCCGCGTCCGGGTCGAAGCTCAGCACGACTTTCGACGTGAATCGCTTGAGCGTCCGGGCCTGCGCGGGCGTGAGCGCCGTGCCGCAGGTCGCGACGACGGGCTGGACGCCGCCCTGCCAGACCTGCGCAAAATCAAAATAACCTTCCACCAGCACGCAGTAATTCGACTTCCGGATCGCGGCTTTCGTCGCGTCGAGCCCGTAGAGCGTCCGGCCCTTCGTGTAGATCGGCGTCTCCGGCGAGTTGAGATACTTCGGCACCTGGCCTTCGTCGAGCGCGCGGCCGCCAAACGCAACGATGGCGCCGTTGTCGCGGCTGATCGGAATCATCAACCGGTTGCGAAACCGGTCGACGATGCGTCCGCCTTCGCGTTCCATGACCAGCCCGGACCTGATCTGCACGGCGGACGGCACTTTTTGCTCAGAGAAAAGCCCATGCAGCGTTTCTTTGCCTGCCGCCGGCGCGTAACCGTAACCAAACCGCGCAATCGTTTCGGGATTCAACTGTCGCGATTCCAACTCGCGCCGCGCGCGCGCGCCGCCGGCCAGCGCGAGCTGCGCTTTAAACCACGCGGCCGCCGTCTCGTGCAGCTTCACGAGCGCTTCGCGCTCAGCCGCCGCAAGCCGATCGTCGCTGCCGCCTTCCGGTTCCGGAATCGTCATGCCGATGCGGTTCGCGAGCGAGCGAACGGCCTCGGGAAACGTGAGCTTTTCGTGCATTTCCACGAACTTGACGACGTCCCCGCCGGCGCCGCAGCCAAAACACTTGAAGAAACCTTTGTCGCGGTTGACGTTGAACGACGGCGTCTTCTCGCCGTGAAACGGGCACAACCCCTTGTACGTCGCGCCCGCTTTTTTGAGCGGCGTAACTTCGCCGATGACGGTCACGATGTCCGTCTGGGCCTTGAGATCGTCGATGAACGAGGGGGGGAAGAGCGCCATGACCGCGAATCTGGCTAGCTGGCTATCTGGCTAGCTGACTATTGGAATCTGCTATTTAAGCACGTCAGGCGCATCTGTGATCTATGGTCAATCCTTGAGCGTGACGATCGTCGCGCCGCCGCCGCCTTGATTGTCCGGCGCGGTCGCCACCTCGGCGGCGAGCGGATGTTTTCTGAAGAATTCCCTCACCGCATCCCGCAACTTGCCCGTGCCGTGGCCGTGCACAATCCGCAGCGTGCGGGCGTCTCGCAGCAAGGCGTCATCAACGAACTTTTCAATGCGGTCGAGCGCAGCGTCGACCGTAGAGCCGATGACGACGAGCTCCATCGAAACAGCCTCGATGGACTTCGGACTCTGAACCGACCGTGGACTCTGGACGGACCCTGAACCCTGGACCGACCGTGGACCCCTGGACCGCAGATCTTTCAACCTAACGCGCATCCTCTTGCCGCGCATCTCGACCTCCACGTTCCTGTCGTCACCGCCGCGCACGATTCCCTCAGTGGCGAACGTCGTCACGAACACCTTGGAGCCGATCTCCGGCATCTCGGCCGGAGGTTCGTCGTCCGGATCTTGTGATTTAGGGGCGGACCCGTCGAGCGCGGCTTCGATGCTTTCCAGTGCCGCGCGAGCGTTGGCGCGAATGCCGCCGATGTCGCCCGTCGTGACGAGCCGCGATTCGGCTTTTCCGCCGAGGGTCTGCGCTTTCGATTTCAATTCCGCGACCACCTTGTCGACTTCGGCGCGCGCTTCACGCAGCCGGTCGTTCAGCTTGTCGTCCATGCGGCGTTTCAGTACGGCCTCGCGTTCGGTCAGCCGGGATTCCCGCGCGACAAGCGAGTTTCGTTCGGCTTGCAACGCTTCGCGAACGCGCTCGGTTGCCACTTTTTCGCGATCCAGCGCGGCAAGTTCCTTGTCGACGCGCTCGAGATGCGCAGCGAGTTGCGATTCACGTCCGCTGCGGCGCCGGCGCGCGTCGGCGATGACATTGGCGGGCATGCCGAGCCGTTCGGCGATTTCGAGCGCGAGGCTTCGGCCCGGCGCGCCGTAAATCAGCCGGTAGGTCGGCGCGTATGTCTCCGGTACAAACCCGAAGGCCGCGGCCGCGACCGCCGCCGTCGTTGCGCCGTACGACTTCAGCACGTCGTCATGCGTCGTCGCGATCACGAGCGCGCCACGGGTGATGAAGTGATTGATGACCGCAACACCGAGCGCGCCGCCTTCGACCGGATCGGTGCCGCCGCCGACTTCGTCGAGCAGCACGAGCGCGGGCAGCTCGAGCGCGCGTTCCATCTCGACCAGGTGCGCGATGTGCGCGGAGAAGGTGCTGAGGCTCGCCGAGATCGACTGGTCGTCGCCGATGTCGGCGAAGACCGACCGGAACGGCGTGAAAGCGCTGCCCGGATCGACGGGAATCAGAATGCCCGACTGCGCCATCACCGCCAGCAAGCCCACGGCTTTGAGCGCGACGGTCTTGCCGCCGGTGTTGGGCCCGGAGATTACGAGCGCGCGGTGCGGCGGCAGGATCAACAGGTCCGACGCGACGACCCTCGAAACCGAAATAGTTATTTCCAGCAGGGGATGCCGGGCGCCGCGGAACTCGAAGCGTCCATCCCTGGTGAGCGCCGGCGCCACGCCACTCAGCCGGAGCGATAACTCGGCCTTCGCTTGTAGTTCGTCCACGTCCGCCGCGACGCGTTGCATCGCGACGAGATCATCGCCACGGCGCTGGAACGCCGAGGTGAGCGCCATCAGAATGCGGCGGATCTCGGCCGCTTCTTTTTCGGTCAGCTGAACCGTCTCGTTGTTGAGCTCGACCGTCGCCAGCGGCTCGAGATAGAGACTCGCGCCGCTCGCGGAGCTGCCGTGGACGATGCCGGGAATCGAATCGCGATGCTCCGACCGAACGACGAGGACGTAGCGGCCGTTGCGGTCGGTGACGATCTGATCCTGCAGATACTTCGCCGTGTCGCGGCCGCGCGAGAGGCCTTCGAGCGTGCTGCGCAACTTCGCGCGTTGCCGCCGCAGCCGCTCGCGGATCTCTTTCAGCGCGGGGCTGGCCTGATCGTTGACGTCACCGCCCGGATCGATCGCCCGCCGAACCGCCGCGATTTCTGCGGTGAACGCGCGCGAATCGGTGACGAGCGCCGCCAGGAGGGGCCGGTCTTCCGCGGCACGGCGGATGCCGGCGACGACCATGTCGACCGACTCCGAGAAGCGCGCGAGGCCCAGCAGTTGCAGGGGATCGAGGATCTGGCCTTCGATTTCGAGCGCCGCGAGGATCTCATCGAGATCATCGGGTGCTGACAGTCCGAGGGATCCCCCGGCAGCGCGATATGCCGCGCCTTCGGCGGTGAGCGCCAGCGCTGCGGCGATCGCTTCTGGCTCGACCGACGGCTCGAGCGCGAGCGCGCGCGCGCGGCCGAGCGGAGTGAGCGCCTGCGCGGCCAGCAGGTCGAGAATTTTGTCGAACTCGAGCGCGATCAGCGTTCCGGGCTGCACTCCAGCATCATTGCACGCTCGGTGGCGGAGCCCCCGGCACGCTCGGTGGCGGAGCCCCCGGCACGCTCAGCGGCGGAGCCCCCGGCACGCTCAGCGGCCAGCGTGTTTTCGCGGGCGAGAACCCGAGATCGCGTTCCGCTCGCGCCGCCGATACGACCGCGCGGCTCGCGAAGCGATCGATGGCGCGGTCGTCCATCGGCAGCACCGGCCGCTTGCCTGTCAATCCGCGTGCAATGCGCCTCGCGACTCTGGCGGACACGGACGCGGCGACCGCGGCGCGGCTGTAGCGCTTCGCTTCGTCGGCCGTCATTTCTTCGAGGCCGTCGCCGCCGGCGAGTTGCTCGAGATGTTGGAGGTATCCCCGCCACGGAATCGGATGCCCGTCGGCCAGCAAAAACCGCGCGCCGGATTTGTACTCCGCCACCGCGGCCAGGCCCGCCGCCGCCGCCACGTCGTCTACGCCGATGAGGTTGGCGGTGCCGGCGCCGCCATCCACGAGGATGAAACGCCCCTTTCGCATCAGCTCGACGACGCCGCTTGTCCACCATCCGCCATTCGGGCTGACGACGTTAGCCGGCTGGAGGATGCCGAGATGCAGCCGGTCCGCGCGCGTGAGGAGCGTCGCCTCGATCCGCGCCTTCATCAGGGCGTATGCGTCGTTGGAAGTCTCCGGCACGTACAGCAGCGACTCTTCGATCGTGCCCGCCGGCAGGATCGGATAGACCGAGATCGTGCTCACATGCACGAATCGTCGAACGCCGGCGCTGATTGCTGCGTCGGCCAGGTCGCCGGCCGCGTGTTCGTCAAGGTTTGTGCCGCCGTTCACGCCGCCGGCGGCCGCGGCGCCCGGGCCGGTGATGGCGCAGTGCACAACAAGGTCGCAATCCTCGACGGCTTCGACAATCGTGCGCCGGTTGTCGAGGTTGCCGCGAACGTACGTCACACCATTCGACCCGGTGCCTTCCGCGGTTCTTGTCAGCACGCGCACGTTCCATCCGTCGGCAAGGAGCCGAAGGACGACAACACGGCCGACTGTGCCGGTGCCGCCGGTCACGAGCGCGGATCGTCTAGCTGACGCGGGCATACATTTCTCGCACGGCGCGTCCGAAGGCCTCGTACGACAGATGGCTGACCGATGGCCGCGCGGCCGAAGACAACCGTTCCCGCAGCGAGCGGTCGGCGCTGAGTGCCCGCAGGTGCTCCGTGATCCCGCCGGCGGAGCGCGGCGGCACGACGAAGCCGTTCTCGCCGTGGCGGATGAGCTCCGACGCGCCCGTCGTCGAGGTCGCGATCACCGGGCGGCCCGACGCGAGGGCCTGCGGAATGACGAGCCCGAAGCCGTCTTCGATCGCGGGGTGTACGAGCACGCTGGCGCGCGCGTACGACTCTTCTACGGCGGCACGCGACACGTCGAGCGCGCGGACGCGAATGTTGCGGTGACGCGTCACCGCGTCTTCGATCAACCGGCGCGACCAGCGGTCAGACGTGCCGCCGATGATCTCGAGCTGGGCGTTTGGCAGCGCGGCGTCCACGAACGCGCGGATGAGCTCGTGGATCCCTTTGCGCGGGTCGATCGTCGCGACAGCCATCACGCGAAACACATCGTCGGGTTTCGGCGCCTCGTAAAAATGTTCGAGATCCACGCCGGGGTGAATGACGCTGATGCGCTCGGGATCGACGCCGGCATCGACGAACGTGGCCTTCGAAATGTGCGAATTGACGCGGATGTGATCGGCCGCCGCGATTTCCGCGAGCGCGCGCTCTTCCATGTCGGGGTGCACGAAGTGGCGGCCTCTGTCTCCCGCGCGCGCGTATTCGTCGTCCAGCGTCCGGCGAAGATGCGTGATGTGCGTGTTGAGGCTCGTGAGGATCGTTCGCGCGCCCAAGGCCTTCGCGCGGCCCAGGCTTTCCCGGCACTGGGCCATGACGCCGTCGAAAAGTGTCGGCGGGTCCCCGGCGTCCAGCCTGGAGGCGACGAAGCGATCGAACTGGACGTCCGAGAGCAAAGTCAGTAAATCTTGCCGCCCGCGGACGACCGGTATCGCAAGGACCATAGAGGAAAGCAGTTGGCGCGGTCCTTGAAAGGGAAGGTTAACGGGATGCGGATCGGGGCCGGCCGAGTAGCGGCTGTAGATGGTCGCCCCGGTTTGGGTGAGCGCGGCGGCCATTTGGGCCAGAAACTGGCCCTGCCCGCCGGCGCCGGCGCGCGCGTTGGCCGCGAAAACTGGGCGAAATGGCATCCGTCGGGTAGCAGTATGCGGCCCCGGCTCCGTTGACGGCAAGCCGTACCGCCATCTACAATGAAGTGTTCAACTTAGAGGCGAGAACCTGAGCTATGCAACTGTTCGAAATCAGCGTCCTATTTGGTTATTTCTTCGTGCTGATTGTTCTCGGCATGTACGGCTGGCATCGCTTCTTTTTGGTTCGTGAGTACACCAAGAACAAGGATCGCGCGGCGGGACCGGTTCCGGTGGTTGCGGATGCGGACCTGCCGATGGTCACGGTGCAGCTGCCGTTTTACAACGAGATGTACGTGATCGAGCGGCTCATCGACTCGGTCGCGGCGTTCGATTACCCGAAAGACAAACTCGAGATTCAGATTCTGGACGACTCGACCGACGAGACGACCGAGATCGCGGAGCTCGCGGCGCGCCGCCTGGAAGCGTGCGGCTTCATCGTGTCGTACCTCCATCGCACCGATCGCACAGGTTTCAAGGCTGGCGCGCTCGACAAAGGGCTGAAGGTCGCGAAAGGGCAGTTCATCGCGATCTTCGACGCCGACTTCGTGCCCGATCCCGATTTCCTGAAGCGCACGGTGCCGTACTTCCTCGTGAACGACAAGCTCGCGGTCGTCCAGGCGCGCTGGGGACATCTCAATCCTGACTACTCGCTGCTCACGCGCATCCAGGCCGTGATGCTCGACGGCCACTTCATTCTCGAGCACGGCGGCCGCAACCGCGCCGGCTGCTTCTTTAACTTCAACGGCACGGCCGGTTTGTGGCGCGCGTCCGCGATTCCGGACGCCGGCGGATGGCAGCACGACACGCTGACCGAAGACCTCGACCTCAGCTACCGCGCGCAGCTCAAGGGCTGGCAGTTCCTGTTCGTGCCGCAGGTCGTCGCTCTGGCTGAACTGCCCGTCGAGATGAACTCCTTCAAATCGCAGCAGCACCGCTGGGCGAAGGGATCGATCCAGACCTGCAAGAAGAATCTGCCGGCGATCCTTCAGGCCGATCTCCCGTTCAAGGTCAAGTTCGAGGCGTTTTTCCACCTCACAGCAAACTTCAACTACGTGCTGATGCTCGCGCTGTCGCTGCTGATGTTCCCTGCGATGATCGTGCGCTATGAGATGGGCTACGCCGAGTGGCTGATCATCGACCTTCCTGCGTTTTTCCTCGCGACGTTCTCGGTCGCCAACTTCTATTCGTTCAGCCAGCACGAGGCGTACCCCGCCACGTGGAAGTCGAAGCTGAAGTACCTGCCGGCGGTCATGGCCGTGGGCATCGGCCTGACAATCAACAACCTGCGCGCCGTGCTCGAAGCGGTGCTCGGCCAGGAGAGCGAATTCAAGCGCACGCCGAAATACGGCGTCCAGAAATCCGCGGATGACTGGCAGCACAAGAAGTACCACCAATCGCAGCTGCTGCAGCCGCTGATCGAGACGACGCTCGGCCTGTACTTCACGTCGGCGTTTATCTACGCGCTCTACAACGGGCTCTGGGGCTCACTGCCGTTCGTGATGCTGTTCCAGTTCGGGTATCTCTACCTCGGCCTCTCCTCGATCTATCAGCAGTTCGTGGCTGACGCGTCGCCCGCGCGGGTGCATGTCAACCTCAACTGATAAGCCGAAGGCCGGTCTCGAAGATGTGGTGGCGGGCGAGTCCGCCATCTGCTATCTCGACGGTGATCGCGGCGTTCTCGCGTACCAGGGCTACGACGTTCACGACTTAGCCAACGCCGACCGCGGCGCGTCGTTCGAAGAAACGTGTTTCCTGCTCTGGCACGGCCGGTTGCCGAACCGCTCGGAGCTCGGCGATCTTCAGACGCAGCTGGCCGCCGCGCGCATCCTGCCGGAATCGATCATTCGCGCGATGAAGTCGCTGCCGAAGGTCGACGGCATGGACGCACTGCGCACGCTGACGTCGATCCTGCATCACTACGATCCGGACGCCAACGACAACTCGATCCAGGCCAGCTACCGCAAAGCCGTCCGGCTCACCGGGCAGCTGGGTTCGCTTGTCGCCACGTGGGGCCGCCTCGCCGCAGGACAGGGCGTCATCGCTCCGGATCCGGCGCTCAGCCACGCGGCGAACTTCCTGTACACGCTCACCGGCACGCGTCCGTCGGCCCTGGCCGCGCGCGCGTTTGATATTTCGCTGATTCTTCACGCCGACCACGAGCTCAACGCATCGACATTCGCTGCCCGGGTGTCGGCCGCGACGCTCACCGACATCCACTCGACCATCGTCGGCGCCATCGGCGCGCTCAAAGGTCCGCTCCACGGCGGCGCGAACGCCGAAGTGATGAAGATGCTGCTCGATATCGGCAAGGACGCCGGCGCCGAGAAGGCCGTTGAAGTGGTGCGCGGCAAACTGGCGCGCAAGGAAAAGATTTCGGGCTTCGGCCATCGCGTCTATCGCACGGAAGATCCGCGGGCCACTCATTTGCGCCAGATGTCGAAGAAGCTCGGCGAAAAGGCCGGCGAGCCCCAGTGGTTCGCGATGTCCGAACGCATCGAGCAGCTGATCCTTGCCGAGAAGAAGCTCTACGCGAACGTCGACTTCTATTCGGCGTCGATGTTTTACTCGATGGGCATTCCGATCGACCTCTACACGCCGATCTTCGCCGTCAGCCGTATCTCAGGCTGGACCGCGCATGTGCTCGAGCAGTACAAGAACAATCGCCTGATCCGGCCGCGGACCGACTACATCGGGCCGCCCTACCCGCAGCAGTTCCTGAGTCTCGACCAGCGGTAGCTTCAGTCGCCCTTTAGCACCTTTACAGGATCGATCCGGCCGGCGCGAGCGGCCGGCATGAAGCTCGCCGCCACTGCCAACAGCACGACACCGATCGCCGCGCTCGCAATCGCGACCGGATCGGTCGTTGTGACACCGTAGATGATGCCGTTATGTTTCTGCGGTACGAGATAGAGGCTGTCGCCGAGCGCTTTTGCAGCGAGAAGCGCGCCACCCACGCCGATCGCGGCCCCCGCAACTCCGATGCGGCCCGCCTCGAGGAGCGACTGGCCGACGACGGTCCTCCGCGATGCGCCGAGCGCGATCCGAATGCCGAGCTCGCGGGAGCGTGCTGTCGTGGCATAAGCCATCGCGCCATAGACGCCGATTGCCGCCATCAAGAGCGCCAGGCCCGCGAACGATCCCATCGACACCAGGTTGAATCGTTCCGCCTGAAGCGCAGTGTTCACGCGTCCCCGAAGTGACGACACCGCGGTCACCGGAATCTGCGAATCCGCCGCGGCCTCACCGAGCAGGCGGGACATGCCGGCCGGCGACTGCGCGGTGCGAACGATGAACTCGACACCGGCCGCAGGATGCTGTTCGAACGGCACGTAGGCGTCGGCCATCGTTGTTTCGTCGAGAGCGATCTCTTTGATGTTGCTCGCGACGCCGACGATGACGAAGGTGCCGGGCGTGAGCCAGGAGACGCGCGTGTCCGGCAGCGTTAGCGTCTTGCCGATAGCGTCGCCGGCGGGGTACGCCCGGCTTGCGAACTCTTCGTTCACCACGATCGAGAACGGCGCGCCCGCACGATCTTCAGATGTCAGGCCCCGGCCCTTCTTGATTGGCGTGCCGATGGTCGTGAAATAGTCGGCGTCGACCGCCCGGACAATCGCGCGGACCGGCTTGGCGTCGGGCGCGGCGCCTCCGGGTGTGAAGTTGGCGAGGGGTCCGGACCGCAGCGGCGACGACGTCGCCCTGGCGACCGACGTGACGCCGGCCACGGCGTGGAGGCGCCGCTCGACATCGTCCGAGTAGACGCGGATTGACTCGTCGGTCGCAAAGCGCGGACCGCTCAGCGTCATCCGAAGCGACCAGGCATTCTCTGGATCGAATCCGAGTGGCACGTGCGTGAGTGCGACAAAGCTCTTAATGAAGATCCCGGCTCCCGCGAGCAGCGTCATCGTCAATGCCAGCTGCGCCGTGAGCAGCACGCGTCGTGATCGCAAGGCCGATGGCGTGTCGCCGACGCGGGCGGACGAACCCAGCGCGGCCCGTTCGCCGGCGCGCCGCACCAGCCCGAGCGGCACGAGCGCAAGAATGAATGTGCTTGCCAGCGAGACGCCGAAGGTGACCAACGCCGCACGCAGGTCGACGCTGATCTCGGTTCCGCGGTAGAGGAAATCATCCGGCGCAAACTGGCCGATCGCGCCCACAGCCTGGACCGAGATGACGAGGCCCAGCAATGCGGCCGGTACCGCGATGACTGCGGCTTCAGCGAGCATTTGCGCGATCAGCGATCTCTCGGCGCCGCCGAGCGCGCTTCGCAACGCGAACTCCGGCGTGCGCCGAACCGCTCGGGACACGATCAGGCCGGCCACGTTGGCGAGTGTCAGCGCGAGGACCAGGACTGCTGCGCCGAGGAAGAAGTAAAGCTGCCGGGCATTGCCGGTCCGGAAGACAGAGCTCACGTCCTCGATGCTGACGGTGTGTTTGCTGTCTTTAACGGCGAGATCGCGCCGATCGATCGCCGCCTGAATCTGTTGGCGGCCCACCTCGGCGGATTGGCCGACGGCCAGCCGGCCCGTTAGTTGGTAGAACGTCAGACCCGCGCCGCTGCTGCCGGGCGACTCATCAATCGGGAGAAACAGATCCGGGTCGGTCCCCATGAAATCGTCGGTCGGCACCACACCGACGATGACCGTGGATCGGCCATCGAGGAGAAATGTCCGGCCGACGAGGTTGGGATCGCCTTCGAAGTGGCTGGCGCGGCCCCGCTCGGTGATGACGGCGGATTGCGTGCCGGCGTCGGAGTGCGCGAAGACACGGCAGTTCAGCATCGACGACGCTGAAGACGGTGGTGGTGGCCGCCGATCCGAGCCCCAGCGTCAGGATCGCTGTGAGGGCGAAGCCCGGCTCGCGGAGAAGGCTGCGCGTACTGAGTCGGATGAGGCGCCCGAGTTGTTCGTACCAGCGCAGAAGCCAGAACTCGCGCACGTCTTCGCGCGCGAGCGTGACGTTGCCAAGGCGCCGCCGGCTTTCGGCTGCGGCTTCGCGCGGCGAGAGGCCTGAGCGTTCCAGCTCGTCCTGGGTGAGGGCGCGGTGCGCCTCCATTTCTTCCATCAGCGCCGCGTCACGCCCGCGGCCACGCAACAGCTCAACGATTCGTCGGAATATTGTCATGGCGCACCTATCCCTCTGACATCACGCGCGTCATCGCGGTGAGCAGGCGCTCGAATTCCGCGCCTTCGGCGGCGAGATGTTTTTTGCCCGTTGCCGTGATCGTGTAGAACCTGGCGCGCCGGTTGTTTTCCGACGCGCCCCATTCGGCTTTGACCCAGCCATTGGCGAGCAGTCGCTGGAGCGCCGGGTAGAGCGCGCTCTCACCGACATGCAGCACGTCTTCCGAGGCCACGCGCAGGCGTT
>JBKJHW010000019.1:0-14809 GCA_046598935.1 Vicinamibacterales bacterium | reverse complement strand
CGACGAACTCATTCGCGATCTGAAGAACAGAGGCACCAGCGCCCGCACGTTCCCCACCACCGCCGCCATCGTCGACGCGATCGCTGCCGAAGCGAAAGATGGCGACGCCGTGCTGCTGATGTCGAACGGCGGATTCGACGACATTCACGACAAGCTGCTGCGCGCGCTCGCGGCGGACCGCTGACGCACCCAAGACGGTAAGTGACGAAGCGATGACGCGATGACGCGCTGGCCCGATCTTGCCGATGCCCTCGTTGCCATTGCCGGCGCTGCCGGTGTCCGGCGTGACGTCCCATTTGCGCAGCTGACGACATTGCGCGTCGGCGGTCCCGCCGAGTTCCTGGTGGATGTCGCGTCGGCCGAAGAATTGCGGCGGGTGATCGAGGCCGCGCGTGCTGCCGGCGCGCCGGTCGCTGTCGTCGGCGGCGGGTCGAATGTGTTGGTCGCCGACGCGGGGGTCGAAGGCGTGGTCGTGCGCATGCGTATGCTCGACATTTCGCAGCCCCGGCCGGATGTGGTTCGCGCCGGCGCCGGGCTCACGATCAACGGTCTTGTGCGATGGACCATCGGCCGTGGCCTCGCATGCCTCGAGGCCTGGGCGGGCACACCCGGCACCGTCGGCGGAGCGATTTACGGCAACGCGCACTTCGGCGGCCAGGACATCGGAGGGCTTGTCGCCGGCGTGGCCGTCATGGACCGGTCCGGCCGGCTGTCGGAGATCGCGCCGGCCGACATGGAATTTGCGTATGACACCAGCCGGCTCCAGCGGACGAAGGAAGTACTCGTGTGGGCGGAGTTTGCCGCGGAGCGCGGTGCGCCCGAGGCGTTGCGGGAAGTCGCCCGCGCATCGCTTGCGCATCGAAAACGCACGCAGCCGCTGAACGTGCCGAGCGCCGGTTGTGCGTTTCAGAACCCGGATCGCGTGCGCGATCAGGTACCGTCCGGTATTCCCGCATCGGCCGGCGCGCTGATCGATCGAGCGGGGCTGAAGGGTTTGCGCGTCGGCGGCGCGCAGATTTCGCCGGTGCATTGCAATTTCATCGTGACCGACGGGAAGGCGACCGCGGCGGAGATCGCCGAGTTGATCGAAGTCGCGCGCGATGCGGTGCGCGAGAAATTCGGAATAGAACTCCGGGACGAAATCGTGAAGATAGGATTTTAGCGAGCATGGCAGATCTCCTCATCCGCGGCGGCCGGCAACTGTCGGGCCGCGTCCACGTCGACGGCAACAAGAACGCGGCGCTCCCGCTCCTCGCGGCGTGCCTGCTGACCGATCAAACCTGTGAATTGCGCAACGTGCCGCGCATCCGCGACGTCGGCGTCATGATCCGTCTGCTCCAGAGCCTCGGCGCGACCGTCGAAGGCGAAGGCACATCCACCATTCGCGTCACATGCGCCAGCGTCAACTCGGCCGAGCCTGACCCCTCGCTCGTCGGCCGTCTGCGCGGCTCCGTGCTGCTGCTCGGCCCGCTCCTCGCACGCACAGGGAAGGCGCGCCTCGCGCCGCCCGGCGGCGACTTTCCAGCCCGGCGGACCATCACCACGCACCTCCAGGCCCTCATGGCGCTCGGCGCCGAAGTCACGGCGTCTGACGCCGGTCACTTCGTCGAAGCGACGCGTGGGCTCAAAGGCGCGTCGGTCTATCTCTACGAAGCGTCCGTCACTGGCACGGAAACCGCGCTCCTGGCGGCCGCCTCGGCCAAAGGGCCGACCGAAATTCGTCACGCGGCCTCAGAGCCTCACGTGATCGAACTCTGCGAGATGCTGTCGGCAATGGGCGCCGAAGTCACGGGAGTGGGCACATCGACGATCCGCGTCGTGCCGCCGGCACAGCTGACCGGCGCCACCCACACGCTGCGCGGCGACTACATCGAGGCCGCGAGCTGGGCGATTGCCGGCGCCATTACCTCCGGCACGGTCGAGGTCACGGGCGCGGCGGCTGTGGATATGGAGCCGATCGCATCGATTCTCGGGCAGATGGGTCTCGACTTCGATTTGGCGGACGGCCGCTTCGCGGTCCGGCCGTCGGATCTCCACGCGGTGCGCCGCGTCACGACCGGCCTCTGGCCCAGCTTCCCGAGCGATATCGTCAGCCTGGTCACAGTGCTCGGCACGCAGGCCGATGGCAAGACACTGGTGCACGACTGGATGTACGAGCTGCGGCTCTTCGCGCTCGAGCAGCTCAGCGCCATGCGCGCGGATCTGTTTCTGTGCGATCCGCATCGGATCATCATCACGGGCAAGACCGCCCTGCGCGGCCGCACGCTCGACAGCCGCGACATCCGTTCCGGCATGGCGCTGGTCGCCGCGGCGCTCGCCGCGGAAGGCGAAAGCAAAGTGCAGGAGATTGAAACCGTCGAACGCGGCTACGCCGATCTTGTGGAACGCCTGACGGCGCTCGGCGCCGATGTCGAACGTGTTACGACTTTTTGATAATCAGCGGCGACGGCGGCAGCCCGAGCTTCGGCTTCACCGGCTCGTCGGCTTTGATGATGTCCGGCACTGAAAGGATCATCGGCGACGGGCCCATCCCGTTTGACGCCGACGTGTCCCGCGCGACCGCGAACGGCGAGAGATCGGCGTCGCTGAGGTCGAGCACGCGAATGATGTGCGGCGTCAGCGTCAGCACAATATCGGTCTGCTGACGTTCCGTGCGATTTCGCGCAAACAGCCGGCCGAGTACCGGGATATCGCTCAGTCCTGGAATGCCTTCGAGCGACGTGCGTTCGTCGTCTCGAATCATGCCGGCGAGAATGTTCGTCTCGCCGTCCTTCAAACGAATCTGCGTCGACAGCTGGCGGCTCGCGAACGTCGGAAGGCCGGCGTAGCCGCTGCCGGCCACGCTGCTCACATCCATCTTCACCGTCAGCGTGACGTCGTCATTCGGATGGGTGCGCGGCGTGATGTCGATATTCACGCCGATGTTCTCGTAGGTGAAGGACGTAATCGGCTGCTGCGGCGCGCCGCCGGTCGCAAACGGGGCGAATGTCACGGTCGGTACCGGTACGCGTTCGCCGAACTTGGCGCTCGCGGCCACGCCGTCGATGGCGCGCAGATGCGGGTTGGCGAGCGTTCGCGTGCTCGCGTCGGTCTTGAGCAAACGATAGTAGAGCGCCGGGAGGCCGCTGATCAGCGCGTCGGCCTGCGAGAGATTGCGCAGCGTCCGCAGCGTCAACCCCTCCTGATTCACGCCGACTGCGCCATCCACCCCGGGCGAGCCCGCCGACGCGATCTGTAGCCCGTATTCGCGCAGGCGACTGCGATCCACTTCCATGATCTCGACGTCGATCACCACTTCGGCCCGAGCCTTGTCCACGGCGCCGAGCAGCCGCTGCACCGCGTGCAGCCGTTCGGGCGTGTCGCGAATCACGATCGAGCTCGATCCCGACACCAGCGAGACCGCCCGCGTGTCGGCGACGATGCGAAGCATTTCCATGGTTTCTTTGGGATCCGCATTGCCGATGTAGAACGTCTGGATCATTTCTTCGGCATATTCGCGGCGCTTGGCCGGCGTGTCAGGCACGACGGTGATCGTCCCAGGCGCCGTCACTTTGTAGAAGGTTTGCGTCGTGCGAGCCAGCGCGTCGAGCGCTTCCTTGACGGTGAGATTCTTCAGATCGAGCTGCGCGATGGTGTCCGGGAGCGCCGCGTCGAACATGATGCTGAGCTGCGACAGCTCCGCGATGAGCTGGTACGCCTGCCGAACTGTCGCCTGGCGACCGAGCCGGATCGACGCGGGCAGCCGCGTCTCCGGCACGTTCATGCTCGGCGGGACGGCCGCGCGCGTCCGCGCAATGACCGCATCGAGCTTCGTCTGGCCGTTTTCGTTCACACTGAGCTTGTTGCGCAGCGCGAGGCGCGCGGCGCGCAGCTCGCGCGCGATGTCGCCGCTCCCCGGGTTGAGCTCCGAGGCCAGCTGCAATTCCATGACGGCTTCGTCGAATTTGCCGACGGCTTCAAGCCGGCGCCCCTGCAGCAGATGGGCCTCGGCGCCGCGAAGTTTTGCGCGGTCGAGCCCGGCGAGAGCGGCGCGATCGTCGGGCTTCTCGCGCAGCACCTTCATGTAGCGGGCGACGGCGAGATCGTAGTCGCGAAGGTCTTCGGCCTTCTGCGCCTGACGCACCCCGTTGGCCGAGGCGCAGCCGAGCGTGAAGACTGTGGCGCAACCGGTCAGTGCGGCGACCAGCAAAAACGCGAGCGGTTTCTTATCGAATGACATCAACGCCTTTCGGAGGAGTAAAGGCAAACTCCTTGTCGGGAACAGCCGTATTCTCGCGTAGATTCGCGAAGGTGAAGGTCGATTTCCCGCCGTCGGCGTCGATCGACTCCAAGGTGATCATCTTCAAAGACTTAGGGTCGACGCCGATGGTCAGCTGTGTGAAATCCGACTGGTGTTTTACCGGCGTCAGCAGAAGGCGCCACTCGGTGGCTGACTGGGTGGGGGATAGCGCTGACTTGAAATCGCGCAGCAGGTCGCCGCGGCCGGTCAGAAACAAGAGGGCTGTGGGCGCCGCGTCGCCGGCCGGGAGATCGCTGACGTAACACACGCGGTCCGCTTTGATGTACGTGTAGAGCATGCGGCCGTCGGCGACGATTTCCTTCACTTCGGGCCGCGCGTACGACCAGCGCATCTTGCCCGGTTTCTTGATCTTGACCTTGCCGTGCTCGACCGACGTCTGCGGCAGAAGCCCGCCCTTGTAGGAATGCGTGAAGTCCGCCGTGAAGTCGG
Organism: Vicinamibacterales bacterium; assembly: GCA_046598935.1. Taxonomy (GTDB): domain Bacteria; phylum Acidobacteriota; class Vicinamibacteria; order Vicinamibacterales; family SCN-69-37; genus SCUN01. The sequence continues at coordinate 10,080 of JBKJHW010000019.1, read as the reverse complement.
TGACGGCGGTGTAGTGCGATTGGATCAGCTGCGCGAGGCTCGCCGCGGAGTTCGGACCGGGCTGCGGAGCCGCGCCGGCAGAAACGCGCCCGGCAACGCTCATCACGGCGAGCGCCGCGACGATCAATCCCAGCATTGGCTTCATCCCAATTCGCATCTTATCCGTTAGACCTGAAAAAACGACATCGGGTGTCGTTTCTTGGAAAACGACACCCGATGTCGTTTTTTCGGTGGCCTCGCCGGGGGTAAAATGGCCCCTATGAGCGAAGAGAATGCCGTGCTGGCCCTGCAAAACGCCTGGAACGGCGCCGTGAACGCTTCGGCCGAGGTGGAGAAGCTTGCGCCGGCCGTGGCCGGCCTTACGGCGAGCACCCCGGTCGACAGCCTCGACCTCGAGAGCTATCGGAAAGCGACCCTCGGGCAGTCGATCGCAGTGATGGCGCTCTACGGCGTGGTCGAAGAACTCCAGCGCAAGCGGGACCACGGCAAGCAGGTCTGAAATAACCAGCTGCCCGGATATTCAGTTATTCAGATGGCTTTGATGGTGGACGGCGCGAGGATCGAACTCGCGACCTCTACGATGCGAACGTAGCGCTCTCCCAGCTGAGCTAGCCGCCCCCTATAGAAACTACAATTGTACCACATGGCAAAGTCAGGCAAGCGAGTCCAGCGGATTGGTGTCCTCACCGGCGGCGGCGATGCGCCCGGTCTCAACGCCGTCATCCGCGCAGTCGTCAAGACCGCGGCCAATCTCGGCATCGAATGCGTCGGCCTCGAAGACAGCTTCGACGGTCTCATCTATCCGGAGCGATCCCGCGTGCTCACGCCGCGCGATGTCACCGGCATCCTGCGCATCGGCGGCACCATCCTCGGCACAACCAACCGCGGTAATCCATTCGCGTACCCCGTGCAGACGCCCGGCGGCGGCACGGCCGATTACTCGAAGCTCTGCGTGGAGAATTTCCACAAGATGGGCATCGACGCGCTCGTCGTGATCGGCGGCGACGGCACGCTCTCGATCGGCTACGAGCTGCAGAAGCAGGGCATCCCGATGGTCGGCGTCCCCAAGACCATCGACAACGACATCGTCGAGACGACGATGACGTTCGGGTTCGACACGGCGGTGGCGTTCGCGACCGACGCGATCGACAGGCTGCATTCAACGGCCGAGGCGCACCATCGCGTGATGTGCGTCGAGGTGATGGGCCGCTACGCGGGATGGATCGCGCTCTATTCGGGCATCGCCGGCGGCGCGGACATCATCCTCATTCCGGAAATCCCGTACAACATCGACAAAGTCGTCGACCGCGTGAGGGAACGTGTCACGTGGGGCGCGCATTTCAGCATCGTCGTCGTCGCCGAAGGGGCGCATCCGCTCGGCGGCGACCGCGAGGTCACTGCGGCCGGCACGGCAGGAAAGTTGGAGCGGCTCGGCGGCATCGCGGCGAAGGTTTCAGCGGACATCGAGCGCCTGTCAGGCAAAGAGAGCCGGCACGTGGTGCTCGGTCACTTGCAGCGCGGCGGGTCACCGACCAGTTACGACCGAGTGCTCGCCACGCGGTTCGGCGCGTTCGCTGTCGAGCTACTGCATCAGGGCAACTACGGCCAGATGGTCGCGTTGCGCTCGCCCGAGATCGTGGCTGTGCCCATCGAGAAGATCGTCGGCCGCACGCGCAATGTGCCGATCGACGGCGACCTCGTGCGCACGGCGCGAAACGTCGGTATCAGCTTCGGCGACTAACGATCGGCGGCCGGCGGCATGTTGGACCCTGACACGATAGATACGATCAATCGCGACGCGTCCGCGCTCATGAAGCAGGGGATCGCGTTGCTCGAGGAGCGCCGTCCGGGCGCCGCCGCTGAGGCGCTCGAGTGCTTCAATCGCGCGCTGCAACTGCGCGCCGATCTTCCGGTCGCGACGGACCCGTTCAATGCGTATCTTCTGGCCGCCTGCTGGTTGAATCGCGGCGACGCACTCATGCAGCTCGGCGACGCCGCCAGAATCCCCGCCGCCCTTCATTCTTATGACGAAGGCATCGCCGCAATGCAGCGTGTGCCGCTCGACGATGACCCGCGGTACCCGCGCCGTTTGTCGATGGGCCTGCAGAACCGCGGCCTTGCCGAGCTCGCGCAGCCGGCCGGTCTCGAGAGGGCGCTCAATTCGTTCGACCAGGCGCTCGACGTTCTCGAGAGCGATGCGGCGAGCCCGCTCGCCGACCGCGACTACCTGCTCGCCGGCGTCTGGGCCAACATCGCAATTGCACGTGCGGCTGCGAACACTCCGGAAACCGACATCCTTTCGCGCAAAGCGGCGCTTCGCGCCATCGGCCTTGCGCACAGATTCGAGGCCGACGATATTCCGTCGGCCGAAGTCGGGCTGAAGGCGCGCCACGTACTTTGTCAGGTGATTGCCGGCGAGCTGGCGGCCGACCGCGGCAGCAGAATGCCGGACTCAGTTCATGAAGCGACGGATCATGCGGAGGCGGGCCTTGCGCTCGCACAGGGCTGGGAAGCGAAGGGCGAACTGCGCTTCTGGCCGCTCGCGCACGATCTCTATCGGTTTGCCGAAGCCGTCTACGAGCGCTATCAGCCGCAGTTTCTTGACGAATTCTGTCGCGACAACCAAGGTTTCAGATAACCAGATAACCAGATAACCAGCTAACCAGATTCACCGTCACAACTCTGCCCATCGTCTCACGAGGTTGTGGTACACGGATGTCAGCTGCACGACGGCTTCATGGTCGGGCACGTCGGCGCTGAGCCGCTGAATCGCGGTATCGAGGTCGAACAGCAGCGTGCGCGCGCCGTCGTCTCTGACCAGGCTCTGAATCCAGAAGAACGACGCGACGCGGGCCCCGCGAGTGACCGGCTCGACGCGGTGAAGACTGCTGGCCGGGTAGAGCACCATGTGGCCGGCCGGGAGTTTCACACTCTGAACGCCGTAGGTGTCTTCGACGATCAGCTCGCCGCCGTCGTACTCGCCGGGCTCAGAGAGAAACAGTGTCGCGGAGAGATCCGTGCGGATTCGGGTCGTCGTGCCGGGGATCTGGCGCAGCGCGTTGTCGACGTGGTTGCCGAACGCCTGGCCGCCCCGATACTGATTAAAGAGCGGCGGGAAGATCCGCAGCGGAAGGGCCGCGGCGTTGAAGAGCCCGTTCGTGCCGAGCGCTTCCTGGATCAGGCTGCCGAGCTCGCGCGCGACCGGATCGCTTTCGAGGAGCTGAAGATTTCGCTTCACCTGGGCGGATTGCTGGCCCGCCGTGACGCGGCCATCGACCCAGTTTGCTGAATCGAGCAGGCGGCGCGCGTGCGCAACCTGCTCGGATGTGAGAACTTCCGGAATTTGGACGAGCACGCCCTACGTTTTTACCACTTAATCACCGGGCTGATCGTGAACTGGCGCGAGGCGCCCGGCATGAAGTGCCGGTCGTAGGCCCGATCGGCCCAGCGGGTGTTGGTGAGGTTCGTGCCGTTCAACTGGATCGTGACGCGAGCGCTGATGACGTACGAAGCCATCGCGCTCGCCGTCCAGAACTTCGTCGAGGCCTGCACGGCCGCGCCGTTTTCAGCGTATTTCACCTGGCTGGATCCGCTGATGAAGAGAAATCCGCCGGTCTGGTTGAAGAAGTGTCCGCTCTCGTAGTTCACACCTGCGCCGAGCGCGAGCCCGATTGGCAGCGTGTAACTCGTCCAGAGGTTGCCCGATCTCGCCGGGACGTAGGCCATCTTCTGATCCATTTCGATGGCGATGCCTGAATCCCTGACCTTGCCGCTCATGAATGACATGCCGCCGAAGAGCGCCCACCGGGTCGTGATGGCGCCCGACGCGCTCAGCTCGACGCCGCGCACCTGCTGATCGCCGGCGAGGACAATCACGCCCGACGAATTCGGCGTCCGCGTGTTCGTCTTCTCGATCTCGAACGCCGAGGCCGTCAGCTGCATCCCGCGAACATCCCACTTGGTGCCGATCTCCGCGTTCTTCGTTTTCTCAGGCGCGAGCGCTGACGAATTGACGCCCGTCGCGGTCATCGTGATGCCGAAGGACCCGTCGAACGCCGGCAGAAACGACGTGCTGTAGGCGCCGTAGATCGAGCCCTTCGCCGCCGGTTTGTAGAGCAGGCCGAGCCGGGTGCTGGTGGCCTGGTCCGTTCGATCGAACCGCGTCGCCACGCCGGTTGTGGCCGTCGACGTGTAGTCAGCGTTGATGTGGTCGTATCGAACACCGAGGTCGAGCTGCAGCTTCTTGAACTGAATCGTGTCGAAGATGTAAATCGCCTTCGTCGTCGCGTTCCCTTCGGTCGATGCGCCGGTTCGCGCGCGCGCGGGCGTGTAATTGACGCCTGGATCCGGATTGAACAGGTCGGCCACGGGCGGCCGGCCGTTGGTGAAGAGGTCGGTGAAGACAGGGCTCGGCTGGTGATCACCGGCGAGCTCGACGCCGACGTCCATCGCGTGGCTCAAATCTCCCGTACGGAAATTGGCCTGGACGTCCGTGTGGTTGCTGATCAGGCGATCCTCGCGATAGTGAAACTTCGCGTCCGTGCGGCGCATCTGCGCGATGTTCTTGTTGTAGCCGGGATCCCCGGGACCCTGACCGGTGACCGGGTTCGCGGGCCGCGGCGCCGTGGAAACGGCGTCGCGCAGCGTGCGGCCGAAGCGGATGAGATTGCGCACGCGCATGCTCGCGTTGAGTTTGTGGGTCACCGTCGCGGTCGCCACATCCGACGTCGTCTTTTCGTAGTCGCGCGAGAGGATGCCGTAGAAGTTGCTCCAGTCGAGATCGTCGGCCGTGACGTGGTTCGCTGTGGCGACATCGGGCAGCAGGCCCGGCAGGCCCCAATCGGGAACGTTGTCCTGCTTCACATGCGCGTAGTTCACGGAGAACGTGGTGGCCGTCCCGAGGCCGAAGGCGAACGACGGCGCCAGCCCCCAGCTCTTGTACTTCACGAGCTCGCGGCCCGGGTACGCGACGTCCTGCCACATCGCGTTCAGACGAAACGCCGAAGACTGGCCGAGGCGGCGATTCACGTCGAATGTGCCGCGCTTGTGGTCGGAGGTGCCGCCGGTGACGCGGACTTCCGCGGCGTTCCACAAGCTGGCGCCCTTGGTCACGAGGTTGATCGATCCGCCGACCGCGCCGCGGCCGGCCGTCACCGACGCGGGCCCCTTCGCGACTTCGACCGACTCGATGTTGAACGCGTCGCGGCCGATGGCGCCGACATCGCGCGTGCCGTCGATGTACACGTCGGTGCGCGCGTTGAAGCCGCGAATCATGACCGTGTCGCCCGAGGGGTAGCCGGTGCCGCCCTCGCCGATGTTCATCGTGATGCCGGGCGTGTTGCGCAGCACTTCCCGCAGCGTCGTGGCGTTCTGCTGATTGAATATCTGTTGCGGGATGACGGCGACCGTCTGCGGCGTGTTGCGGAGCGGCTGGGTGTACTTTGGCGACGAAAGGATCGTCTCGCCCATGACGTTGATTTGATAGGCCACGGTGTTGATGTCGAGCGTCAGCGTCTTCGGCCCGAACGTCGCCCGGAGCTTCGTGCCCGCGAGCATGACATCCACGGCCTTTTCAATCGACATCGACCCGGCGACGCCGGGCGTCTGGATCGAGCCGATTTCCGGTTCAGACATGATGACCTTCAGACCGGTTTGCCGCTCGAACTCCGCGACGACTGTTGACAGAGGGCCGCCGGGAAGCTTGAACGTGATGTTGGTCTGGGCGGCCACAGACGCGCCGGTCGCTGCAACGACACTGCTGACTGCGAGAGCCGAACCAAGGTACTTGGAAGTCTTTTTCATGTCGGGAATGAATTGTAGGGGGCCGTGCAGACAGTGTCCACGCAGTGCCGTGCTTCCGGGTTGGCCAGTCCTGTCTAGAAACTAGCCAGCGGAGGATTATTGAAATTCACGAATGAGTTTCGCCGCAGCGAGCGTGTCGCCGTTCGTGACGCCAAGCGTCACCATCTGCAGCAGCCGCGCTTGCGCGCCGGACAAATCGCCCGAGAGAATCGCGCCCGCATCACGCAGCTGCAGGCCGCCACCGTCGTACCCGTATCGCGGGCTCACGCGTCCGGCCAGGCTGCGCGACGAAACTGTCACCAGAACGCCGGCGGCGACTGCATCGCGAATCGCTGTGACGATCGTCGGCGGCACATTGCCGCGTCCGAACGCCACAATCGCCAGACCCTTCGCGCCGTCGTTTATCGCATGACGCAGGGGCCGATCCGTCATGCCTGTGAAGGCCTGCACGAGGTCAACGCGCGTTTCCAGGCGCTTGACGCGGATTCCCGGCTCGGCCGCGCCGTCGCGCCACACCGGCCGCGGCATCGGGCGCCGGCGAAACACGACCTCGCCGCCGTCGATCATTCCGAGCGGTCCGAACTCCGGCGTCGCAAACGACCCCGACGATTCGGTATGCAGCTTCGTCACTTCGCGGGCCGGGAAGATGTGCTCGTCCATCACCACCACGACACCGCCGCCGCGGGCACCGGGCGCGCCAGCCACGCGCGCGGCGTTCAGAAGATTCGCTGGACCGTCCCAGCTCGGGTCCGACACCGTCCGCATCGCGCCGACAAGGATCACCGGCTTGTCGGTCAGGAGAAGCAGGTCGAGCATGAACGCGGTTTCCTCGATCGTGTCGGTGCCGTGCGTAATGACGAGCCCGTCCACATCGGGCCGGTCGAGCCACGCCGCCGCCCGTTTTGCCAGGCGCCACATGTGCTCCGGTGTGACGTGCGGGCCCGGAAGCCGGGAAAACTCTTCAATTTCAAATGAGCAGATCTTCGGAAGATCGGGAACGAGCGCGATGATGTCCTCGGCGGCCAGCGCGGGAACAGCGCCGCCGGTCGCCGGATCGATCCGCATTGAGATGGTCCCGCCGGTAAAGAGGATGCCGATCACGCTGGCCTTAGCCGAGTACATCAAGGTACTTCAGAGCTCCACCGGTATTAAAAACCACGACTCGGTCCTTCGGAGTGATCCGTCCTTGTTTCTGCAGAACGCGCAGCGCATGCAACGCTGCGCCGCCTTCCGGCGCGGCGCTGATGCCTTCGAAGCGGCCGAGATCTTTCATACCCGGCACCATGTTCGAGTCGTCGACGGCCACGGCCGCACCGTCGCTTTCGCGAACGGCTCGCAGGACGAGGAAGTCGCCGATCGCGCGCGGCACCCGCAACCCATCGGCAATCGTCGTCGCGCCTTCCCACGGCCGCGCCTTCTCGGTGCCTTCGTCGAACGCGCGCACGATCGGCGCGCAGTTGGCGGCCTGCACGGTCACCATGTGCGGGCGTTTCTTCGCGTCGATCCAGCCGAGCGCGCTCATTTCGTCGAACGCTTTCCACATGCCGACCATGCCCGTGCCGCCGCCGGTGGGGTAGATGATCCAGTCGGGCAGCGTCCAATCCATCTGCTCCGCGATCTCGTAGCCCATCGTCTTCTTGCCTTCGATGCGGTACGGCTCCTTGAGCGTGGACACGTCGTACCAGCCGTTGGCGGCGCCGAGCTCCGCGGCCATCTTCCCGGCGTCGGTGATCAGCCCGTCAACGAGCGTGACATCAGCGCCGTACAGCTCGCACTCGCGAATGAACGGCTTCTTCACATCGCGCGGCATGAAGACTTTCGCAGCGATGCCGGCCTTGGCGGCGTAGGCCGCCATGGCGTTACCGGCGTTCCCAGCGGTGGGAATCGAGAGCACCTTCGCGCCGAGGTGAGCGGCGCGCGTCACGGCGGCGGAGAGCCCGCGCGCCTTGAATGAGTTCGTGGGGTTCAGAGATTCGTCTTTAATGAAGAGGTTGGGCAGGCCGAGCTCTTTGCCGAGCCGCTCAGCGTGAATCATCGGCGTCCAGCCCTCGCCGAGCGAGACCGGCTGCTCGTTGTCGAAGAGCGGCATCAGCTCGCGGTAGCGCCACATGCCCGGCCAATAATTGGCGGAGCGTGAATTGGAAAACGCCGGCACGCGGCTCGCGAGCGATTCGCGCGTCCAGGATGTCTTCGCCGCGGCGAGATCGTAGCGCGCCAGGAGCGGCATGCCGCACGTGCAAAGGTGGTGGCGCTCGCGCGCATCAAACGGCCCGGCGCCGCAGGGGACTGAGCACTCGAGCCGCGCGAAGAATGACATGCGGCGCGCCCTACTTGCCGAGCAGGTCGACGTCTTTTTTCTTCTGCAGCTCGTCGATGATCGCCACGTGCTGGTCGGTCGACTTCTGCACGTCAGCCAGCGCAATCCGCTCGTCGTCTTCGGAAATCTCGTGATCCTTCAGGAATTTCTTGATGCGGTCGTTCGCTTCGCGCCGAACGTTGCGCACGGCGTTGCGACCGTCTTCCGCGTACTTGTGCACGAGCCGCGACAATTCCTTGCGCCGTTCGTCGGTGAGCGACGGAATCGGAATGCGGATCGTCTTGCCGTCGTTGGTCGGGTTGAGGCCGAGGTTCGCCATCTGGATGCCTTTCTCAACGGCCTTCATCAGGCTCGCGTCATACGGCTGCGCCATGATCATCGTCGGCTCAGGGATCGAGAGCTGCGCGACCTGGTTGAGCGGCATCAGCGAGCCATACGCTTCGACATGGACCGTGTCGAGCATGTTGGTCGTCGCCCGCCCGGTGCGAACGCCGGCGAGTTCCTTGCGGCCGAAGTCCACCGCGGCCTCCATCTTCTTCTTCGTTTCAGCTTTGAGCGAATTCAGGTCGTTGGCGTCCATTGGTCATCCCGGGGAAGTGCTTCTGATTTCTGCCTTGTGACTTCTGCCTTAACTAACGGTAGTGCCGATGTTTTCGCCGATGATGACGCGCTTGAGGTTGCCGGCTTCGCGCAAACTAAACACGACGATCGGGAGTTTGTTATCCATGCACAGCGAGATCGCCGTCGAGTCCATCACGGCAAGCTGTTTCTCGAGCACCTGCAGGTACGAAATTGTGTCGTAGCGTTTCGCGGTTTTGTCGATCATCGGATCGGCGGTGTAAATCCCGTCGACCTTTGTGCCCTTGAGGATGACTTCGGCGCGCATCTCGACGGCGCGGAGGGCGGCGGCCGTGTCGGTCGTGAAGTAGGGATTGCCTGTGCCGGCCGCGAAGATCACGACGCGTCCTTTTTCAAGATGTCGCACGGCGCGGCGGGGGATGAACGGCTCGGCCACCGCGCGCATCTCGATGGCCGACAGCACGCGCGAGGCGACGCCGGCTTTCTCGAGCGCATCCTGGAGCGCGAGCGCGTTGATCACGGTCGCCAGCATGCCCATGTAGTCGGCCGTGGCGCGTTCCATGCCCTTGGCGCTCGCGGCGATGCCGCGGAAGATGTTGCCGCCGCCGATGACGACGGCGGTTTGCACGCCGAGTTGCTGGATCTCGCCGATATCTCTCGCGATGCGCGAGGCGACGGCGGGATCAACGCCAAAGGCCTGATCGCCCATCAGGGCTTCGCCGGAGAGCTTTAAGAGGACTCGCTTGTAGACGGGCGCGGACACTAAACAAACATTGTATCCGCGCCCAGAGGTGTTGCCTAGTTTGACGGGTTGACTAGTTTTCGCCGACTTTGAAACGGGCAAACCTCGGCACCGCGATGTTTTCGCCGAGTTTGGCGATCGTTTGCTGGATCAGCGCACCGATCGTGACTTTCGGATCGCGGATCGACGGCTGGTCGACAAGCACGGCGCCTTCGTAGAAGGAGTTCAGCTTGCCGTCGATGATCTTCTCGATCACGTTGGCCGGCTTGCCGGAGTTCTCCATTTGCGCGCGGTAGATGCCGCGCTCGCGCTCGATGACGTCGGCCGGCACGTGTTCGCGCTTCGCATACGTCGGGCTCGCGGCGGCGATGTGCATGCCGATTTCCTTCACGAGGTTCTGGAAGTCGTCCGTGCGCGCGACGAAGTCCGACTCGCAGTTTACTTCCACCATGACGCCGATCTTGCCGCCCATGTGGATGTAGGAGCCGATCACGCCTTCGCCGGTCGAGCGGCCCGTCTTTTTCGCCGCCGACGCGAGGCCGCGCTTGCGCAAAATCGTGTCTGCTTCGACCAGGTCGCCGTTGGCTTCCTTCAACGCGGCCTTGCACTCCATCATCCCGACGCCGGTCTTGTCGCGCAG
>JBKJHW010000067.1:0-7392 GCA_046598935.1 Vicinamibacterales bacterium | reverse complement strand
CGGACGTTTCGAGGTTTACGTCGATTCGTACCCGACCCCCGGCGACAAGCGCCAGGTATCGACCGATGGGGCGCTTTGGCCTGCGTGGAGCCACGACGGTCGGCACCTGCTGTTCCTGAGCGGCCAAAGCCCCGCGGTTTTGCGCGCCGAGGTGATGCCCGGTTCAGAGTTCAGGCTGTCCAAACCGGTCCGCGCCGCGACGCTTCCGGCCACCGTAAACGGCGGGGCCTTTGATCCGAGGTCTCAGCGGTTCCTGGGGCTCGTGTCCGAACGCAGCACGCCCGGTTCGATCACCATCGTGCAGAACTGGCTGCGGTGACCGGCGCGCTCTGGCGAGTGCGGTCATCGAGGCGTCTTGTCACTGGAGGCCGGTGGCGTCCATGGCGAACCCTGAAAAAGTTAGCGCCCGGGCCGCTGCCCGGGCGCCAAGCACGGCTGGCTGGCTATTTCTTCCCGATCGGCACCACGAAGCCGGCCGTAATACGGATCAGGTTTGGCGCGGAGTCGCCGAAGCCGAGGATGTAGTCCCCGCCGAGACGGATGCCAACCCGCCCGCTGCCGAGCATGAAGTTGACGCCGCCGCCGCCCTGAAGGACGAAGTCGGTGACGGATTCGTCGAAGTTCTCTGTCGAACTTACTCCAGCGCCGGTCGCCGTCGCGTCGAGAGACGCTGTTTGACGCTGGACACCAGCCAGGACATGGGCGAACGCTTTGGCGACTCTGTCGGACCGGTTGCTGACTCGCAGCCCTCCCATCAGGTGCATCACCTTATGAGAGCCGCTGGCGGTCACGCTCACAGCGCCGACGGAGGCGGACTCGTTCATGCTGTCGAAGTTCGCGTCGGCTTGCAGGACGAACGCGAATGTTTTGTTGGCGTTGATGGCGAGGTCCACGAAGGCGCCCTTGTTGAGGTTCTGGCCCTCGCCGCGAACGAACTGGTAGCCGGCGCCGAGTTCGGCCTTCGGCGTCGTATCCTGCGCCGCTGCCGGTGCGGCGATCAATCCCAATGCACACGCGATCACTAATGACTTCATGACTTCGCTCCTCTTGGGTTCGCTCGGCAATCCCACCGACTGAGGCATGTGTCGAACCCGCGAGGCAGACTGTAGAGGCCCGGCCCCATCCTCGTCGTGAGGCATCGGTGATCAAAGAGTGAAACCGCGCCGTGCGCTACTATCGCGGCATGGTTGTCACCGATGTTTCAGGGGTCCGAACCGAACTCGGCGAAGGACCGCTGTGGGACGAGCGCCGGCAATGTTTGTGGTTCGTCGACATCATGCGCGGCCACGTGCACCGGTTCGATCCTGCGACACGGCTCGATCGGGTGTACGAGATCGGCCAGCCGGTCGGCGCTGTGGCGATCGCGCGGCAGGGCGATCTGGTCTGCGCGGTTCGCGACGGCTTCGTCAGGTTGGATCCAGACAGCGGCCGGCTGACACATCTTGCAGACGTCGAGAAAGATCTGCCGCGCAACCGGATGAACGACGGCTACGTCGATGCCCGCGGCCGATTCTGGGCGGGCACGATGTCGATGGATGGGGTGAGAAATGCCGGGTTGCTTTACTCGCTTGCGCCCGAAGGGCTCGTCACGAAGCACTTGTCTGGCGTGACGACGTCGAACGGCATCGATTGGAGCGCCGACAATGCGCTCATGTACTACATCGACACCGGCGAGCCGCGTATCGACGTGTTCGACTTCGATCTCGAACGTGGCGCGATCTCGAATCGGCGCCGATTTGTGGAGATCGACCCCGCCGACGGGAAGCCCGACGGCCTCATCGTTGACGCCGAAGATCATGTGTGGGTTGCGCTTTGGCGAGGGGGACAAGTCCGCAGGTATTCGCCGAGCGGCAGACTCGTGCTGACGATCGCGCTTCCGACACCGCTCACAACAAAGCCCGCCTTCGGCGGACGCGATCTGACCGACATGTTCGTGACATCGGCATTCATCCAGCTCAACGAGCGTGAGCGCGCTGGTTCGCCGGCCGCCGGCGCACTGTTCCAGATCGCACCCGGCGTTTCCGGCCGAGCGGCTAATCTCTTCGGATGAAGCCCAAAGAGAGCCGAAAGCTGATCGAGCCCTTCCGCGTCGTGGACGGACGCAAGTTCCGCCTGAAGGACTTCGACCCGCGCGAATGCGGCAAAGAAGGGCTCGAGGAGAGAGCCGCGGGGCTTCTGGCCGAGGCGGTGTCGCGCCTGGCGGACGCGCAGGCGAAGCTGTACGCGCAGAATGAGTGGGCTCTGCTGCTGATCTTTCAGGCGATGGACGCCGCAGGGAAGGACAGCGTCATCAAGCACGTCCTCTCCGGCGTGGATCCGCACGCTGTGGTGGTCACCAGCTTCAAGCAGCCCTCGTCCGAGGAGCTCGATCACGATTTCATGTGGCGGTGCCATAAGGCGCTGCCTGAAAGGGGCCGCATCGGCGTCTTCAACCGTTCGTACTACGAGGAGACACTCGTGGTGCGCGTGCACCCGGAGTACCTCGCGCCGCAACGGCTGCCGAAAAAGCTCGCCGGCAAGAAGATCTGGCAACACCGTTTCGAAGACATCAACGCGATGGAGCGATATCTGTCTCGCAACGGCATCATGATCCGGAAGTTTTTTCTCAACGTCTCCAAGGACGAACAGCGGAAGCGGTTTCTCGAGCGGCTGGACCAGCCCGACAAGAACTGGAAATTTTCAGCCGCCGACCTCAAGGAACGCGACCTGTGGGACACGTACATGGACTGCTACGAAGAGACGATCCGCGAGACATCGTCCGAGCATGCGCCGTGGTTTGTGGTGCCGGCCGATCGCAAATGGTTCACCCGGCTGATCGTCGCCAACGCCATTAACGACGCGCTCGATGAGATGGACCTTCAGTTCCCCGAGGTCGGCGCGGCGAAACGCGCCGAGCTGTTGAAGCTGCGCAAGGACTTGGCGCGCAGCCGGTAGCTAACCGCCGCGCTGGCGTTGGGGCGCGGCCCACAGCGAGCGCGCGCCGAGCACGTCCCGGCGGAATCCGGCCCGATGACTGAGCTCTTTCAGCATCGGCGGCTGCTCGATCTGGAATTTCCATTCATCGGCGCGGCCGCCGGCCGGCGCAAACGCGGCAGCCCATTCCCGCCACCACGGCGAAACCGCTCGCGACAACGGCTCGACAATAAGAACAGGGCCGCGCTCCGCGGCAAAGGCGACAAGCTTCGGAAGCAAGGCTCCGCGCGCCTCCGCGGTCAGCTCATTCACAGCCCAGCCAAGCACGATCGCATCAGTGGCGGGGCCGGCTTTGATGACGGCCGACAGGTCGCCGCGGGTCGCGCGGCCGTTGACGCCGAGCGTCTTGAGATTCCAGCGCGCTTCGTCGACGGCCCACTGATTGTCATCGACAGCGGTGACGTCCGATTGCTGTCGGAGCGCCCACGCGGCGCCGCACACGCCGGTGCCGCAGCCGAGATCCGCAATTCGGGCAGGGGCGGAATCAGCCGCCACCTGTTCGAGGATTTCCTGCATCGTGAGGAAGTGAAGCGGCGCGTAGAACGCGGCGAACGCCGCGCGCTTTCCGGCCGAGTCAAGCGGCGAACGCGTCGGTAACTCCTTGCGGCGCTCGACGTACCGCACCGAGAGAGCCTGCAACGCGTGCGTGAATTCTTTCGGGCGGTACGGCGCGACGTGACGCGCGTGTAGCGCATCCAGCCACCCGGACACGATCTTGCTCGACGCGTTCACGATCGTGCCGGTGAGACGGCCGAGCGGACGGCGTTCACGTAGCGCGACGGCAGCGAGTGTCCGACGACGGGTTCGATTGCGAGCGACGCGGCCGCGACCTTGATGACGTCAATGCCCGTCTCGATGCCAAGACCGTCGAGCATGTAGATCAGGTCCTCGGTCGCCAGATTTCCGGTCGCGCCCGGCGCATACGGGCAGCCGCCGAGGCCGCCCGGCGAGCTGTCGAATGTGTGCATGCCGTAGTCGAGCGCGGCCAGCACGTTGGCGAGCGCTGTGCCGCGCGTATCGTGAAAATGCAGTGCGAGCTGATCGGGCGAAAAGCGCGCACGCAGTCGATCGAGCACCGATCGAACCTGGCCTGGATGCGCGACGCCGATCGTGTCGCTGATCGCGACTTCGAACACGCCAAGCTCGAGGAGCCGCGTCGTCAGCTCCTCGACGCGGTCTACCGGGACATCGCCCTCGAACGGGCAGCCGAAGCACGTGGAGAGATAACCGCGAACGAGAATGCCCTTGGCCGCCGCAGCGCGCGCGACATCGCCGTAGGCGGCGAGCGACTCGTCGATGGTCTGGTTGATGTTCTTCTGGCTGAACGTTTCCGACGCAGCGGCAAACACCGCGACTTCCGTCACGCCGCAATCGATGGCGCGTTCGAGACCTCTCAGGTTCGGCACGAGGGCGGAGTAGCGCACGCCGGGCTTGCGCGTCAGCGCCGCGAACACCTCGGCCGTGTCCGCCATCTGCGGCACCCACTTCGGGCTCACAAACGCGCCGACCTCAATGCGCGTCCCCCCAGCCTCCGCTAGCGCCTCGACAAGCGCAATCTTCGCCCTGGTCGACACCACCGCGCTCTCGTTCTGCAGCCCGTCCCTTGGGAGAAGAGGGACTGACCCCTTTTCCACAGATTTGGTCACTTTGGGGACAGTACTACCACTGGTTTATCAGGGGTAACGAGTTCCCCTTCGGCGCAATTGACTGCGGTCACGGTGCCGGCGTGCGGCGCGCGGATGGGCAGTTCCATCTTCATGGCTTCGAGGACGACGAGCGTGTCGCCGGCGGCGACGGACTGGCCGGGCGTGACGAGCACGCGAATGACCTTGGCCGACATCTGCGGCGTGAGGGCTTCTTCGTCACTCCCTGCCCGCGCACGATTGGGGCGCACCGCGGTCGGAATCTCGAGGAGATGGCCGTCGATCCAGATCCATACGGAGCCGCCGCCGATGATGGCGTCGGCTGTGAGCACGCGATTCCCGTCTGACACACGGAGCCGGCCGTCCTCGCCGCGGGTGACGATCCAGTTCGACGTCACCATGTGATCGTCTCCCATGGGTCACGGCCCTTCACTCGTGATCCCGAACGAGCGCCTGGCATGGCCGCCTGGACCAGGCCGCTCTTCAAGACCGCATCAGCGGCGTCGATGAGCGACGCGTCAGGCGCGGCGGCGAGCTCGCCGAGCCGCCGCTCGATCAAACCGGTGTCGACGCGATTCGCCCGCACGTCCTCGAGCGCGATCAGCTTGAGCAGAAAGGGCACGTTGTGCCGAACGCCAAGCGCGACGAAGTCGCGGAGCGCCGCGTCCATGCGCGCGAGCGCCGCGTCGCGCGTGGGCGCATGGACGATGACCTTCGCAAGCATCGGGTCGTAATCGACGCCAATCGTCTGGCCTTCGGCGACGCCGCTATCAACGCGCACGCCTTCGCCCGCCGGCTCGCGATACCGGAAGAGCGTGCCGGTTTGCGGCAGAAGGCCGCGCGAGGCGTCTTCGGCGTAAACGCGGCACTCGATCGCGTGCCCGGTTTGCGTGACGTCGGCCTGCGTGAACCAGAGCGGTTCGCCTTCCGCGACCCGCAACTGCGCGTGGACGAGGTCGCGCCCTGTCACGAGTTCGGTGACCGGGTGCTCGACCTGCAGGCGCGTGTTCATTTCGAGGAAGTAGAACCGCGCGGCGTCGCCTTCGCCTTCGAGAATGAACTCGATGGTGCCGGCGTTGACATACCCGACGCCCTTGGCCGCGGCCACGGCAGATGCGGTGATGCGCGCGCGAACCGCCGGCGTCAGCGTGGGCGCCGGCGTTTCTTCGAGGACTTTCTGGTGCCGGCGCTGCAGCGAGCAGTCGCGCTCGAATAGATGCACGACGTTGCCGTGCGCGTCGCCGAGAATCTGCACTTCGATGTGGCGCGGGCGCTCGATCAGCCGCTCGACATACACCGCGCCGTCGGCGAACGACCGCGTGGCCTCGCGGCTCGCCGCCTCGACGTTCTCCGCGATCTCGGCTTCCGCGCGGACGATGCGCATGCCTTTGCCGCCGCCGCCGGCCGACGCCTTGATCAACGCCGGGAAGCCGACAGCGCGCACGGCGTCGGCGATCGCCTCGGGCGTCTGATCCTTCGGAATCGCGCCCGGCACCACCGGCACGCCCGCCGCGGTTGCGGCCTCGCGAGCCGCCGTCTTCGAACCCATCCGGCGGATGACCGAGGCCGGCGGGCCGATGAAGGTGATGCCGGCGTGCTCGCAGGCGTCCGCGAATGCGGCATTCTCCGAGAGAAAGCCGTAGCCTGGATGGATCGCGTCGGCGCCCGACTCGCGCGCCGCGCGCAGAATGGCGTCAATGTTCAGATAACTCTCACTCGCGCGCGCAGGCCCCACGCGCATCGCGCGATCGGCAGCGATGACATGCGGGGCGCCGGCATCGGCGTCGGAGTAAATTGCGACGGTCTCCAGCCCGCGCTCGCGGCAGCCCCGGGCGATCCGCACGCTGATTTCGCCGCGGTTGGCGATGAGCACGCGACGCACTAGTCTTGGACCCGGCGCACTATTTTTAGCCGCTCCGTCAGATCCTTCAGCCACGAGGCCGGGCGCTTCTCGATGAACGCTCTCAAGCCTTCCTGGCCTTCTGCCGACACCCGCTGATCCGCGATCGCTGACGTCGTCAACGCCATCACGTCTTCGGGAAGCCGTCCATGTACCTGCCGCAGCAGCGCCTTCGCGCGCGCTACCGCGCCGGGCGCGGCTTTCATGAACAGGTCGATATGCCGATTGACCGCCTCGTCCAAGCCATCGGCGGCGACAACTTCCGAGACGAGGCCGATCTCTTTCGCGCGCGCCGCGCTGAAGCGCGTGCCGCTCAGACACAGCTCGCGCGCCGACCCGATGCCGATCTTGCGCACGACGTAGGGCGAAATCATCGCCGGAAGAATGCCGAGCACCACTTCCGTGAACCCGAACACCGCGTTTTCAGCGGAAACGACGACGTCGCACACCGCCGCGAGCCCGGATCCGCCGCCGAGCGCGGCGCCGTGGATGCGGCCGATGAGCGGCACGGGCAGCCGGTCGAGCGCGTTGAACATCGATGCCGCGCGCTCGGCGTCGGCGATGTTCTCTTCATGCGAATAGCCGACCACCTTCGCCATCCAGTTGATGTCCGCCCCGGCGGAAAACACCGTGCCGGCGCCTTGAAGGACAGCGACGCGCGTGGACCCGGGCGTGACGCCCTTCGCCCATGCGGTCAGCTCCGCGATCACTTCCTCGTTGAACGCGTTCCGGACTTCCGGGCGATTGAGGGTCACCGTCGTGACGGGCCCGGGAACAACAGTGATTGTGGACATCACATCCTGAAAATGCCGAATTTCGCGTCGGGAATCGGCGCGTTGTACGAGGCGGACACGCCGAGCGCAAGCGCGTCGCGTG
>JBKJHW010000092.1:0-11553 GCA_046598935.1 Vicinamibacterales bacterium | reverse complement strand
AGCAGGATGACGCCGATCATGCTCATGATGTTGAGCGTGTCGCCGGTGAGCATCAGCATGCCGACGACGCCGATGAGCGAGAGTGGCAGCGAGAGCATGATGGCGAGCGGATCGAGGAACGATCCGAACTGCACGACGAGCACGAGATACATCAGCATGATCGCCACGCCGAGCGCGATCGAAATGCGCCCGAAGACCTCGCGCTGATCCTCCGTGTCGCCGCCCTGGGTGATCTGGTAGCCGGGCGGCAGCGTGACGTTCGTCAGGCCGGTTTCAATATCTTTGATGACTTCCGACAGCGCGCGATCCTGTGTGTTGGCTTCGACGACGATGACGCGGTCGCGATTGAGGTGATCGATGCGCGCCGGTCCGTTCGCGGTCGTGATGGTTGCCACCTGGCCAAGCGGCAGCGTGCTGGCCCGGCCCTGCGAATCGCGAACCACCAGCGGGAGCGACGCGAGATCCGCGGCCTTGTCGCGCGATTCCGGCGCGAGCCGTACGGTGACATCGCGCGTCTTGCCGGCGGGATCCACCCAGTCGCCGGCCTTCACGCCGGCGAACGCCGGCCGAAGGGCCTGCGCGATGTCGCCGACGCGGATGCCGAGCGTTCCCGCGAGCGAGCGGTCGACCGTCACGTCGAGTTCGGGCTTCTGGCCGCGCGTCGAAAGCCCGACGTCCACGGCGCCGGGGACCGACCGCACGAGATCCTGCACTTCCGCCGCGATGCGCGACAGCTCGTTCGCTTCAGTGCCGCGAATCTGAATCTGGATGAGTTTGCTTTGATCCATGCGGCCGCTGGAGATCGCCGCGGTCACGCCGCCCATGTTCTTCATCCGCTCGCGCAGATCGGACGCGACGACATCCTGGTGGCGCTCGCGGGTCGCCTTCGGCGTGAGGCGCACGTACACGTTGCCCTCGTCGACCGCGCCCGTTGCGCCGCCAACCGTGCCGTACGTGTAGGCCACTTCCGGCAGCGCCCTGGCCATGGCGGCGACCTCTTCGAGCCGCGTCGTTGTGTACGCGATGTTCGACCCGGGCGGCGTCTCGATCTGGACGACGAATTCCGAGACGTCCTGGACGGGGAAGAAGCTGCCGCCGAGGTAACCCATCGCCGGCATCGCGATCGCGAAGACGAAGGACCCGACGGCCAGCGCGACCATGGCGAGGCGGTGACGCAGCGCCCAGCTGATGACGCGCTTGTAGTTGTTGGCCTGCGCGTCGAACCACAGATTGAAACGGTTCAGCCCGCGCGAGACGAACGACCGCTGCGCCATCGGCGTGTGCGGATCAGGCCAGTACGCCGACAGCATCGGATCGAGCGAGAAGCTGACGAACAGCGAGACAAGCACAGAGCACGCGATCGTCAGCGCGAACGGCGCGAACCACTGCTGGGCGATGCCGCCCATGAACGCGATCGGCACGAAGACAACGATGATGGAGAAGGTCGTGGCGGCGACGGCCATGGCGATCTCGGATGTTCCCTCACGCGACGCGAGGTAGTGATCCTTGCCCATCTCGATGTGACGAACGATGTTTTCGCGCACCACGATCGCGTCATCGATCAGAATGCCGATCGATAGAGACAGACCGAGCAGCGACATCGTGTTGAGCGTGAAGCCGAACGCGAGCACCGCGATGAACGACGCGATGACCGAGACCGGCAGCGCGAGGCCGGTGATGACGGTCGAGCGCCAGGAGTTCAGGAACAGGAACACCGTGAGCACCGTGAGCGCGGCACCTTCAATGATCGCCGACTGCACGTTGGCGACCGAGTTGCGCACACGCTCCCCGGCATCGCGAACAACTTTCAGTTCGACTCCGGCCGGCAGTGTTGCCGCGAGACTTCTGACTTCTGCCTTGACGAAGTCGGCGACAGCCGTAGTCGAATATCCTTTTGACTTTCTAACGTCAAGCCCAACCGCGACTTCGCCCGAGAACGACGCGGCGCTGCGCGGCTCGGTGATGCCGACGTGCACGGTCGCCACATCTGCCAGCCGGATCGTCCGGCCCTGCCGTTCCGACACGACGAGCTGGCCGAAATCGTCCGCCGTCTCGAGACGGCCGCGCAGCCGGATCGTGCGCTCGTCGCTTTTGCCGAGCAGCTGTCCGACCGGCACCGCGAGGTTCTGCGCCTGAATGGCGCCGATGATCTCGCCGACGCTGAGACCGCTCGCCTGCATCGCGTCGGGATGAAGATCGACGGTCATCTCGCGCGTGTTGTCGCCGGACACTTCGACTTCGCCGACGCCGGAGATCGCTCTCAGCCGTCGCGTAATCCCCGGATCCGCCAACAGCGTCATCTCCGGCACCGTCATTGTCTTTGACGACAACGCGAGCGAGACAATCGGCGTGTCGGTCGGATTGATCTTCGTGAGGACCGGTTCTTTCATTTCCTCCGGCAGCTCGTTGCGGATCGAGTTGATCTTGTCGCGGATTTCCTGCGTGGCGTCCTGCAGGTCCTTTTCGTACTGAAACTCGACCATCACGACGGCGTAGCTGTCGAGCGCGTTCGACATCACGCGCCTCACGCCGCTGATGCCCGTGAACGCTTCTTCCATCGGCTCGACGATCTCGCGCTCGACGTTGTCGGGCGATGCGCCGGGGTAGGGCACGGACACCACGACGATCGGCACCGCGACGTCAGGGAACTCGTCGGTCTGAAGCTGAGTCAGCGAAACCAATCCGAACACCACCAAGGCCAGCATGCTGACGACAGTGATCACGGGGCGGCGAATTGCAAAATCAGAAATAGTCATAACAGTTTTAGTTCTTGACGACGTTGACGGCAGTGCCCGGAGTTACGGCTTTGGATGAGCCGAGAATGACGACATCACCGGCGTTGAGGCCGCTTGTGATCTCGACGGTTTCGTTGTCGGTTTGCCGCGCGCCGAGCGTGACGCTCACGCGTTCGGCTTTGCCGCTGTTGATGCGCGTCACCGTTGCGGTCGCGCCAGTTTCGTCAACGGCCGACGCGGGAATGACGATGCCCTTGCGCGTGGCGGCGTTCACGCGTCCTTCAGCGAAGAGCCCGGCGATGAGCTTGCCGGTGGTGTTGGGCGCCCGGGTGGACCCGGGATTGGGAATGCTGACGAAGATCGTCACTTGCCGCGTGACTGGATCGGCTGTTGGGCTCACGCGATCGACGCGGCCGCTGAATGCCTGATCCGGATATCCGCGCACGCGAAACGGTACGACCGCGCCAATGCGAACCTGGTTGATCTCATCGGCGCGCACGAGCGCCTCCAGGCGCATGCTCGACGGATCGATGATCGTGAGGATCGGCGTGCCCGGCGACACGACATCACCCTGGTGCGCCGGGCGATCGCTGACGACACCGGCGAAGGGCGCTTTGACGTTGGTGTCATCGAGCTGCTGCCACACCGAGCGCTGACGCGCCTTCGCGGCCGCGACCTGCGCTTCAGCGGCGCTGACCAGGTTGTTCGCCTGTTCGAGGTCGCGCGCGGCGAGCGCGCCGCCTTTCACGAGCGACGCCGTGCGCGCCTGCTCGCTCTCGGCCACCGTCAGGGACGTCTCCGCGGACCTGATTGCGGCCTGCGCCGAATTCATCGCGACGTCCAGGTCGCGCGCGCTGATCTTCGCGATCACCTGCCCGGCGCGAACGGCCTGGCCTTTGTCGACAGTTAACGTGACGATCGAGCCGCCGACCTCGGCGCGCACGGTCGCTTCGCGCGCCGGTGCGAGCTGCCCGGAGATCGACGGTCCCGCGCTGATGTCGCTCGTTGCGGCGGTCGCGACGTTCTCAGCGGCGAGCCGTACGACCGGCGGCGCCGCGGACGCCGCGGTCGTCTCCGGCGCTTTCGAACCACCACACGCGGCCCCCGCGGCCAGTGCAACCCCCACAATCACAGTTTTCAAAGTCATCGTTCCTCTCTCACCCGTGCACCCGTGCACCCGCTCACCTGGCCCCAATCGGCAAGTTCTTCAACAACGCGACACGCGCGCGTGCGATTTGCAGATCCCGCGCGGCTTGCGCGCGGTTGGCTTGCGCGATCTGCAGCGAGAAGCGCGAGTCCGACAGCTCGAGCTGCGTGGACAGGCCTTCGCGATAACGCAAGTCGGCGATTTCGTAGGCGCGCTGCGCCTGCTGCACGGTGCCGGCGCTGGCCTGCCACGCGGCCTCGGTCGATGCGAGTTCTTGAATCGCCGTCTCGGTGTCGAGACCCGCGAGCGCCCTCGTCTGGTTCGCTCGAGCCTGGCTCGCCGCCAGATCGGCCGCCGCCGCGAGCGCATCGCCCTGCGTGCGGAAACCGTTGAAGATCGGCACCGACACCTGCACGCCGAGTGTGGCGTTGGTGCGGAAGTCGCCGAAGCCTGGGATCACACCACTCGATGGGTAGCCGACTTGTCCGAAGGAAGACGTCAGATTGACCGAGGGCAGGCGCTCAGATTTCGCGATGCCCACCGCCGCTTCGCGCACCTGCACGAGCATCTCGGCCTGCGTCACTTGCGCGCGCGCGGCCTTCGGCGGTTCGGCTTGTGATGTCTCGAGATCCGCCGCAAACGGCGGCGGGGCGTCAAGCGATGCTTCGTCGAGATCGACGTCGATTGCGAGCGGCGCGGGCTTCGGCATCTTGAGCAGCTGCCGCAATCGCAGGTACGCCGTCTCGCGATCCGCGCGGCGGCGAATCACAACCGGCTGCTGGTTGTCGCGCGCGACTTTGGCGCGCAGCAACTCGAACTCCGGTTTGCGGCCGGCGTCGAATTCCTTCTTCGTCTGTTCGAACACCGCCGCGGCCTGACCGAGGCCGGCTTCAGCAATCGTCACGAGACGGTCGGCGAGGGCGGAGTCGTAGAACGCCTTCGTCACTTCGAGCTGAAGCTCGGCGAGCGCCGCCGCCGTGCCGAGCGACGCGCTCTCGATGCCGATCTCGGCCTGCTTGCGCTGTGCCGCAACGCGCCCGCCGGTGTAAAGCGCCTGGCTGAACGAAAACGTCGCGCGGTAGACGTTGCGCTGGCCGAAGGGCAGTTTGCTGAAATCGACGTCCGAACTTTCTGACGACGATGGGTTGTCTGAGAGTGTGGAACTATCGAAGAGACCGCTGAACTCCGAAGCCAGCGTTCGATCGTAGGAGCCAGTGAAGTTGATGCTCGGAAGCCGTCCGCTGTTGACGCGGATCTTGTCCGCCTTCGCGCGATCGACGCCGGCTCGCGCTTCCGCCAGAGTCTCACTCTGCGCCTCCGCTATCTGCAGCGCGTCCGCTAGCGTCAACTTCTGCGCTTCCGCTGCGCCGGCGAAGGCAAAAGGCAGAAGGCAGAAGGCAGAAGGCAGGATGAACTTCGTTCGTCTATTCATTTCGTGTTCTTCTTTGGAGTCAGACCTGAAGTCAAGCCAATGGCGCTGAAGAACAGCGGCATCGTGAGCTCCACGGCGTCTTTCATCGGGTAGGGGAATCGATCCGGCATCGCGTCGCGGCTGACGGCGTCGGCGAAAAGCGCGCCCATCAGCATCGCCGCGGCCGTGTGCGTGTGGAACGTGGTGTTTGCAAGCCCGCGAAGTTGCAATGTCTTCAGATAATCCGCAAGATCGCTCGTCATCTTCGTCGTGGCGTGGCACGTGCACGCGCACAACGATGGGTTCTCTTCGAACTCGCCCATGGTCTTGCGAATCAGCGCGCGGTATTTGTGAAGCTGCGTGTGATGGTCGCGCGCCCACTCGGTCAATTCGGCGGCCGGATCAACCGGGATGTCCGGCAGCTTCTTGTCAGCGACGAGTTCCGCGAGCGCCTTCAGCGCCGATTCGAGCAGCTCGTCCTTCGATTTGAAATGGCGGAACAGCGTGACTTCGTTCACGCCGGCTTCCTGAGCGATCCGGCGAGTCGTCGCGCCGCGCGCGCCGGCCTCGCTGAACACCTTCACTGTGGCCTTGAGAAGTGATTCCCGGACGTCCATCTCTTCACCTTATTTCAGCTGCTGATCCGAAAGCAAGTGGTTACTTGCTTGCCATAAATATGACTACGTGCGGGCAATCCACTGGTTTTATACTGGAGAACAAGCGAACTTGTTCAAATTGTTCACAATGTCCAGTTTTTCTTAAGGCTTTTGAAGATGGTTGCCCCACGGCCCCCCAGTGGGCCGAAGGTTCCTCCAAGGTGGATGGCAATCAGCGACAGCTGAAGTACTAAGATCGGCCTGTTGACCAACGACCTCAACGTCACCGTCCGCCGTCACCCGCGCGCGCGAAGGTACGTGCTGCGCGTGGCCTCCGACGGTGCGTTGCGTCTCACGGTGCCGACGCGAGCGTCCGTGCGCGGCGGTCTGGAGTTCGTCGAGCGTCAGCGCGAATGGATCGCCCGCGAACGCGCCCGCATCGTCCAGCGCGCCGCCGAGCGCGAAGATCGACTGGGCGGCGACGACGAGAAGCGTTTGCGTGAAATGGCGGAAACGCAGCTGTCTGCGCGATGCCAGGAACTTGCCGACAAACACGCCGTGCCGATCACCGGCGTCACCGTGCGCGATCAGCGATCGCGATGGGGCTCGTGCTCAGCGCGCGGATCGATCTCACTGAATTGGCGTCTGATCCGGATGCCCGGCTACGTCTCGGACTACGTGATCCTTCACGAGCTGATGCACCGCCGGCAGCCGAATCATTCATCCGGCTTCTGGCGCGAAGTTGGTCTCGTGTGTCCAGAGTGGCGTGACGCGGAGCGATGGCTACGGAAGAACGGCCGGGACTTTCTCTGAAAACAGGTGAGTGACGTCGGTCCAGTCGCCCGGCTGTAACTTCTCGAGCGACACCGGACCACACTCCACGCGATGCAGCCGCGTCACTTCGTGGCCGATCTCATCGAACATCGTCCGAATCTCGCGGTCCTTCGCCTGCTTCAACGTGACAAGCAGGTGAGTCTCAGGCCCGGCGGCTTTCCGGATGACGATTTGATGCGCCGCGAGCCCGGCGACCGCTTCTTCCGTGACGCGGCCTCTCACGACGACGGCGTACTTGTGCAGCGCGCCGTTGACCGGATCGGTCATGTCCTTGAGCAGCTGCGAATCGTCTGTCAGCAGCACCAAACCCGTTGACTGAAGATCGAGCTGACCGATGGTGAAGAGCCGATCAGCCATACCGCGCTCTTCCAGGACTTCAAAAACAGAGCGGCTGCCTTTCGGCACTTTCGCGGTTGTGACAACACCGTGAGGCTTGTTGAACGCAATCACTATGCGCTCGCTACGCACCCGTTCACCCGGCACCTGTGCACCCGTGGACCCGTGCACCCGTGCACCTGAAATAGAGATCTTGGCGTCCAGCTTTACTCGCTCGCCCACATGCTCGATCAACCGCCCATTGGCGCGTACGCGTCCTTCGCGAATCAGTACCCGCGCTTCTGCGCGCGAAGCTAATCCCAGCTTCGACAATGCGCGATCAATCGGGACGGTCGTTCTCACAGCAACTCCACAAATTCAGAAAGCATCATCGCGGTGGCTCCCCAGACTTGATGGGACGACCCACCTTCGCCAAGGCTACGGTGGGCGACGTCTTCGACGTCGAAGTACGGGAATTCGATCAAGTATCCCTCGCGCGTGCGGTTTCCCCACATTCGCCGTGCGGGATCTGTCAGCTGAGAAACGGGCACTTCGAGGATCGCGGCCACTTCGCGCGCGTGCGGCCGGAAATCCGGCCGCGCGTCGACGACGCCGACGAAGGGCGTGACGACGAAGCCGCTGACCATCACGTAGAGCGGCGTGAGCGCGCCAAGGATCCGGACGGTCGATGGATCGACGCCGATCTCTTCCTCGGCTTCACGCAACGACGCGGCTTCCGGCATTTCGTCTTCGTCGATGCCGCCGCCAGGCAGGCTAATCTGGCCGGGATGATGGAGAAGATCGTCGCGGCGCAAAGTGAGAACGAAACTAAAGCCTTTGTCCGCCGAAACCGTAGGGTCGTAGGCCGGAACTTTAGGGTCGTAGGCCGGAACTTTAGTTCCGGCGTCGTTTGGAAAAAGCAAAATCAGCGCCGCGGCGTGCCGAACATCGGCCGGCGCGTCCTTCGTAAGCGGCCGCGCACGCGGATGCCGAGGCGACATCTTCAGTTGCGCCTCAGCGCCCGGCAGCGGCTGCTTTAGTCGCGCTGCGAGATCGTCGATGAAACCCACGCCTCAATTGTTGCGCAATCCAGAGCCATCACGCGGAGGACGCCGAGGACGCGGAGGACGCGGAGAAGGCCCTGCCTAGTCTTTCTCGAAGACCTTCAAGAAAACCTTAGGAAGGCTCTTCTCCGCCCCCCCAGCAATCTCCGCGTCCTCCGCGTGACGCTTCTAGTTCCGGAGCGCCGCCGTCGGCGGAATTGCCGTCGCCCGTCTGGCCGGCAGCCAGCTGGCCAGGAGCGTCGCGCCGACGAGCACCGCGAGCGCCGCGCCCGTCGCCAGCGGATCGATGCCGCTGCCCTGGAACAGGATCTTGCTCACGCCGATCCCCGCGAGAACAGAAAGCCCCACGCCGAGCGCGAGTCCGATCGCGCTGAGCATCAGGCCTTCCTTCACGATCAGCGACACGACGTTCCCGGATGACGCACCGAGCGCCATGCGGATCCCAATCTCACGCGTGCGGCGCGAGACGATGTAGGACTTCACGCCGTAGACGCCGATCGTCGCGAGCACGAGCGCCACGCCGCCGAATATGCCGAAGATGCCGGCGCCGAGCCGGACAACAGCGAGCATGAAGTTACGTGCGGAATAATCCTGACGCGATTCCATCTTGATGATCGGCAGCGAGCTGTCCACGTTCCTCAGCGCCGTGCGAAGCGCCGGCAGCAGCGCCGCCTCGCCTTCCGGCGTCGACGCCGCGGTCTTCACGTGGAAGTACACATCCGACCGAAAGTCCTGCGAGAGCGGCGTGTACACGTGCGCGACCGGCGCTTTGTCCGTGAGGTTGTGCTTGAGGCCGGGCACCACGCCGACGACGTCGAGGACGATGGGCGGGTCGCCGGCCTGGCGCCCGCGATACTGAATCTGCTGGCCGACAGGGTTCTCCTGGCCGAAGAGCTTCGTCGCCAGCACTTCGTCGATGATCGCGACGTGTGTCGGAGTAGGCGAGAAAACTTCTGTGTCGGAAAAGTCGCGTCCGGCTGCGAACTTCAGATCGAGCGCATCGAAATAGCCGGTGCCGATCGCCGTCGCGATTGATTCAATCAACGCCCCCTGATATTTGTCGCGCGTCGTCTGGCCGCCGCCCAGATCCATGGACGTCCCGCCCAGCCGCGCGCCTTCGATCGTTGGACCGGGCTTTTGCACGTCACGCGATTCCGTCATCTCGCCGAACGGCATGATCGACGCAAAACCGGCGGCCTGCACTCCAGGCACGCCACGGACGGCGTCCGCGACGCGCTGGTAGAGCACGCGCGTCTGGTCCTGTGTGCGGCCAGCGAGGCTCGCGTCCATATTGATGATCAGGCCGCGCTCGAAGGTGAAGCCGGGATCGACGCTCGCCGCCTGCACCGCGCCGCGCACGAAAAGGCCGGCGGTCGTGAGCATCACGAGCGACAGCGCGAGCTGGCCCATGACGAGCACGTCGCGCATCGCAAAGCGGGACCGCTTCGACAGCTCGCCGGCGTTTTCTTTCAGCTCGGGCACCACGTTCGTGCGCGCGAGCCGCAGCGCCGGGCCGAGGCTGAAGATGATCGTGCTCAACATGCAGAATGCGAACGTCGCAGAGACGATGCGGTAGTCGGGAGCGACGTCGAAGCTCATCGTGATCGGGAGCAGCGGCGCGATGGTGGTCGCCATGAGCGTCGTGGAAAACGCCGCGAGCGCAAGTCCGCCCAGCCCACCAAGTAACGACAGGATGAATCCTTCTGTAATGAGCTGGCGGACGACGCGGCCGCGGCTGCCGCCGATGGCCATGCGGATGGCGAACTCTTTCGCGCGCGCGCCGTTTCTGGCGAGCAGCATGTTCGCGAGGTTGAACGACGCGATGAAGAGCACGACCAGCGACATCGCGAGCAGCACACCCGTGACAGGCAGCAGCTCCGCGTCGTCTTGCGGAGATGTGCTCACGCTGAATCGGCCCATCGGCGTGAGCTGGTAGTCGCGGCCCTTCTCAATTCCTGGCAGCGACGTCAGCGTCACGCCCGGCGCGAACTGTCCGTCGAGAAACAGGTTGTAGTGATTCGGATCGCTGAGCTTCGTCGCGAGCCCGTCTTTCGCGAAGTCGTTGGAGAGCGTGTCGTACATCCCGAGCGGCACGAACACGTCCGGTGTGAGGACGACGATCTTGCCGCCGAATCCGCGGGGCGCGACACCGACAATCGTGAAGGGACGGTTGTTGAGCGTGATCGTCTGACCGAGTATGGAATTGGTTGTACTAAGTACGTTGTTCGTGCCGCCCTTGAGCCGCTGCCACATCGGGTAGCTGATGATCGCGACCGGCACATCGGCGCCGGGCTTTTCTTCTTCAGATGTGAATGTCCGGCCGACGAGCGGCGCTGAGCCGAATGTCTCGAAGAAATCGCCCGTGATCATGTCGGCGAAGAGCCGACGGGTCGTCTCGCCTTCGCGAAGCCCGACCATCGCCAGATTGTGCGCCGAGAGCGACGCGAACACATCGCGCCGCTCGCGCAACGCGGTAAATTCAGCCCAGGAAAATGATCGATAGGAGTCCGGTTTCGTCGTGTCGCGCGAGTAGATGCTCGCCATCTCGCCGGCCGGGTTTCCGACCCGCGGCTTGAGAAGCATCGTGTTCACGATCGTAAAGACCGCCGAATTCGCGCCAATGCCCAGCGCGAGCACGAGTGTGGCGATCGCGGTAAACCCGCGATGCTTCCAAAGCAGCCTTACGGCGTAACGGATGTCCTGAACCAGCGTTGCCATGACTGTAACAACGCAGGGTCACGGGAAAAGTTGCAGGAAAAGCCATCAACCTTGGGGGGCCATGGAGGGCCATGGGGGAAACCAATCTGTTTTTCTTAAGAGCCTTTTGAAAAACTAGAAGATCTTCCCCATGGCCTCCATGGCCCTCCAAGGTTGACTGGTCCTAACGTATCCAGCCGCAGGAGGGATCCAGGCCGAGGAGATAGTTCATGGCCACGTCGCCGATCGGCGCTCCGGGCGGCGCGGGGAGCATTGGCGCGATTCGGAGGGTTGCGTCGTTCGGTTTTTCGAGGAATCGGCCGATGTCCGACGCGAGGAGCTGCGCGTGCGCGCGCTCCGCGGCCGGGTTGGTCGCGAGACCGCCGCCGCGGTTCAGGCGCGACTGCAACGACTTCAGTTTGAACGTCGCGATCGCGCGCACCTGCGACATCGGCGACGACGCCGCGAGCCCCATGAGATGACCCGCGAGCACGCGCTGCAACCCTCGCGAGATTTCCGCCTGGTATGCATCGGCCGGTTTCGCGTCGTAGACCGTTGCGATCATGCGATCCGCGACGTCTTCGAGCCCAGGCAGCGTTCCGTCGATCGCTTTCTGCTCGACCATTCGCGCCGCCCTCTCATTCGTCAAAATAAAGCTCATCGTCATATCCCCGGCCACGAAGGCGGGCGTGAGCGCATCGAACACGCTGCCCGTGTAGCGCGGGAAGAGCTCGCGCGTGCGGCCGTAGCCGTC
>JBKJHW010000129.1:0-14862 GCA_046598935.1 Vicinamibacterales bacterium | reverse complement strand
TCTCGAGATGATCGAGTCCTGTTACCGCGAAGGCGCCCAGGTGGCGGCCATGACCGGGTCCGGATCGGCGGTTTTTGCCTTATTTAATGAGCAAACAGCGCCCCGCGCGGCCAAAGGGCTCCAACGGCCCGGCTGGCTGGTACTGGTCACCCGCACCCTCAGTCGCAGGGAATCCACTCGCCGGATTGGACTTTAGGCGCTCCGGTCGACTAAACTTTTGTGTTTGCGGCAGGGCCCAAACACGTCACTGTGGGTTGAGGTTTTAGCTAATCACGTGGCGGGTTGACTTCATTGGGGCGTGGCCAAGCGGTAAGGCGCGGGACTTTGACTCCCGTATTCGAAGGTTCGAATCCTTCCGCCCCAACCACTACCTGTTCTTGCAGTTGAAAGTGGAAAGTTTCGACGACTGGTGATGATTCACGGACCACTGAAGATTTTCACGGGAAGCGCGCACCCGGCGTTGGCGAAGGAGATCGCGGAGCACCTCGATCTGCCTCTCGGCGGCGCGCGGCTGCACCGGTTTCCCGACACTGAGGTCTCATTTCAGATCGACGAGAATATTCGCGGCACGGACGTCTTCATCATTCAGCCGACGTGCGCGCCCGTGGACGAGCACATCATGGAGATGTGCGTGATGATCGATGCGTTCCGCCGCTCGTCGGCGTCGCGCATTACCGCCGTGATTCCGTACTACGGCTACGCGCGGCAGGATCGCAAGGACAAGCCCCGCGTGCCGATCTCGGCCAAGCTGGTGGCGAACCTGCTCTCGGCGGCCGGCGCGAATCGCGTGCTGACGATGGACCTGCACAAGGCGCAGATCCAGGGGTTTTTTGATATTCCGGTGGACCACCTGTTTGCGGCCCCGGTGATGATCGACTACCTCGCGCGCCAGAACTTCGGCCCGGTGACCATCGTGTCCCCGGACGCCGGCGGCGCCGAACGCGCCCGCGCCTATGCGAAACGCATCGACGCGGAGCTGGCGATCATCGACAAGCGGCGCAGCGAAGACGGCGTCGCGGAAGTCATGAACGTCATCGGCGACGTCGACGGGCGCGTGTGCATCATCGCCGACGACATCATCGACACGGCGGGCACGATTCGCAAGGCCGCCGAGGCGCTGATCGCCAACGGTGCGAGCCGCGTGCTCGCGAGCGCGGTACACGGGGTACTCTCGGGCCCGGCGCTCGAGCGGATCGCGGCGGCGCCGATCGACAAGCTGATCGTGACCAACACGATTCCGCTCAAGGCCGACGGCGCGACGTCGGACAAGATTGTGGTGCTGTCGGTTGCGCGGTTGCTCGCGCAGGCGATTCGCAGCATTCACGAAGAGACTTCGGTCTCGAAGCTGTTTGTTTAATCAGCCCGCGTTTGGGTTGCAGGTAAAGAGGAAAGCAGAAATGGATTCGACACTCGAAGCGGTCAAGCGGAATACATTCGGCGACAACGAAGCGGGGCGCACGCGCCGCGCCGGAAAAATCCCGGCAGTGCTCTACGGTGGTGACTCGAAGGAAGCGGTTTCCCTCTCGGTCGACCCGAAGGCGCTCTCGAAGATCCTGCACTCGAAATCGGGCGTGAACACGCTCATCTCGCTCAAGCTCGACGGCGCCGGCGCCACGCGCGTGCTCGTCAAGGATTATCAGATCGAGCCGGTCAGCCACCGCCTCATCCACGCGGACTTCTACAAGGTCGCGATGGACAAAGCCCTCACGCTCACCGTCCCGGTCCACCTGGTCGGCGAAGCCAAGGGCGTCAAGGCGCAAGGCGGCGTGGTCGAATTCGTCAACCGCGAGATCGAGATCGAAGTGCTCCCGGCCGACATTCCGGAACACATCGATATCGACATCACCGAACTCATGCTGCACCAGGGCGTGCGTGTGCGTGACATCGCGGGCGACAACAAGTGGAAGGCGGTCACCGCCGCCGATCTGCTGATCGTCCACGTGGTCATGCCGAAGGTTGAGGAAGTGGTCACGCCGGTTGCCGGCGCGACGACCGCCGCGGCCGAGCCGGAAGTGGCCAAGAAGGGCAAGAAGGACGAAGTTGCTGATGCCGCAGCTCCGGCCAAGGGCGCTGAAAAGGCTGAGAAGAAGAAGTAGCCACGGAGTAGGTGGTACTGAACACGGAGTAGGTGGTACTGAAGATGAAGCTAATTGCCGGTTTGGGAAATCCGGGCCGGCAGTACCTCGGGACGCGTCACAACGTCGGGTTCGAAGTCATCGACGAATTGACGCGGCGGCATGAAGTGCTTCTCGAAGCCGCCCCAGTCGATGCGGTGATGGGCAAGTGGCGGGGAAACGGCGAGGTGATTCTGCTCGTCAAGCCGCTCACCTTCATGAACCTGAGCGGTGAGGCCGTCGGCGGCCTGATGCGGTACTTCAAGATCGACGCCGGTGATGTGTTGATCGTCACCGACGAAGTGAATCTGCCCGTGGGGCGGCTTCGGTTGCGCGGCACGGGATCGGAAGGCGGGCACAACGGCCTCCGGTCAGTCGCGCAGCATCTTGGCACGATGGACTACTCCCGGCTGCGCATCGGCGTCGGACGGGGTGATTCACAGCGTGATCTTGCCGACCATGTGTTGGCGATGTTCACGCCGCAGGAACAGCCCGACGTGAGAAACGCGATCACACGGGCGGCCGAGGCAGTCGAGTTATTTGTGAGCGACGGCCTGGCGAAGACGATGAACGTCTTCAATCGCGATTAATAGCACGCTCCTTGCCGCTCTCAATGTGGAGAGCGGCCTGAATGTCCACAAGGAGGCATATGAGCAAGGCACGGCAGTACGAACTGATCTACATCACGGCACCGGAAGTCACCGACCAGGTGTTGGCCGATCTGCACACGCAGATCGTCGCCATCGCCGAACGGTTTGGCGGCTCGGTCGCCAAAACTGAAAACTGGGGCCGCAAGCGCCTGGCATACGAGATCGCCGGCCAGCGCGAAGGCGTGTACGTCATGGAAGTCATTGACGGCCCGGGCGCGATGACCGCCGAGCTTGACCGTCGTCTTCGCGTGATCGATACGGTGGTGCGCCACCTCATCGTTCGCGTGGACGAAGATCTCGCGATGGCCGAGCGCGCCGCCACGAACCGCAAATCCTCGATGGCCACCCGCCGCGTGAAGCGCGGCCTGCCGCCGGAACCGACGGAAGCCGAACGCCGGCGCCATCGCGAGGATGCTGACGACGATGATGTGATGGGCGATGCGGGCTTTGTCCCGAGTGCGGACCGCGGCGAACGCGGAGACCGTGGCGACCGTGGCGATAGAGGTGACCGGTAATGGCTGACTTTGAAAAGCGCGGCGCAAGCCGCGGTAAAGACAAAGACAAAGACAAGGACAAGAAAGACAAGGACGGCAAGGGACGCCGCGGTGGCGGCGGCTTCTTTCGCCGGCGCCGCGTGTGCAAGTTCTGCGTCGACAAGATCGACTACATCAACTACAAGGACGTGAAGCTGCTGGCCGGGTTCATCCCGGAACGCGGCAAGATTCAGCCGCGCCGCATTTCGGGCGTGTGCGCGCTGCATCAGCGCGGCCTGCAGACGGCGATCAAGCGCGCGCGCCAGCTCGCGCTCATTCCGTACGTCACGGACTAACGGGGGATATAGAGATGGCTATTGAAGTAATTCTCCGAGAGCACGTCGAGCACCTGGGTGACCGCGGCGAAGTCGTCAAGGTCGCGAGCGGTTACGCGCGCAACTTCCTGCTCCCGCGCAAGCTGGCGCTGGTCGTGACGGCGGAAAACAAAAAGCAGATCGAACGCGAACGCGCCGTGGCGGAAGCCAAGGAAGCGGGACAGCGCGCCGACGCTCAGGCGCTGGCGGCCAAGCTGACCGGTATCGACATCGTGATCGCTCGCCGCGTCGGCGAAAGCAAGACGCTGTTCGGGTCGGTGACGAACGTGGACATCGCCGATGCATTGGCGGCGCTCCAGTTTACGGTCGATCGCCGGAAGATCCACCTCGAGGAGGCGCTCAGGACCGTCGGCGAGCACAAAGTGCACGTCAAGCTGTTCCGTGACGTCACCGCCGAGTTGACGGTTAAGATCGTCGCAGCTGAGTAAGGACGTAAAGCCGCAATCCACGGAATAGGTGGTACAGAAAATGTCGGATCGCACCCTGCCGCACAACCTCGAAGCCGAGAAGAGTGTGCTTGGTGCGATCCTGATCGACAACCACGCGTTCAACCAGGCGGCGGAAGTCATCGATGCGCAGGATTTCTTCCGCGACGCGCATCGCCGGATCTTCGAAAAAATCGTTTCC
Source organism: Vicinamibacterales bacterium (assembly GCA_046598935.1). Lineage (GTDB taxonomy): Bacteria > Acidobacteriota > Vicinamibacteria > Vicinamibacterales > SCN-69-37 > SCUN01. Next base: position 10,603 of record JBKJHW010000129.1, on the reverse strand, counting down.
CTGACGGACCGCAACCAGCCCGTCGATCTCGTCACGCTCACCGACGAACTGACCCGCTCTGGTGAAATTGATGAAGTCGGCGGCCCCGCGTACATCAGCCAGCTGACCGACGGCGTGCCGCGGTCGGCCAACGTCGAGTACTACTCCAGGATCGTCAAGGAAAAATCCACGCTTCGCAGTCTGATTACCTCGGCGAACGAAGTGCTGACCCGCGCGTACGATGCGGAGGCCGACGCCGACTCGCAGCTCGACGAAGCGGAGCGGTCCATCTTCCAGATTGCCGAAGGCCGGCTGCGCCAGGGCTTCGTGCCGCTCGGCGCGCTGGTGGATTCCAGCTATAGCACGCTCGAGAAGCTCTCCCAGCATCGCGGGCTCGTCACCGGCGTCCCGAGCGGATTTACCGATCTTGACGAGTTGACGTCGGGCTTTCAGGCCGGCGACCTCGTGATCGTCGCGGCGCGGCCGTCGGCGGGCAAAACGAGCTTCGTCATGAACGTCGCGCTCAACGCGGCGATCGAGGGCGGGAAGTCGGTTGGCGTCTTCAGCCTTGAAATGGCGAAGGAGCAGCTGTTCCTGCGTATCCTCACGTCGGAGGCGCGTGTGGATGCGCACCGCTTCCGCGGCGGGTTTCTCGGCGAGCAGGATTACGACCGCATCGCCGGCGCGCTGTCGAAGCTGCACGACGTGAAGGTCTTCATCGACGACACCGCGGCGCTCGGCGTTTTGGAAATGCGCGCGAAGTCGCGCCGGCTCAAGATGGAGCACGGCCTCGACATGCTCGTGGTCGACTACCTCCAGCTCATGCAGGGTCGCGGGCGCTTCGAGAACCGGCAGCAGGAAATGTCGGCGATCTCGCGATCGATGAAAATTCTCGCCAAGGAGTTGAACGTTCCCATTCTTGCGCTGAGCCAGCTGAGCCGCGCATCCGAATCGCGCACCGACCACCGGCCGCAGCTGTCGGACCTCCGCGAATCCGGCGCGCTCGAGCAGGACGCGGACGTCGTGCTCTTCATCTATCGCGAAGAGATGTACGGCGCGCCTGAAGAGCGGGACCCGAATAAAGAGGGTCTGGCGAAGATCATCATCGGCAAGCAGCGTAACGGCCCCACGGGCGACGTCAATCTTGCGTTCCTCAAGCAATACACACGATTCGAGAACCTGAGCAAGGCACGGCAGTGATCCGGCCGACGGTCGCGAGGGTCAGCGCAGCAGCGTTGAAACATAACCTGCTCGCGATCCGCAACCTGTTGCACACGAGCACCGGCGGCACCAGCCGCACCGGCGCCACCGGCGGCACCGGCGTGATAGCCGTCGTCAAAGCCAACGCGTATGGCCACGGCGCCGTAGACGCCGGCCGCGCATTCGAAGCGGCGGGCGCCGACATGCTCGCGTGCGCCGATATCGAAGAAGGCGTCGAGCTCCGGCAAGCCGGGATTCGCTTGCCGATTCTTGTGTTCGGCGCCTTGAGTGTCAGCGACCTCGACGGCCTCATCGATTTCTCACTGACGCCGACGGTATCGACGCCGGGCGCCGCGACGAAGCTCGAAGCGACGGCGGCCCGGCGCGGCGTCGTCCTCGAGTGCCATCTCAAAATCGACACGGGGATGAATCGGCTCGGTTTTCGCCACGACAACATGGCGCGTTCGATTCCGCCGGTGATCGCCAGCCCGCACTTGAAGTTGACGGCGGTTTACTCCCACGCCGCGACCGCCGACGAGCTCGAATCGCCGTTCTTCGAAGATCAGCGCACGGCGTTCGAGCGAAGCCGTGCTGCGCTCGGGGCGATGGGACTGCGGGGCGTCCGGCATCACTTCGCGAATTCGGCGGCAACGCTGCGCGACAGCCGCACCTGGTACGACTGGGTGCGTCCGGGCCTCATTCTGTACGGCGTCGTCCCGCCGCCGCTGCACGCGGCCGATCTCGACCTGCGACCTGCCCTGTCACTCTCGAGCCGTATCGTTTCTGTGAAAGGCGTGCGGCCGGGCGAAGCGGTGGGGTACGGCCGGAGGTGGCAGGCCGGCGGGGCGCAGACCATCGCGGTCGTACCGGCTGGATACGCCGACGGCCTCGATACGCGGCTGAGCAACAAGGGTATGGCGCTCGTCGGAGGCCGCCGTGTGCCGATCGTCGGCTCGGTCTGTATGGACATGCTGACCGTCGACGTGACGGGCCTCGATGTCTCGCCGGGCGACGAGGTGGTCTTTATCGGACGGCAGGGTGACGAAGAAATCACTGCGCGCGAAATGGCCGCGACCATTGGTGGCATTCCGTGGGAGATCTTGTGTCGTCTCGGCGCGCGTATCGCACGCCGATATGACAATTGACGGTGAATCTGGTTATTGGTTATCTGGTTAGCTGGTCATTGGAATCTGTTAAGTGCCATTTGCTATTTGGGGAGTCAGGGAAAATGCTCAGATCGTCAAAACAACCAGATTCCAATAGCCAGATAACCAGATAACAGGTAACCAGATTCATGAAGTCTCCAAAGACAGTATTCGCATGCACTGAGTGCGGCTCGCAGTCGCCGAAATGGCTCGGCCGCTGCCCGGACTGCGGCGGCTGGAACTCGTTCGTCGAAGAAAAGACCGTGGCGCCGATGGCCGGCGGCATGAAGCAGGCACCGAGCTCCGCAATGTCGGGCGGCAAGGCTCAGTTGTACGACGATGTGAACGCGGTCGTGACGGCGCGGCTGTCGACCGGCATCGACGAGTTCGATCGCGTGCTTGGCGGCGGCATTGTGCCAGGCTCGCTCGTGCTGCTTGGCGGCGAGCCGGGCATCGGGAAGTCGACGTTGCTGCTGCAGGCCGCGGCGCATTTCGCGCGAACGGTCGGGCCCGTGCTGTACTGCTCGGGCGAGGAATCCGAACACCAGATCAAGATGCGCGGCGAGCGCCTCGGCGTCGGACGCGCGCCGCTCTACCTTCTGGCGGAGACATGCGTCGAGCGCGTACTCGAAGAGGCGCAGCGCGTGAAACCCGCATTGCTGATCGTCGACTCGATTCAGACGGTGTTCTCGTTGAAACTCGCGTCCGCGCCCGGCAGCGTCGGCCAGGTCCGTCAGGCCGCGACAGATCTCCTCTTCAACGCGAAGGGCCACAACGTGCCGACCATTCTCGTCGGCCACGTCACGAAGGACGGCAGCCTCGCCGGGCCGAAAGTCCTCGAGCACGTCGTCGATACCGTTCTCTACTTTGAAGGCGAACGCCACCACGCGCATCGCGTCGTGCGTGCCGTGAAGAATCGATTCGGCGCCATCAGCGAGCTGGGTGTCTTCGAGATGACCGGCAACGGTCTGAAGGCCGTGCCGAATCCATCGGCGCTGTTTCTCGCCGAGCGGCCCAAGCAGGCGCCGGGGTCCGCGGTGTTGTGCTGCATCGAGGGCTCACGGCCGATCCTCGTCGAGGTGCAGGCGCTTGTCAGCTCGGCGACCTTTGGCAACGCGCGCCGCACGGCGCTCGGCCTCGACCAGGGCCGTCTGGCCCTGTTGCTGGCGGTGCTCGATAAGCGAGCCGGCCTGAACCTGGCGACAGACGATGTGTTTGTGAATGTGGCGGGCGGAATGTCCGTCGAGGAACCGGCGGCCGATCTGGCCGTGCTTGCAGCGGTGGCCTCCAGCCTGCGCAACCGGCCGATCCTCGGCGACACGGTGATCTTCGGCGAAGTCGGTTTGGCGGGCGAAGTCCGTGGCGCGACTCAAGCCGCGATGCGGGTTCGTGAGGCGAAGCAGCTCGGGTTCACGCGGTGCGTGATGCCCGACGGCAATTTGTCGAGCGCCGATGTGCCCACAGGCATGCAGATCGTGGGCGTGAAGACCGTCGCCGACGCGCTGGACGCGGTGATGTAGCCCGGCGGTTACTTGATCGTCGCGGCAACGCGCCGTGAGAAATCTCGCGGACTCAGTTTCGGGTTCAACGTGTATGTCTCGATGAGCCACGCCGTCTGAATATTGCCGACCCGGCGCATGATCGTGTGCGGCAGTTGCACGCCGTTGACGTCGCGGAAATCGCTGTAGGTGAAGCTGATCTCGTTCCGGCCCGCTGCGCCGCCGGTTCCTGACTGCGGCGGCTCGAGGAAGCGGCGCGGAAGGTTGGTGTCGGGGTCGATCAGCAGACGGCCCGCGCGCCCGAGTGAGCCCTCGAGAGTGACGATGACCAGATTGCGATCGTCGCCGCTGTCGACCGTTCCGTTTGCGATCGCTGTGAACTGGCCGGAGTCCACGAGCCACGGCGCGCTGACGCCGGCGAGCACTCCGGCCATGGCCTGAATAGCCGCGCGGTTATAGGTGGCCTGTACCGTCTTTGCGTCGTTGCTGCGGCCGTCCCCCCTCATCCGCGCGCCGAGCATCCAGCCCATATTGCCCGTGCCGACGCCGATGGCCACGCCAAGCCCGCCCGTGGCATTCGGGATTTCTTCCTGCCGGTAAAAACCCGGAAACATCGCGCGAATGGTCAGCGTTCGCGCGCCGGCGACAACAGACATTGTTGAAGTGCCTTTCGCGTGGAAGCTGCGCAGTGCCGTGAGCTTCGCGCCTCCGGCGGCCGCGCGTATTCGCTCGATCGCTTCCTTGCCGAGACGCACACCGTCGGCCGTTGGCGTCGGCGACGCCGTCGCATCGCCGGCTTGCGCGGCGCTGGTTGGCGGCGGCACGCCTGATTTCGCGACCGGCGAATCTGATGGCGCGCGGCCGCAGCCCGGCGCCACCAGGACGCACAGCGCGATCGCGTGATAAAACTGACACTTCATGTCCTGCAATTCTTCCACATCGCACCGCCGCGGGCTCGAGACCGGCACGAGCCAGCCCGTCCCGCCGGCGGCGCGCCCGGCCGCGAACGCGTGAGCGTGCCGCCGTTCCACTGGTGGCGCACGGTCTTCTTCCTGATTCCGGCGATTGGTCTCTACACCATCGTCCTCGGCATCGTCTCGCTGGCGTCAACGGTGTTCGACCGGCGGGGCTACACGGCCCACCGCTGCGCGCAATTGTGGGCGTGGCTGATTCTCAAGACGACCGGAGTGCGCGTCACACGGAAGGGCAGCGCGCCTCCTATCCAGGACAGCTTCGTCTTCGCGGCGAATCATCAGAGCTTCTATGACATTCCGGTGATCTTCGCGTCCTTGCCGCATTCCCTGCGAATCATCGCAAAGTCCTCCCTCGGTGCGGTGCCGTTTGTCGGCTGGCATCTGAAGTGGGCCGGCCATCTCCTCATTCATGAACAGGACCGCGGCGCCCAAGTCTTGAAGAAGATGCAGTCGATGATCTCGGACGAGGCTTCGCTGATTATTTTTCCGGAAGGCACCCGCAGCCTGGACGGCTCCGTCGATGCATTCAAGGGCGGCGTGTTCCTGATGGCCATCGACAGCGGCCTGCCGGTCGTGCCGTTGTCGATTAGCGGAGCGAGGCAGATCATGCTCCGCGGCGAGTTGGCGGCGCGGCCCGGTGATGTGACGCTGACGATCCATCCGCCGATTCCCACGGCCGGCATGACGCGCGCGGATGCGCGGGCGCTGTCGGAGAAAGTGCGCACGATCGTCGCAGGGGATGTCCTGACGTAAAGCCCCGGCCGACACTTGGGTTTGTGGGTCTGTTCAATCCACCCGTGCAGGAGTGGTTCGACCACTCATTCGGCTCGCCGACGCCGCCGCAGGCGGAAGGATGGCCGGCGATCGTCAGAGGCGAATCGACGCTGATCCTCGCGCCGACGGGCACCGGCAAGACACTCGCGGCCTTTCTCGCATCGCTCGACAAGCTGATGTTTTCGCCGGAACCCGAACAGGGGGCGCGTTGCCGGCTGCTCGACATCTCGCCGCTCAAGGCGCTCGCCGTCGACGTCGACCGCAACCTCCGCGCCCCGCTCGCCGGTATCGCGGCGACGGCCGCGTGGAGGCGACGCGGTACCTGCGCAATCCGCTCGATGTGCTGGCGCAGCAGATCGTCGCGATGGTCGGCGTCGATACCTGGCCGGTGGACGATCTCTTCGCGCTCGTCCGGCGAGCGGCGCCGTTCGCCGAACTGGCTCGAGGATCGTTCGATGGCGTGCTCGACATGCTGTCGGGGCGGTACCCGTCGGATGAATTCGCGGAGCTGCGCCCGCGCGTGACGTGGGACCGCATCAAAGGCACAGTCGCGGCGCGCGCCGGATCCAAACAGGTTGCCATCGCCAACGCCGGCACCATTCACCGACGAGACGCTGTGGGTTTACCGCCGCGCGGGTCTCGCGTACCGGATCTGCGGCACGGCGATCGAAACCGCGCGCACCGGCCCCCACGCGCGACGCACGTACTGGTGCCCGGCCTGCCAAACGTGTCCCCCCGGCTCGTCCGCCGAAGCCGAGGCGCAGGCGGAAGCCGAGGCGCAGGCGGAAGCCTGGGCGAAGGTGGGCCTACAATCACCGCATGAATGTCACCACGGCGCCCGAACTTGATGGGATCGTTCGCGCGGCCGTCGCCGCGGTTGACGGCTTGATCGTGCGCGCTCCCGAGCCGCGCCTCGACGCGCCGATCGAGGCCGCGCTTGCCGCGATTCGCGGCTGGGCCGGCACGCCGGAGACAACGGATCTGACGAGGACGATGTACAAGCGCGTCGGGATCGACCCGACAAAGACCCGGCCTTCTTCCGAGGCGTTGTTGCGCCGGATCCGCCGCGGCGATCCATTCCCGCGCATCAACGGCGTCGTTGACATCATCAACTGGACGTCGGTCGAGACGCAGATGTCGTTTGGCGTGTACGACCTGGACAAGATCCAGGGCGACGTCACGTTGCGCCTCGGCCGTGAGGGCGAAGAGTACGCCGGCATTCGCAAGGACACCGTGCACGTGGCCGGCCGGCTCGCACTTGTCGATGATCTGGGGCCGTTTGGGAATCCCACTTCAGACTCTGCGAGAACAATGGTCACGACCTCGGCGACGAGAGTGCTTGTCGTTGTCTTCGCGCCCGCGGCGGCAGCGCAAGCCGGCGAACGGGCAGCCGAGCTGACGAAGAAGCGACTAGCGGACTTCCTACGTAATATTGGCGCGATAGAATGAGCAGATGTCCGTAGGCGTGGTGATTGTCGCTGGGGGGAGAGGGGCGCGCGTGGGCTCCGACCTGCCGAAGCAATTGCTCGATCTCGGCGGGCGATCGATGCTTCAGCGGAGCGTCGATGTATTCGACACGCACCGGCGCGTCAAAGAGTTTGTGGTCGTGTTGCCGTCCGATCTCGTGCCCCGCGGCGGCGATCTCATTTCAGGAGCGAAAAGCGCATGGCAGTTCGCCGAAGGCGGCCCACGGCGCCAGGATTCCGTGCAGAACGGCCTCAAGGCGCTGTCGCCTTCGATCAGCGTGGTGCTGATTCACGATGCCGCGCGCCCTTTTGTGAGCGCGTCGCTGATCGATCGCGTGATCGACGCGGCGGCCAAGGATGGCGCGGCGGTCCCCGCCGTCAGAGTCTCCGACACCGTCAAGCATGTCGACATCGACTCGATGACGGTCAAAGCCACAATTGCGCGAGACGCGATCTGGCTTGCGCAGACGCCGCAGGGTTTCCAGCGGGTCGTCCTCGATCGCGCGTATGCGAAGAACGCGGGCGCCGATGTCACTGACGAAGGCATGCTTGCCGAACGCGCCGGCATGCCGGTGACGATCGTTCCCGGTGATCCCGAGAACGTGAAGATCACCACGGTGGATGATCTGTTGCGCGCGCGCGGAACGTTCGGCGCGCCGCGCGTGGGCACGGGGTACGACCTGCATCGGCTCGTGGACGCCCGGCCCCTGGTTCTCGCGGGCGTGACGCTGCCGTTTGCAAAAGGCCCGCACGGCCATTCGGATGGCGACGTCCTCTGTCACGCCCTCACCGACGCGATCTTCGGCGCCGCGGCGGCAGGGGACATCGGCCGGCATTTCTCCAACACCGATCCGCAATGGAAAGACGCGCCCGGCCTCGAGCTGCTGGCTCGGGCTGTCGCGATCGTTCGCGAGGCGGGTTTCACCCCGGCGAGCGCTGATGTCACCGTGATCCTCGAACAGCCGAAGCTCGCGCCGTATATCGACGCGATGCGGGCCAGCGTCGCGCGTGTGCTCGACGTCGCGATTGGGGCCGTGAGCATCAAGGGAAAAACCAACGAGGGCGTTGACGCCGTCGGCCGCGGTGAAGCGATCGCCGCGCACGCCGTCGCTGTGCTTGTGAACAAGGCACGTTCGTGACCAAACCGCTTCGCGTTCGATTCGCGCCGAGCCCGACCGGCCATCTCCACGTCGGCAACGCGCGCACCGCGCTCTTTAACTGGCTGCTGGCGCGCGGCCAGGGCGGCACCTTCATTTTGCGCATCGAAGACACCGACGCCGGGCGGTCGACGCTCACATCGGAGCAATCAATTCTCGCCGACCTGCGCTGGCTCGGCCTCGAATGGGACGAGGGCCCGGACGCCGGCGGCCCGCACGGCCCGTACCGCCAGTCCGAGCGGCTGCAGCTCTATCTCTCGTACGCGCGCGATCTGATTTCGCGCGACAAGGCGTACTTCTGTTTCTGCGCGCCCGAGCAGCTCGAAGCCGAGCGCCAGGCGGCCTTCGCGGCGAGCCTGCCGCCCAAATACAGCGGCCGCTGCCGCGACATTCCATTCGACGAGGCGTCGAAGCGTATCGCCGCCGGTGAAGCCGCCGCGATTCGGTTCCGCGTGCCCGAAGATCGCGACGTCACATTCCAGGACATCGTCCGCGGCGAGGTCACATTCAATACGGGCGTTATCGGCGATCCCGTCATCCTTCGCTCCGACGGCCGGCCGGCCTACAACTTCGCCGTGGTTGTCGACGACGCGTTGATGGAAGTGACGACGGTGGTGCGCGGCGAAGATCACATCTCGAACACGCCGCGGCAGGTGCTGCTCTACGAGGCGCTCGGATTCGAGCCGCCGCAGTTCGCGCATCTCTCGCTCGTGATGGGCCCGGACCACGCGCCACTGTCGAAGCGGCACGGCGCCACGAGCGTCGCGGAATTTCGCGAGCAGGGGATTCTGCCGGAAGCGCTGGTGAATTATCTGACGCTGCTTGGCTGGTCGCCCGGCGAAGGGCAGGAGATTTTGCCGGCCGACGAGATGGCGCGGCGGTTCGAGCTCGCCAAGGTGAGTCACAGCTCCGCTGTCTTCGACACGGCGAAGCTCGCCTGGATGAATCGCCACTATATGAAGGAGGCGGGCGCTCCCAAGATCGCGGCGATGGCCCTCCCGGCCTTCCTCCGGAACGGGTTCGTCAACCAGGAGACCGATGAGGCGCTTCAGTACATCGAGTCGCTGCTGCCGATGGCCATCGGTTCGGTCGATCGCCCGTCAGAGATCGCGGAACGTGTGGCTTTCGTTTTTGATTGGCGGATCGATCACGCCGAAGCCTTGGTAAGGTCGGAGGCGGATGGCGCGAAGATCGTCGCCGCGCTCGCCGAAGAAACGTGGGGACACGGGCCGCTCACGAAGGATTCGTTCCGCGCCGCGGCCGGCCGCGTGAAAGATAAAACCGGGCTCAAGGGCCGGGCGCTTTTTCACCCGATCCGCGTCGCGCTGACCGGTTTCGAGTCCGGTCCTGAACTGGATCTGGCCGTGCCGGCGATCGATCGCGGCTCCATGCTGCCGTCGTCGGCCGGCGTGCCGCCGATTCCGTCATGCGCCGATCGCGCGAGAGCAATCACTGATAGATTGAGAGGTTGAGAGGTTAGCGATGCCGCTGATTTACGGCGTAAACACGGTCAACGAAGCGCTCAAGGCGCGCAAGGTCGCGCGGGTGATCCATGCCCGCGGCGCCGGCGCGCGTGTTGACGCGATTCTCGATCGCGCCAGAGAGCTGCGCATCCCGGTCGAAACTTCGGACAATCGCCACCTCGAGCGGCTCTGTCGAGGTGGTCTGCACCAGGGCGTCGCCGCCGAGCTGCAGCAGATGGCCGCGTACACCGTTGACGAGCTGATCGAATCGGCCGCCCTGCAAGACGAGCCGCCGCTGCTGGTCATTCTCGACGGCATCGAGGATCCGCAGAACGTCGGCGCGATTCTCCGCACGGCGAATGCCGCAGGAGTTCACGGCGTGATCCGCCAGGCCCGCCACGCCGCGCGGCTCGACGGCGCGACGGCCAAAGCCAGCGCCGGCGCCACCAATCACATCCAGGTCGCGACCGTCGTCAACATTTCGCGGACGATCGAAGAGTTGAAAGAGAAGAACATCTGGACCATCGGCCTCGACGGCTCGGCCACCGAGTATTACGACGAGGTGGATTACACGATGCCGACTGCCTTCGTGCTCGGCGCCGAGGGCGACGGATTGCGCCACCTGGTTCGCGAAACCTGCGACCGCGTCGTGAAGATCCCGATGCTGGGCGAGGTGGAGAGCCTGAACGTCTCGGTGGCGGCCGGTGTTGCCATCTACGAAGCCGTTCGTCAGCGGCGCGTCGCCGCCAAGGCAGCGGTGGCCCTGACCAAGAAGCCGAAAGGTCCTAAATAGCCAGATAACAAATAGTCAGCTATTCAGATGTCGTTTCGGCATGTACCTTGCCTAGTCGCAAAAACGACTGTACAATCTACGTTTTGTCTGGCTGGCGTAGCTCAGCCTGGTAGAGCAGCTGATTTGTAATCAGCTGGTCGGGGGTTCAAATCC
>JBKJHW010000121.1:0-26186 GCA_046598935.1 Vicinamibacterales bacterium | reverse complement strand
CGCCGCCGACGCGAGGCCGCGCTTGCGCAAAATCGTGTCTGCTTCGACCAGGTCGCCGTTGGCTTCCTTCAACGCGGCCTTGCACTCCATCATCCCGACGCCGGTCTTGTCGCGCAGCTGTTTGACTAGTCCCGCCGAAATTTCGATTGCCATTGCTCTCTCCCTGAAAAGTCAGAAATCAAAAGGCAGAAGGCAGAAATGCGGAACGCGCTATCGCATTCAATTTTCCTGGGCTCTTAAAGGCTTAGGAAAGCTGGCCTGCGATAGCGCGTTCCTGATTTCTGCCTTTTGCCTTCTGCCTTTTGACTTATCTCTACTGCGCGGCCGCTGGTGTCGCGTCCGCGTCTTTGGTCTTGGCGGCGCGGGCGGCTTTCGCCTCGGCGATCTCGGCCGCCTGTGTCGCTTCGGCGATGCCGCGACCCTGGAGGCACGCATCGGCGATGCCCGCCGCCAGCAGCCGGATCGACCGCAGCGCGTCGTCGTTGCCCGGGATCACGTAGTCGACCTGGTCGGGATCACAGTTCGTGTCCACGACGCCGATGACCGGGATCTTGAGCTTGCGCGCTTCGTCGACGGCGATCTGCTCGTGCTTGGTGTCGATGACGAACACCGCGTCGGGCAGCCGGTTCATGCCGCGGATGCCGTCGAGGTTCTTCGCCAGCTTGCGGCGTTCCTTCTCGACACGCGCGATTTCCTTCTTCGTGATCGACTCGTACCGGCCGTCGGTCTCCATCGCCTCAAGGTCCTTCAGGCGCGCGAGGCTGCGCTGGATGGTCGAGAAGTTGGTGAGAAGGCCGCCGAGCCAGCGCTGGTTCACGTAATACATGCCGCAGCGCGCGGACTCTTCAGCGATCGCATCCTGAGCCTGGCGCTTCGTGCCCACGAAGAGCACCGTGCCGCCCTGGCTCGTGATCTCGGTGATGAACGCCGCGGCGCTCTTGTAGAGCTTCGCGGTGCGGCCGAGATCGATGATGTAGATGCCGTTTCGTTCGCCGAAGATGAACGGCTTCATCTTCGGGTTCCAGCGCTTCGTCTGGTGGCCGAAGTGCACGCCGGCCTCGAGGAAATCCTTCATTGCGATCGTGCTCAACTCTGCTTCTCCATATATAGATCCAAGACCTTAGCGCTTCGAGAACTGGAAGCGCTTGCGCGCTCCGGCCATGCCGTACTTCTTCCGTTCCTTGGCACGCGGATCGCGCGTGACCAGCCCCGCCTTGCGGAGGGTGATGCGCAGATCAGCGTTGTACTCCATGAGCGCGCGCGCGATGCCGAGGCGGATCGCGCCGGCCTGGCCGGCAACGCCGCCGCCGGCCGCCGTCGCCATCACATCAAACTGTTCGGTCGTTTCCGTCGCGACGAGCGGCAGCCGGATGACCAGGCGCAGCGTGTCGGTGGGGAAACTGGCTTCGATCGGTTTGTCGTTGATGACGATCTTGCCCTTGCCGGGCCGGAGGAACACGCGGGCAGTGGATGTCTTGCGGCGCCCGGTGCCGTAGAACTGATTCGTTGCTGCTGTAGCCAAGTTACGCGACCTCGCCTGTCTTGATCTTGCCTGTCTTCACAGCCTGCGGTTTCTGCGCGGCGTGCGGATGTTCCCCGCCCGCATAGACCTGCAACTTGCTGAACATCGCGCGGCCGAGCTTGGTCTTCGGCAACATGCCGTACACGGCTTCTTCCACGATGCGGTTCGGCTTCTCGGCGCGCACGATCTTCGCGCGCACTTCCTTGAGGCCGCCTTCGTAGCCGGAGTGGCGACGATAAATTTTCTGTTCTTCTTTGTTGCCGGTGAGCTTGACGGTCGCCGCGTTGACGATCACCACATGGTCGCCCGTGTCGAGAAACGGCGCCCACGTCGGCTTGTGCTTACCTTGCAGGAGACGCGCGGCAACGCTGGCGATTCTGCCGAGCACCTGGCCCTTCGCGTCGATGATGTGCCACTGCCGGTCGAGTGCCTTGGCAGATGGAGTAAACGTACCCATTCGTTCCCTTCTGGCCGTATTTAGAGCACGGCAAACCGAAAGGATACCGGACGCACGCGGGAAAAGTCAATGTTTGAGGGTACTTAAGCGCGCATCTCGAAGCCGCAATACGCGCCCAAAACCACTTACAAAATTGAAAACGGGCGGCCCAAACGGTCGTTCGAAATCTGCGCAGTCGACGCGCGGCGAAAAACGCGTTGGCCCAGTACAGCAGTGACGGGCGCCAAAAGCCACTCTTGGCATCAGCCTTGCCCTTGTAACTCACGTTCATGCGTTGGCCTCATCCCTTTCGCGCGCCCATCGTCGGTCTCGACGTCGGCACTGACGCGGTCAAAGCCGTGGTGCTGAAGAAGTTGCGCCACGGCTGGAGTCTGGTCGGCGCCACCGAAGTGGCCATGCCCGGCACGGGAACTTCGGACCCCGATGCGGCTGCTGAGGTCCTGAAGCAGGTCTTCGATACCCTTCGGCTCCGCCGCGCGCGCGTGGCGACGGCCCTGGCCGGTCAGTCGGCCATCGTCAAGCGCCTCTCGTTGCCCGCGATGAGCGATGCCGAACTGGCCGAAGCGATTCCGTGGGAAGCCGAACAGTACATTCCGTTCGACCTCGCTGACGTGCAGTTGGATTTCCAGGTGATGAACGCCGGCGAAGCGGGGCGCACTAGTACAGATGTGCTGCTCGTGGCCGCCAAGCGCGACAAGATCGACGAGCGCACCGACGTTGTGATGCGTTCGGGCCGGCAGCCGGTCGTGCTCGATCTCGAAGCGTTTGCGCTCGTGAACGCCTACGAAGCGAACCATCCTGAGAGAAGCGAGCCGCTCACGGTGCTCGTGCACGCGGGCCGCACAAGCACCATCGTCTGCCTGCTCGAGCGCGGCCAGCTCGCGTTCACGCGCGACATTGCACTCGGCGGGCAGTCGCACTCCGAAGCGCTGATGCGCGATCTGAACGTCGACGCCGTCGTCGCCGAGCGGCTGAAGTTCCCGACCCGTCCGCTGCTGCCGGGTGTGACCGCCGATCAGGTCCTCGCCGTGCTGCGCGAAGTTTCGAGCCAGCTCGTGTCGGAGATCAGCAAGACGATCGATTTCTATCGGGCCACCGCGCCGGCCGAGCGGATCAGCCGGATCGTGCTCTCCGGCGGCGCGTGCGCGGCCGAAAGCCTGAGCGATCTGCTGGCGGCTGAGTTCGACGCGCCTGTAGAAGTGTTCGACCCGTTCCGTGCGATCGAGCGCCGCCGCGGCGTCGACGCCGGCGGCGTGTCGGGCCCGGCGTTCGCCGTTGCCGTGGGTCTCGCGATGCGTGAAGGCGGTACGGCGTGATTCGCATCAACTTTGGCGGTGCTGCGTGATACGCATCAACCTTCTCGGCAATGTGCCGAAGGCGGCCGCGCGCCCCTGGGTGCCGGCCAATCAGAAGTCGGCAGTGGCCGGGCTGGCAATTCTTGTGCTGACTGCCGTCGGTGTCGGCGGCCTCTGGTGGGAGGTCTCGCGGCAGCAGGCGGAAGTCGCCGGCAAGGTCGCACAAGCCCAATCAGATCTGGCGCGGCTGAAGGCCGTCTCCCTGCTCGTCGATCGCGCCGTGGCGCAGAAGCTCGAGCTGACCGAGCGGCTCGGCCTGATTGATCGCCTCCACCGCACGCAGCGCGCGCCGGTCGAGCTGCTGCAAACGGTCAGCCGCAGCGTGCCGGAAGGATTGTGGCTGCTCGAGCTGAAACAGCAGGGCACGACGATCCAGATCGAAGGCCGCGCGCAGTCGCTGACCTCGCTGACTGACTTCGTCGACCGGCTGCAGACATCCGGCCGCTTCCAGCACCCGGTCGACATCGTCACCACCAATATGGAGACCGTTCAGGAAACGTCGGTCGTCCGATTCGCGCTGAAAGCGGCGGCGAAATAGCCATGGCCAGGAGCTTTCACGAACTCTCGACGAAAACGCAGATCGCGACGTTCGCGCTGCTGTCGGCCCTGACGGCAGGAGCCGCGTGGCAGGTGTTGATCGGCCCGATGCGCGCGGAGCTGGCGACGCAAAGCGCGCGGCTCGCGAACCTGCAGTCGGACGTCGCGCGCGCGACGGCGACAGCCGCGCGGCTGCCCGCGCTCCAGAAGGACATCGCGAATCTCGACCGCCAGCTTGTGGCGTCAACCGCTGTGCTGCCCGACGAGAAAGACGCGCAGGATGTCCTGCGCCAACTCCACGAACTGGCCGGCGATTCGTCGCTCGCAATTGCGAGTTTCACGCCCAAGGCCGTCGCCGACAAGCCGCAGTACTCGGAGTGGCCGATCGAAGTCGGGCTCAACGGCGGCTACCACGAGCTTGGGCGTTTCTTCGACCGCGTGGCGAATCTGCCGCTCCTGATTTCCGTGTCGAATCTTCATCTCAAAGCGAAGGAGGGCACCGGCAAGGACGCCGGATCGCTCGTCGCGACCTGCACCGCCACGACCTTCGTGTTCCGCAAGGACGCAACGCTCGCGCCCGCGGGAGTGAAAGGCCAGTGATGACTGCAAACTCGCGCTTGTTTATCGGGTCTGCGGTGCTCATCGGCTGGCTGTGCGGCTCCGTGGAGCTCGCCGGTCAGTCGGGCGGCTACGACGCAGGCGGCCGCCGGGATCCGTTCCGCAGCCTGATCGTGCCGAAAGTGGGCCCTGCGGCTCCGCGTGTTGGCGCGGCGACGCGTCCCGGCGCGGGGCTCGCGGGGATCGCGGTGTCCGACGTGCAGCTGAGGGGCGTCATTCGCAGTGGCGCGAACTTCGTCGCGATTCTCGAAGGCCCGGACGGCCGGACCTTCATGGCCAAGCGGCTCGATCGGCTTGTGAACGGCGTGGTCAAAGGCATCGAGCAGGACGCCGTCGTGTTCACCGAACGCGTCGAAGACGCGTCGGGCGCCGTGCGCCAGCGCGATGTGCGCAAGGCGCTTCGCGCGGTAGTGGCAGGAGGACAGTTATGACCCGGTCGTGGGCGCGCGCAGGCGCGACCTTGTGCGTAGCGCTGGCGCTCCTTGCGCCGGTAGCGGCAGTAAATTCGCCGGTCTCGGCAATCGACGACGGGCAGCAGGTGCAGCCGCCGAAGAAATACTCCGGCGCGCCGATGGATCTCGATCTGCAGGGCGCCGATCTCCGGATGGTGCTGCGGACGTTCGCCGAAACCAATGGCTTGAATCTCGTCATTGATTCCGCGGTGAAGGGGACCGTCGATATCAAGTTGACCGCGGTGCCGTGGGACCAGGCGCTCGACATCATTCTCAAGGATGCCAAGCTCGGCTACGTCATCGACGGCACGGTCGTGCGCATCGCACCGCTCACGTCGCTCAGGGATGAAGAAGACAACAAGCGGAAGCTGACCGACGCTCAGGCGCTCTCAGGGAACCTCGAAGTCCGGACGTATCCGCTCAGCTACGCGCAGGCCGGCAAAATGGACGCGCTGCTGAAGTACGCGGCGTTGTCGTCACGCGGAGAGATCCGCGTCGACGAGCGGACGAACACCTTGATCGTGCGCGACCTGCCGGACCGGCTCACCGCCGTCGAAGCGCTGATTCGCACACTCGACCGCGCGGAACCGCAAGTCGAAATCGAAGCGCGGATCGTTCAGACCAACCGCGATGCCGCGCGCGAGCTCGGTGTGCAGTGGGGCGCGTCCGCAAAAGCGACGCCGCAAATCGGCAACACGACGGGCCTCGCGTTTCCAAATAACGGGCAGATTTCCGGCTCGACGAACACCAAAGTCGCGACGCCGAACTCGCAGATCGGCATAACGCTCGGCGCGATCAACGGCGCTCTGACGCTCGATATGGCGCTGAGCGCTCTCGAGCGGAATGGTCACGGCAGGGTGCTGGCGACGCCGAAAGTCACAACGGCCAACAACCACGAGGCCGAAATGACGCAGGGCGTACAGATCCCGATCCAGGTGATCTCGAACAACACCGTGACCGTCACGTTCAAAGACGCGGCGTTGAAGCTCCTCGTCACCCCGCAGATCACCGCCGCCAACACCGTGATCATGCAGATCGCGCTCGAGAACGCGACGCCGGACTTCTCACGATCGATCAACAACATTCCGCCAATCGACACCCAGCGCGCGGTCACGCGCGTGATGGTGGCGGACGGCGCGACGACGGTCATCGGCGGCATCGTCGTCAGCCGCGAACAGGCGTCATCCGACAAAACGCCTGTCCTCAGCAAGATTCCGCTGCTCGGCTGGCTCTTCAAGCACGACTCGCTCTCCACGGAGAGCCGCGAGCTGCTGATCTTCATCACGCCGCGCATTATCAGGAGCACACCATGATCACGCGGACCATCGCCGCGGCGCTCGTCACTGTTGCCGGGGGCCTCGTTGCGCCGGGATGTTCGTCTCTGCTCACCAAGCAGGCGGCCAGCTCGTATTTAATGATCGATCTGCTGCAGGCATCGACCGGGCGCGAGCCCGACAAACTCTCCGGCACGCTCGCATCCGATGTGCTGACGTTCGTCAAGAAAGACGACGGCACCGGAAAGCAGGTGCTCGTGCCGACGGTCTTCGCCGACAACGTGGTGGCCAACTTCAGCCTCGGCATGAAAGAGACCGGAACGTCGGAGTCACCGATCTCGCCATCGACGACCAACTACATCACCATCACGCGCTATCACGTGAAGTTCATCCGCTCTGATGGCCGCAGCATCGAAGGCGTCGACGTGCCGTACGCGTTCGACGGCGGCGTCACAGCCACCGTCGGCAAAAATGGCGCGAAGGCGACGATGACACTCGTGCGTGTGCAGTCGAAGAGCGAAACGCCGCTCAAGGGACTGATCGGCGCGCTGGGCCCGTCGCTCTCGACGATCGCGGAGATCACGTTCTACGGCAAAGACCAGACGGGCAAGGACGTCTCCGTCGTCGGAAGAATCTCGGTGAACTTCGCCGATTGGGGAGATCCGTCATGACATCTGGTTATCTGGTTATTTGTTATCGGGTTATTGGGATCGGGCTATTGGCGATCGGGCTCTCGTCATGCCGGCTGGGCGACGGCAAGGCGCCGGATCTCGCGGGTCCGTCGATGTATGGTGTGTCGCTCGCGATGACTGCGTCGCCCGACCTGCTCCAGCGCGACGGGCGCACGACGTCAACAATCACGATCTCGGCCTACGGCGGCTCATCGCAACCGGTGCCTGGGCTGGGATTGCATCTCGCGCTGCAAGTGGTGGGCGGTACCGGCGGGCTCGGCACACTCTCCCAGACCAGCCTCACAACCGGAACCGACGGTCGCGCGACCGTGATTTACACGTCGCCGCTGCAGGCCCCGCTCGGCCAGGCCGACGACGCCACTGTGCAGATCATCGTCACGCCCGTCGGGAGCAATGCCAACAGCTCCACTCCGGCGGCCATTGCCGTGAGGCTGATCAGCCCGGATGCCGCGGGCGGACCCACTGCGTCGTTTGTGCTCGGGCCGCGATCGCCCAGGATCGGCGACACCATCCTTTTCGATTCGAGCGCATCGCAGCCGTCGAAAGGAAACTCGATCATCGCGTGGGCGTGGGACTTCGGCGACGGCAATGCCAACCCGCGCGTGCCGTACCTCATGGGAACCGGACCGACGATAACGCACGAGTACAACAAGTCGGGCGCCTTCACCGTCGGCCTCACCGTCATCGACAGCGCAGGCAAGCGTTCGACGGCGACGTACGCGCTGATCGTGGCTCAATAACGTGGCTCAATAACAGAGATCACATGCATATGATCGACTCATCTCCCACCGGGCCCGCCGCATTCGGCGTGATCGCCGAACGTTTTCGCCGCGCCGGCCAGCCTGAGAAGGCGGCCACGCTTTGCCGCGAAGGTCTCGAGAAGTTCCCGGACCATCTCTCCGCGCGGGTCACACTTGGATGGTCGCTGCTCGACATGGGCGAGGTCCAAGAAGCGTTCGATCAGCTCAAGAGCGTGCTGAAACGCGCGCCCGATAATCTCGCGGCGATTCGCGGCCTTGCCGAACTTCACGAGCGGGGCATCGGCCTCGTGTTCGATTCGCTGTCGGATCCAGAACCGGAACCGGAAGCCGCATCGGACATCGACCCGGTGATGGACGGCGATCTCGATCCCGTCATGCCCGCCATGCCCGCCATGCCCGCCGTGCACGACGAGCCCGGCATGCCCGGCATGCCCACCATGTTCGACCTCTCGGGCATGCTCGATGCCGAGCCGGAGCCAGCGTTCGCGCAGGCCGCGCCGGTGTCGATGTTCGGGCGCGCGCCCCTGGCGCTTCGCGACGAATCGGACCTCGAACGCGCTGGCGAGCTGCATGATTGGCTCAGCCGCGTTCGCGGCCGACGGTCCGACTCGGTGTCACAATACATGGCGGGTTGAAACCCCGCCTTTTGGATTACCTTGCCAGGCTCTCTCGTCTTCGCGCACGCCTCGCCGCCTTGGGCGCCGATGCGTTCGTCGTCACCAATCTCAACAACATTCGATATCTGACGGGCTTTGCCGGGTCCGCCGGAGCCCTGATCGTGTCGGCGGCCGGCTGCCGCTTGCTCGTCGATGGCCGCTACGAAGAGGTCGTGCGCGCAGGGCAGGCCGCGGGTGCGATCGCGCCGGTCGATGTGATTCGCGTGAAGAAGTACGACACCGCGATCATCGAAACGCTCGCAGCCGAAAGCTGGAAGGTCATCGGCTTCGAAGCGGACGAGACGCCGTTTTCGCAGCATCAGCGTTGGACTAAGGGCCTCCACTCCGGCCAGACCCTCCAGCCCACTTCTGAACTCGTCGAGCTGGCTCGGCTCGTCAAAGATGCCAGGGAGATCGATATCCTCCGCGATGCCGGCAGGCGGCTGAGCGACGTGGCCCGCCGCATCGGTGAGTGGGTCGCCGTCGGCCGCAGCGAACTCGAAATTGCCGGCGAAGTCGATCGCGCGATCCGCCAGGCGGGCTTCGAGAAGCCGGCGTTCGACACGATCGTCTCGACGGGGCCCAACACCGCCTATCCCCATGCGCGCCCGACAGATAGGCGCGTTCGGCCTGGTGACCTGGTGTTGCTGGACTTTGGGGGTGTCTTGGAAGGATACTGCGTGGACTTGACCCGGATGGCCGTTGCCGGCCGGGTCGGCGCGGAAGCCGAGTCCTTATATAGGGCGGTCCGCGAAGCGCAGGACGCGGCGATTGCAGCCGTCAGACCCGGGACACTCACGACCGAGGTCGACGCTGCAGCTCGACAAGTGCTTGCGCAGCAACAACTTGGAAGCGCATTCGTCCATGGCACGGGCCATGGGTTGGGCTTGAATGTGCACGAGGCGCCGAGGGTGGGTCCTCAAGACCCGTCTGAAGCCACTCGGCTGGAATCTGGCATGGTCGTGACGATCGAACCGGGAGCCTATGTTGTGGGGCTCGGCGGCGTCCGGCTGGAGGACGATGTGCTTGTGACGGATGAGGGGCAAGAGGTGCTGACTAATGCGCCACGCGACCTCCTCACTGTCTGACGCCTATGAATCTGGACGACATCAAAGAAATCCTGGGCCTCGTTAAAGAGCACGAGCTCGCGGAATTTGAATACGAGCGTGACGGTCTGCGTCTGCGCGTCAAGAAGGCCGGGCAGGAGGTTCTGTATGCGCCAGCGCCGACCGCGGCATCGGCCCCACCTCCGCCGCCTCTCGCCGCGGCTCCGGTGGGCTCCTCGACCGCATCGGCCGCTGCCGCTCCCGATGCGGTCATCGGGACCGACCTCGCGATGATCAAGGCGCCGCTCGTCGGCACCTTCTACGAAGCGTCGGAGCCCGGCGCGCGCGCGTTCGCGAACGTCGGCGACTCGGTGGAGAAAGACCAGGTCCTCTGCGTCATCGAAGCGATGAAGCTGATGAACGAGATCAAGTCTGATTGCGACGGCGAAGTCGCGGCCGTCTACGTGAAGAACGGGCAGGCCGTGCAGTTCGGTGAGCGGCTCTTCGCCATAAAGGTCACGTAAGTGTTCAAGAAAATCCTGATTGCCAATCGCGGCGAGATCGCCATTCGCGTGATCAGCGCGTGCCGCGAAATGGGGATCAAGACTGTCGCGGTGTACTCGGAGGCTGACGAGCATTCGCTCCATGTCCGGTTCGCCGATCAGGACGTCTGCATCGGGCCGGCCAAAAGCGCCGACAGCTATCTGAGCGTTCCGGCCATCATCAGCGCGGCCGAGATCACCGGCGCCGACGCGATTCATCCCGGCTACGGCTTCCTTTCAGAGAGCGCGTACCTCGCGGAAGTGTGCGAGGCGTGCCACATCAAGTTCATCGGGCCGGATCCGAACGCGATCCGGCTGCTCGGCGACAAGGCGCGCGCGCGCCGCGCCATGAAGAAGGCCGGCGTGCCGGTGTTGCCGGGCAGCGACGGCCCGGTGACCGGCGAGGACCAGGCGATCAAGGTCGCGAAGGAAATCGGGCTGCCGGTCATTATCAAGGCCGTCGCCGGCGGCGGCGGACGCGGCATGCGCATCGTCCACGACATCGAAGAACTCGGGCGCAACTTGAAAATGGCGATGCGCGAAGCCGAGGCCGCGTTCGGGAACGGCGACGTCTACCTCGAGAAATACGTCGTGGCGCCGCGCCATATCGAGATCCAGGTGCTCGGCGATCACCACGGCAACGTCGTGCATCTGGGCGAGCGGGAGTGCTCGATCCAGCGGCGTCACCAGAAGCTGATAGAAGAAGCGCCGTCGCCGGCGCTGACGGACAAACAGCGCCGCAAGCTCGGCGCCACCGTGGTCGACGCGGCGAAGGCCGTGCAATACGCCAACGCCGGCACGTTCGAATTCATCATGGACCAGACGGGCCACTTCTTTTTTCTCGAAGTGAATACGCGCCTGCAGGTCGAGCATCCGGTCACGGAAAGCATCACGGGCATCGACATCGTCAAGGAACAGATTCGTGTCGCCGCCGGCGAGAAGCTGTCGTTCAAGCAGAGCGAGATCGAGTTCCGCGGCCACGCGATCGAATGCCGCATCAACGCGGAGGATCCCGATACATTTACGCCGAGTCCCGGCGTGATCCACGCGTTCAGCACGCCGGGCGGGCCGGGCGTGCGGGTCGATACGTTCGTGCACTCGGAGTGCACCGTGTCGCCGTACTACGACTCGCTCATCGCCAAAATCATCTGCTGGGGCCGCGACAGAAACGAAGCGATCGCGCGCATGCGCCGGACGCTCGAGATGACGGTCATCGAGGGCATCAAGACGACGATCCCGATGCATTTGAAGATTCTGCAGGAGCCGGATTTCATCGCCGGCAAGCTGAGCACGGCCTTCATGGAACGCTACGCGAAGCCGGATCCCGCCGCCGCCGCGAAGAAGCTTGCTGAGTCTGCCTAGGCTCTACGCCATTCTTGATGTTGATGCCGTCACGGCGCGCGGGCTGGATCCGCTCGCAGTGGCCGACGACTGGATGAGCGCCGGCGTGCAATTGATCCAGCTGCGCGCGAAAAATATGCCGGGTGGGGACTTCTTGCAGCTTGCGACCGAGCTCGTATCTCACGCGGAGGCCGCGGGGGTTACTCGAGGCGCGGAGATTTCTATTCTTATTAATGACCGGGCGGATATTGCTCTCATGTCTGGGGCCGACGGCGTTCATGTTGGCCAGGAAGATCTCAGCCCAACAGACCTCCGCGCCTCGGGTGCCCTCCGCGGCCTCCGCGTGATAGGGCTGTCAACGCACAATCTCGAGCAGTTGCGCGTGGGTCTGGACGAGCCTGCCGACTACTTCGCCATTGGCCCGGTGTTCGAGACCTCGAGCAAGGCCAATGCGGACCCGGTGGTGGGTCTCGCCGGCGTGCGCGCGGCGCGAGAGCTGCTCGATTCCAGGGGCGACACGCGGCCCCTCGTCGCCATTGGCGGGATCACGCCGGAGACCGCGCCCGGTGTTTTTCAGGCCGGGGCATCGTCAGTCGCGATGATTTCGGCCCTCTTTACGTATAGAATCACCTCGTTTTTGCCAGAAGCCTTTTAACCAAGGGGAGTGCACGTGGCAAGTCAACTGTTTCGCACCAAATCGATCGACCGCCTCATGGCGGATGGCGCGGCCACCGGTGAAGGGGCGCTCGCGCGGACCCTCGGCCCGGGCGCGCTGATCGCACTGGGCATCGGCGCCATCATCGGCGCGGGATTGTTTGTGCGCACCGCGTCGGCCATTGCCGACAGGGCCGGCCCATCAGTCGTGATCGCGTTCCTCGTGGCCGGTCTCGGCTGCGCGTTGGCGGGTCTGTGCTACGCGGAATTTGCGTCGATGATTCCGATCGCCGGGAGTGCCTACACGTACTCGTACGCGACGATGGGCGAGATGGTCGCCTGGATCATTGGCTGGGACCTGGTCCTCGAATACGCCGTCGGCGCAGCGACGGTCGCGATTGCCTGGAGCCAGTACTTCAATAGAGTCCTGGGCTTTATAGGCATACAAATACCATGGCAGTGGTATCACTCCCCATTCCAGACCATGCCCGACACGGGCGTGAACGGCGTCGAAGCGGTGCACGGCATCATGAACCTGCCGGCGGTCGGCATTTTGTTCCTGCTGACACTGCTCCTGATTCGCGGCACCCAGCAGTCGGCGCTCGTCAACAGCTTGATCGTGATCCTGAAGGTCTCGATCGTTTTGATGGTCATCGCGCTCGGCTGGGGATTCATTGATCCCGCCAATCACACGCCGCTGATTCCCGAGGCGACCCAGCGGGTGAACGCCGAAGGCATCACGCACTCGTACGGCGGCATCATGGGCATCCTGGGCGCAGCCGGCGTCGTGTTCTTCGCGTTCATCGGATTCGACGCCGTGTCGACCGCGGCGCAGGAAGCGAAGAACCCGAAGAAGGACATGCCGATCGGCATTCTCGGTTCGCTCGTGATCTGCACGGTGCTCTACGTGCTCTTCTCCTGGGTGCTGAGCGGCCTTGCGCCGGTCGAGTTCTTCCGCGATCCGAAACTCGGCGGTGAGGCGTCGGTCGCCGCGGCGATCACGACCTTCATGCCCGGCTACGGCTGGCTGTCGGACTTCGTGACCATCGCGATCCTGGCCGGATTCTCGTCGGTCATCCTCGTCATGCTGCTGGGCCAGTCGCGCGTCTTCTACTCGATGAGCCGCGATGGACTGGTGCCGCCGGTGTTCTGCGAGGTGCATCCGAAGTTCAAGACGCCGTACAAGTCGAACTGGCTGTTCTTCGTCTTCACGTCGCTCTTCGCGGCGTTCATTCCGGACAATATCGTCGGAGAGATGACGAGCATCGGCACGCTGTTCGCGTTCATGCTGGTCTGCGCGGGCGTCTGGATCATGCGCGTGCGCCGGCCGGACATTCAGCGTGGCTTCACGGTCCCGCTGCTGCCTGTGGTCGCCACGCTCGGCATCATCGTGTGCGGCGCGATGATCTACGGCCTTGGCTGGACGAACTGGCTGCGGTTGGCGGGCTGGCTCGCGATCGGCTTCATCTTCTACTTCGCCTACGGCATGAAGCACAGCAAGCTCGCGAAAGACGGCAGCCGGTAACAGTTGGCGGCTCGTCTCGACGGGATTCAAACTGCAGCGGCGATCCGCGGTGAACTCTCACCGCGGGTCGCCGCTTTCGTTTCAACCCACGGGCGCGCGCCGGCGCTGCACATCGTGCTCGCCGGTAACGATCCGGCCTCCCATGTCTACGTTCGCGCGAAAGAGAAGGCCGGCCTCGAGAGCGGCCTGACCGTCGCCGTTCATCGCGTCGACGACGGCATCACGCGGGAGGCGTTGCTCGGCCTGGTGGCACGGCTCAACGGCGACAGCCAGTGCGACGGCATCCTCGTGCAGTCGCCGCTTCCGCAGCGGCTCGGAAAGGCCGTCGAGCAGGAAGTCTTCGACGCGATCGATCCGGCCAAGGATGTCGATGGCTTTCATCCGCACAACGGCGGGCTACTGCTTCAAGGGCGCGCCACGCTGGCGCCGTGCACGCCCTCCGGCGTCATCGAACTGCTCGACCGATCGGGTATCGCGATCGCGGGTGCGCGCGCGGTCGTGCTTGGCCGCAGCGAGATTGTCGGGAAGCCAATGGCTCTACTGCTTTTGCAGCGCGACGCCACGGTGACCATCTGCCATTCACGAACGAAGGACCTCGGGGCGTCCACGCGCGAGGCCGACATTCTTGTCAGCGCGATCGGGCGCCCCGGATTCGTCACAGCGGACATGGTCAAACCCGGCGCGGCGGTCGTCGACGTCGGGACGACGCCCACGACGGATCGCGGGCTGGTGCTGAAATTGTTCGGCGAGGGGTCGACACGACTCGCCAATTTTGATTCGCGCGGATCGACCGTCGTCGGCGACGTTCACCCGGCTGTCGCGGAGGTCGCCGGCGCGCTGAGCCCCGTGCCCGGCGGCGTCGGACCGCTCACGATCGCGATGCTCCTCAAGAACACCCTCGCGGCCGCGGAAAGCCTACGCGATCATTCGCGGGTCCAGGGTCCATAGTCGGTCCAAGGTCCATCGTCCGGTCCACAGTGCAGAGTCGGTCCACGGTCCAGAGTCGGTTCATGGTCCACAGTTCGTTTCCAAGGACTCAGGACCGACCCTGGACTCTGGACCGGACTATGGCCCCTGGACCTAATCGCAGACGCGCGGCGGCGTGTTGGCGAGCGTCTCGAAAATCTTGTCGACCTGCGCGTCGGTCTCGGCTTTGGTCATCGACGTATCTATCACGTCGAATCCGATCCCGGCGGACTTGGCCCTTTTTACTTTGATTTCGAAGGGCAGCTGCGTCCCGATTCTCGCCTCAGCGTCGTCATTCGACAGTCCGCGCGCTGCGAGACGCGCGCGCTGCTGGTCGGGGCGGCAGTTGGTGATGATCACGCGGTCGAATTCGCGTTCGTGAGCGGTCTCGAACACGAGCGGGATGTCGGCGATGCCGAACGGGGAGGCCGCTTTCAGGCCCGCGAACCACTCGTTGATCGCGCTGTAGACGGCCGGATGGACGATGGCTTCGAGGTGGAGGCGCGCCTGGGGTTCGCGGAAGATCACCGCCGCGATCAGACCGCGGTCGAGCGTGCCGAAAAGATCGAGCACGGCCGCGCCGCCCGGCGTGCCGTGCGCGATGACTTCGTGCGCGAGCCGGTCCGCATCAACGACCGGCACGCCCAGCGCGACAAATTGTTTGAGGCAGTAACTCTTGCCGGTCGCGATGCCGCCCGTGAGCGCCACGCGCAGCGGGCGCGGCCTCATGACAACTCGTTGTCGGTTCCGAGCGCGAGCGAGACCGACGAGGGCATTTCGGCCTCGGTGTCGGACGCCGGCGTGATGCGTTCTTCGATGAAGGTGTTCCACTCGTGGCAATGCGGGCACTGCCAGAGCAGCTCCGTGCTCCGATAGCGGCACTTCGTGCAGACATGCGGATCGAGATAGAAGACCGACTCGCGCGTGATGTCGACGTAGCGCGCCACCTGCAGGCGCGGCAGGTCAAGCGCCGAGAGCGTGTACCAGATCGCCTGGTGAATCGCGAGCGCGTGCGGGTTGTGCTCGAGCGCTTCGAACAGAAGCTCGAGCGCTGCCTGCGCCTCGCCGCGTGATGTCAGATGAGACGCAAGCGCGGCGCGCGCGCGCCACTCACGCGGCGTTTCGGTGATCAGGCGCCGGCACAGCGCCTCGAAGCGCTCCGGCCCGCCAATCGTCAGATACGCGCGCTCGAGCCGCTCGAACGCGAGGTACGCGCGATCCGGCGCGACGTCGATCATGGTTTCCCAGACCTTGATGGCCGCGGCGGGATCGTGCCGCCGGATGTGCACGTCGCCCAGATGCAGGTAGGCCGGCACTACCGTCTTGCCTTGATCGATGGCCGCATTGAACCGCGAGGCGGCCTCGTCGAGCTGCCCCTGCTTCAACGACTGCAGGCCCAGCTCATGCTCGAGAAACGCGAGAATGGCCTGCGATCGCGGCTGGTCAGGCGCGCCGACGACCGCCGCGAGCCGCTTCCGCGTAACGTACGCCTCCTGCCACTGGTGCTGTTCTTCCTGCAGCTTCTCGAGGTTGATCAGCGCCGCCTCGTTGTCCGGATCAAGCTTGAGCACTTCGGCAAACGCCGTTGTGGCGCGATCGATGAAGCCGCCGCGCCGGTAGTCGAGACCGAGGCAGAGCAGCACGTTGGCGTGCTCGATCCGGCTCAGCTTCGGCTTCTGGAGCAGTACCTGATGCTCCTGGACCGCGCGGCCGACCTGGCCCTTCTCGCGGTACAGATTCCCGAGCACCAGCTTGACCTCGAGCGCGCCGGGATCAAGCTTCAAGGCTTTTTCGAGTTCTTCAATCGCTTCATCGACCTGGTTGGCGACCAGATAGTTCAACCCGAGGATGAAGTGGGGAGCCTGCCGGCCCCTCCGCCTGTCAATCCATCGGCCTTCGACGAGCTTGTAGCGTTCCCACGCTTTGCCGGCCGCGAGGCCGATCAGAAGCGCGATCAGAACGCCGAGAAGTAGGAGATAAGGCTGCATCGGTTACGCGAACTGCGAAAGGACATCATCCCACTGCCCGCGGGCCTTGAGGATCACTTCGATGAATTCGCGCGCGGCGCCATGGCCGCCTGGGTAGTTGCTGATCCAGTGGCACACCGCTGAGACTTCCTCGACGGCGTCCTTGGGACATGCGGCGATTCCCGCGCGGGCCAGCACCGGCAGATCCACCAGATCGTCGCCCATGTACGCAACCTCGGCCGCCGTGACGTTGTGCCCTCCGAGGATCTCGTCGAGCGCCTGCTTCTTGCTCGCGACACCCTGCATCACGATCTTCATGCCGAGCTCCGCGGCGCGGGAGTTGGTGGCCGACGACGCGCGCGCGCTGAGAATCCCGGTGATGAGACCGAACTTCGACGCCAGCGCGATCGCTGCGCCGTCCTTGATCGAAAATCGTTTGAGCTCGCGGCCGTCGGCCTCGATGTAGACGCCGCCATCGGTCAGCACGCCGTCCACATCGAACAGCAACACTCGAAGCGCGCGTGCCCGTGATTCGAACTCCGCTGCATTCAGCCCAAGCATCGGCTAGATCGCCTGCGTGTGCCAGAGATCGTGTAAATGAACGACGCCTTCTACGCGGTTCTGGTCGTCGACGACGACGATCGCGGTGATCTTGCGTGTTTCCATGACCTGGAGCGCTTCGACGGCAAGAAGCGTCGGCGGGATCGTCACGGGATTCGGCGTCATGATGTCCTGCGCGCGCTGTTTGAGCACCTCGACCCCGCGTGAAAGGTGGCGCCGAAGGTCGCCGTCAGTCACGATGCCCGCCAGCTTGCCGTCCGCGCCAACGACGCAGGTCATGCCGAGCCGCTTGCTCGACATCTGGTGAATCAGGTCGACGGCGCCGGTCTCCGGCGACACGATCGGCACTTTGTCGCCGCGGTGCATCAGCGCGCCAACGCGCATCAGCTTCTTGCCGATGCGCCCGCCCGGGTGAAGATCCGCGAACTGCTCGGCCTTGAATCCCTTGCGTTGTGACAGCGCCATCGCGAGCGCATCGCCAAGCGCGAGCGCCGCCGTCGTGCTGGCCGTGGGCGCCAGGTTCATCGGGCACGCTTCCTCGGCGACATTGCAGCTGAGAGAAATGTCCGCCGCTTGCGCGAGCGTCGACTGGCTCTCGCCGGTCATCGCGATCAGCTTCGCGCCCGTTCGCTTGATCGCCTCAACCAGCCGGACCAGTTCTTCGGTCTCGCCGCTGTAGGAAAGCGACACGACGATGTCGTCGGCCCGCACGACGCCGAGGTCGCCGTGGATGGCTTCGGCCGGGTGGAGAAAGTACGCCGGCGTTCCGGTGCTCGACATGGTCGCCGCGAGCTTCCGCGCGATGATGCCGGATTTGCCCATGCCGGAGAACACGACGCGCCCGGCGCAGTTGTGGAGGAGCTCGACGGCCGCCAAAAATTCGTCGCCCAGCTGCGGAATGAGCCCCAGGATGGCACGCGCCTCGGTCTCGAGCACTTCCTTCGCCAGGTCGATGCCGCTCTTGTTGGTGTTCTCGCTCATAACGTCACCGCGCCCGTGAAATCGGAAGACTTCACGACTTCATTAATCCGGTTCAGCCGCGTGAGCAACGCTTCGAGCTTGTCGAGCGCCAGGGCGTTCTGCGCGTCGCTCTTGGCCTTGGACGGGTCTTCGTGCACTTCAAGAAAGATGCCGTCGACGCCGGCGCCGACACCGGCTGAGCCGAGCGGCTGAATGTATTGGGCCAGGCCCGCCGTCACGCCGTCACCGCCGCCCGGGAGCTGCAGGCTGTGCGTGATATCGAATACCACCGGCACGCCAAGCTCGCGCATCATCGGAAATGCGCGCATGTCGACGACGAGGTTGTTGTAGCCGAACGTAAATCCGCGTTCCGTGATGAACACGCGCGAGTTGCCGGACTCCGTGACCTTCTTGATCGCGTGCTTCACGTCGAGCGGCGCCAGGAACTGGCCCTTCTTGACGTTGACGACGCGGCCTGTCTTGGCTGCGGCGACGATCAGGTCCGTCTGGCGCGAGAGAAACGCGGGGATCTGAAGGATGTCCGCGACGGTCGCCACCAGCTCAGCCTGCGACGCGTCGTGAATGTCCGTCAGAATCGGCACGCCCGCGGTTTTCTTCACTCGTTCGAGAATTTTCACGCCTGCTTCGAGGCCGGGACCTCGGAACGACGTGATCGACGTGCGGTTGGCTTTGTCGAAAGACGCCTTGAACACATACGGCATCTTCAATCGCCGGGCGATCTCCGCGACCCGCCCCGCAACCGTCTCCGCGTGCTCCGCGCTTTCGATGACGCACGGCCCGGCGATCAGCACGAGTCCGCGCTCGCCGAGCGTGACGCCCGGTACGATTGTGACGTTGTTCAACCGGCTACCTCGCGCAGGCCCGCCGGATTGCGCTTCGACTTGACCGCGTGCGCGGCCGCGATGAATCCTGCGAAAAGCGGATGCGGCGCGAGCGGCTTCGAGTGGAACTCCGGGTGGAACTGCACCGCGATGAAGCACGGATGATCGGGAATCTCCACGATTTCGACGAACTTGCCGTCGACCGAGCGGCCCGTCACTTTGAGGCCGTGGTCGGTCAGCGTCTTCTCGTAGAGGCAGTTGAATTCATACCGATGGCGATGCCGCTCGGTGATGACATCCTTGCCGTAGAGCCGCGCCGCGAGCGAGCCGGGCGTGAGCTTGCAGTCGTAGCTGCCGAGCCGCATCGTGCCGCCGAGGTCGTCCACGCCGAGCAGGTCGCGCAGTTTGTAGATGACCTTGTGTGTCGCGTCTTCGGTGACCTCGGTCGAGTCCGCGTGGTCGAGGCCGGCGACGCCGCGGGCGAATTCGACGACGGCCCACTGAAAGCCGTAGCAGATGCCGAAGTACGGCGTGCCGGTCGTGCGCGCGAACTCCGCAGCTTTCATCATGCCGCGGCTGCCGCGGTTGCCGAAGCCGGGCCCGACCACGATGCCCATCGAGCCATGGAGGAGCTTCTCGCCGCCGCGCTCCTCGAGCGCTTCGGCCTCGACGAAACGCAAGTCGACTTTCAGCTGATGCGCGAATCCGCCGTGGTGCAGCGACTCGATGATGCTCTTGTAGGCGTCCTTGTGCTCGACGTACTTGCCCACGAAGTGAATGGTGACCGTGTCGACAGGGTTCTTGATGCAGTCGACGAGGGCTGTCCACTGCTCGAGACGCGCTTCGGTCGCCGGGAGATTGAGACGCCTCAGCAGCAGATCGTCGAGCCCTTCGTTCATGTAGTACAGCGGCACTTCGTAGACGCTCTTGACGTCCATCGCCGTAATGACCGCTTCTTCGGCGACGTCGGTGAAGTGCGCGATCTTGCGCTTGATGTCGCGGTCGAGCGGCTGCTCGGAACGGCAGAGGAGAATATCCGGCGCAATGCCGATCGACCGGAGGTCGCGCACGCTGTGCTGCGTGGGCTTGGTTTTGAGCTCGCCGGCCGTCGCGATGTACGGCACGAGCGTGAGATGAATGTAGAGCGTGTTGTCCTTGCCGACGTCCTGCCTGAACTGACGGATCGCCTCGAGAAACGGGAGGCTCTCGATGTCGCCGACCGTGCCGCCGATTTCGACGAGCAGCACATCGACGCCGTCGGCCGCTTTCTTGATGCACTCCTTGATCTCGTTCGTGATGTGCGGGATGACCTGCACGGTGCTGCCGAGGTAGTCGCCGCGGCGCTCCTTATTAATGACCGACTGGTAGATCTTGCCCGTCGTCCAGCTGTGCACGCGATTGGCGACCATGCTCGTGAAGCGCTCGTAATGGCCAAGGTCGAGGTCCGTCTCGGCGCCGTCTTCGGTGACATACACCTCGCCATGCTGGAACGGGCTCATCGTGCCCGGATCGACGTTGATGTAGGGATCGAGCTTCTGGAGCGCGACTTTGTAGCCGTGCGCTTCGAGCAGGGCGCCGATTGATGCGGCCGCGAGGCCTTTGCCGAGCGATGACACGACGCCGCCCGTCACGAAGATGTACTTGGTATTCACAGATTCACCTTTTCACCAACGAGTTGCCGGACGCGGGCCAGATCGTCGGGCGTGTCGACGCCGAGCGAGTCGCTTCGTGTTTCAACGCAGCGGATGCGGTAGCCGTACTCGAGCACGCGCAGCTGCTCGAGGCATTCAGACTGTTCGAGCGGCGTCGGCGGGAGGCGCGCCACCGCCAGCAGGAAGGGGCGCCGGTATGCATAGAGTCCGAGATGCGCCCAGCGCACGGGGTTCGGCGCGCCGTCGCGCTGAAAGGGGATTGAGGAGCGTGAAAAGAAGAGTGCGATGTCGTTTTTGTCGACGGCGACTTTGACAACCGCTCTGTTCTCGGCTTCGCCGGCTTTCAGCCGTCGCCGCACAGTGCTCATGACGTCGTCCGGATGCTCGAGGAGCACCTGCACGCACGCATCGATCGCGCCGGCGTCGATCAGCGGCTCGTCGCCCTGAACGTTGACGATGATGTCGCTTAAAAGGGTGGCGGCGACTTCCGCAAGTCTCTCGGTGCCGGTCCGGTGCGACGCGCTGGTCATCATCGCGAGACCACCGAAACCCGTGACCGCGTCGTGAATGCGCTGGTCGTCGGTGGCCACAACGACGGCGTCGACGCGGGACGCGCCCGAAGCGCGGCGGTACACGTGCTCGATCATGGGCTTGCCGCCGATGAGTTCCAGGGCTTTGCCCGGAAGACGCGTAGACGCGTAGCGGGCGGGAACGATAGCGACAACTCTGGCGGTTTGGATTGAAGCAGGAAGCCCAGAAGCGGAAGTGACGGGCACGTCGAATCTTAGCACGGCGCCTCCGTGCTACGATCGCGACAGGCCTATGCAGTCAGGCCTGCATCTTTCATGAAACGTGCAGTCGGAATTCTCGCCGTTGGCGGCGGTCTGATCCTGGTTTCATGGGTCACGTCGCCGTCCGCGCGCACGCCGCCGGCTGAGCCGGCAGTTTCCGCTGCCGATCTCGAGCTCGCCAGACAAACCACGCAGGCCGTCACCCCGCTCGCAGCGCAAATCGACGATCAGGCCGCGCGCCTCCGCGCCCGCCTGCTGCCGCCGCCACCAAAACCCGAACCGTCCCGAAACCCCTTCCACTTCGGTAAGAGGGACGTACCCCATAAGGGGTCTGACCCCAGGGGTCTGACCCCGAGACCGATTGTGGAAGAGGGGTACGTCCCCCTCGCGTCGCCACCGCCGGCGGCAGCGTTGACGTTGCCGTCGCTCGTCGCAATTACGAGCGATGCCCGTGACGGGGGATTATTCCGAACGGCAGTGTTGTCGATGGACGACGAAATGAAGATCGTGAAACCCGGCCAGGTGTTCGATCGATTCATCGTCGAAGCCATCGGCCCCGAATCGGTGCGCATCGTCGACATCACCAGCCCTGCGCGCGTCACTTTCGTCGTCGCGATCCGTTAAACTGCTCCTATATAATGTGGTGTTCGCGTCAGCGATGCGGATCGCACCACGCTGGTGCAAATCGCTGTAAGTGCAACAGCCGCGTGACGATGGCGCAAAATCGCCTGAGTTTTCCACAAGGTTTTCAACAGATTCTGTGAATCGGTCTTTAACCAGCAGCCGGGAACCAATGAACAACCAACCAATCATTCCGTTTATCGAAGGTGATGGCACCGGCCCGGACATTTGGCGCGCCAGCGTTCGGGTTTTCGACGCGGCAGTCGCGAGCGCGTACGGCGGCGACCGCAAAATCACGTGGAAAGAAGTGCTCGCCGGCGAGAAGTCATTCAACCTAACGGGCAACTGGCTTCCGGAAGAGACGCTCGCCGCGTTTCGCGAATACAAGATCGGCATCAAGGGCCCGCTGACCACGCCGGTGGGCGGAGGGATTCGATCGCTGAACGTCGCGCTGCGGCAGGAACTCGATCTCTACGTTTGCTTACGGCCTGTTCGGTATTTCCAGGGCATGGACACGCCCGTCAAACGGCCGGATCTTGTCGACATGGTGATCTTCCGCGAGAACACGGAAGACATTTATGCCGGCATTGAGTTCGCGGACGGCACACCCGAGGTTCAAGAGTTCAAGAGAATATTCCAGGCTTCGTTTCCGAAGCTCTTCAAAAAGATCCGCTTCCCTGACACCTCCGGTTTGGGCATCAAGCCCATCTCGAAGGAGGGAAGCGAGCGTCTCATCCGCGCGGCGCTGAAATACGCGATCGAGCACAAGCGCAAGAGCCTGACGCTCGTGCACAAGGGCAACATCATGAAGTTCACCGAGGGCGCGTTCCGCGACTGGGGCTACGAGCTCGCGAAGCGCGAGTTCGGCGGCGTCGAAGTGGACGGCGGCCCGTGGTGCAAGTTGCCGGACGGGATGATCGTCAAGGATTCGATCGCTGACGCGTTCCTCCAGCAGATCCTCACGCGGCCGGCGGAGTACGACGTCATCGCGACGCCGAACCTCAACGGCGATTACATTTCCGACGCGCTCGCCGCGCAGGTCGGCGGCATCGGCATCGCGCCGGGCGGCAACATCAATTACATGTCCGGCCATGCGATCTTCGAAGCCACCCACGGCACGGCCCCGAAATACGCGGGGCTCGACAAGGTCAATCCGGGCTCGGTCATCCTCTCGGGCGAGATGATGTTCCGCTACATGGGCTGGAACGAAGCGGCGGACGTCATCATGGCGTCGCTCGAAAAGACCATCGCTGACAAGACCGTAACCTACGACCTGGCGCGCATGATCCCGGGCTCGAAAGAACTGAAGACGTCCGAGTTCGGCGACGCGATGATCGCCAACATGGAGAGCAAATGAATCGCAAAGTCACAGTGGTAGGCGGAGCTGGCAACGTTGGCGCGACGGTCGCGCGGGTGATCGCGACAAAGGAACTCGCGGATGTCGTGATCGTGGACATTGCCGACACGAAGGCTGCGGGCATTGCGCTCGACATCCTCCAGGCGTGCCCGATTGACGGCAGCGACACGCGCCTCATCGGCGGCAGCGATTACGCCGCCACGGCCGACTCCGATGTCGTCGTCATCACGTCCGGCATGCCGCGCAAGCCGGGCATGAGTCGCGACGACCTCCTGAACGTGAACTACAAGATCATGCAGGCGGTAACAGAGCAGGTCGTGAAGTACTCGCCAAACTGCATCATTATCCCGGTAGCGAACCCGCTCGACGCGATGTGCCAGGCGGTCTACCGGTTGAGCAAGTTCCCGCGCGAGCGCGTTATCGGCATGGCCGGCGTCCTCGACTCGGCGCGCATGCGCACGTTCATTGCGATGGAGCTGAACGTCTCGATCGAGAACGTCCACGCGTTCGTGCTGGGCGGCCACGGCGACACGATGGTGCCGCTCCCGCGTTATTCGACGGTGGCCGGCATTCCGATCACCGAACTCATGTCGCCCGAGAAGATCGCGGCGATCTGCGACCGCACGGCCAATGGCGGCGCGGAAATCACCAAACTCGTCGGCACGAGCGCCTGGTATGCGCCGGGCGCGGCGGCGGCGGAAATGGTCGAAGCGATTCTCAAAGACAAGAAGTCGATTCTGCCGTGCTCGGTCTGGCTCAACGGCGAATACGGCATCAGCGATCAGTTCCTCGGCGTGCCGGTGAAGCTCGGCAAGAACGGCGTCGAGGAAATCATCCAGATCAAGCTCACCGCCGACGAACAGACCGCCCTGAACAAGTCCGCCGCGGCGGTCAAGGAACTCACGACGGTTATCGGGGTTTGAGCACGCGGAACCAGGAACCCGGAACGCGGAACCGGAACTAGCTCGCCGTGTGCGTGACCAAGCGCACCTGACCGGCCTCGTTGACCACGTCGGGATCCAGAGTGAACGTGCGGGTGAGCCACGCGGTGCCCTGGTTGCCGCTCAAGGTGACGCTGATCGAGTACTTGTAGTCCACGCTGGCTCCGAGGCCGTCGAACGTGTCATCCATCGTGATCGTGGTTGAGTTCGGCGACGAGGGCGGGCCGCCGGTCCAGCTCCCGCCGAACTGAATCGGAGTAGTGTTCGCAAACGCTGCGGTGAAGCCGGCCGGGACGGCCGAGGCGTTCAGGTTGAACTGCAGCGTCATCGTGTCGCCGGCTGTCGACGGCGGGACATTGGCGGGCGTCGGCTGGACGTTCCAGACCGGATCGCCGGACCAGACGCCGTTCACGCACGTGACGTTCCGGAAGTTGACGTTCACGTTAATCGGGGTCGAATTTTGTGCCACGAATTTCTCCTGAGCCGGGTGGAAGAAGGTCGACGAGCGGCCTGAAATGCCGGAATGACGGCGGAGTCTAACATGCGGCCGTCAGCCGAGTTTGCGCTTTGTTTCGGCGAGCAGCCAGTGGCGGTAGCCGCGGCGATCGAGTTCCGTAACGAGCGTTCGTGCCTCGTCGAGCCGGCCGAGCGATGTTAGCGCGCGCGCCTCATTCGCGCCCAGACGTTTGAAATGCGGGCCCGTAATCGCGCGCGCAAAGTCCAACGCGTGTTCCCGAGCCGCCTTGGCCTCGACCGGGCGTCCGGAACGCTCGGCCGCATCGGCGGCCATGAGTTCGCTTTCCATCAACAGCGCCGCCGTGTCGGCGTCCGGCTTCTTCGAGAAGAAGGGCGTCAGCAGCTTCGTAACAGCCGCGGCAGCGGTTGCCGCGCCCGCAGCGTCTCCACGGTCGAGCGCCATGCGGCCCTGACCCAGCTCGACGACGGCAATGTCGCGCTGCCATACGAGATTTGCCGGCCCGCTCGCGGCGATCGGCGCCAGGATCGCGCGCGCGCGTTGGTACATCGCGGACGCCTCGGCGGCGCGCTTGGTCACGCGGAGGACATCGCCCAGCTGCCGCTGGATAACACCGAGGTCGCGTTGCCAGTTCACGTTCGCTCGATCGCCGGCCGCGAGCGGCACGATCACATCGGATGCGGCCTGGTAGTGTGCCAGTGCTTTTTCGAGATCGCCGCGGTTCTCGTGCGCGGCGCCTACGAAGTTAATCGCCGTGAACAGCGGGCGCTTGAGTGTCTTGTTCGCCGGCTCCGCATCGGCGAGCGCACGGCGGATCGCAAGATCCTGGTCGAAGTGCGCGAGCGCCTCGTCAGACTCGCCGAGTTTCTCGAGCACGACGCCGAGCCGGTTATGCCCGTTGGCGACATCGGCGCGCTTCTTCGGATCGGCCGCCGCCACCTGCTTCTTGATCGCGAGCGACGATTCGAGCGCGGTCTTTGCGCCGGCGAGGTCATTCTGCAGCTCCTGCATGGCCGCCATGTTGCTGTGTCCGAACGACACCTCGAGCGCCCAGGTCATGTTCTTGGGATCACGCGCCGACAGCGCGAGCGCGATGTCGCGATACGCGGTGAAATGCGTGAGCGCGCCGGCGAGATCGTTCTCCCGCCGGCGGATGTCGCCGGCGTAGAAGTACGCGGTCCCGAGCCGCAGCTGCCAGTCGGCGTTGTTCGGATCGCGCGCGGCCAGTTGCTGCGCCACGGCGAGCGACTCGTCGTATGACGCGCGCGCGGCTTTGAGATTCCCCTGGTCTTGTCGCACCTGGCCGATCTGGTAGATCGCCTGGGCGCGCTGCGACAGTTCCTCGCCCGAGAGTGACGTCGCCGGCACCGCCGCGAAGTAGTCCATCGCCTTGCCGCCGACCGAGTCCAGGAGGTCGAGGCGGCCGGCCGTCGTGAGCTTCGTGCGGAGATCACCGAGCATGTAGCCGATGAGATCTTCCGCCTGGCCGCGGCGCCGATTGGCATCGGCTTCGGCGGCAATCGCGATGTTGCGCTCGCGGCTCAGATCGACCGTGTACTTCACGCCGGCAAGCGCCGCGATCAGCACGCCTGCGGCGATCAGGCCGCGCCGCAACCGCCGC
>JBKJHW010000106.1:0-47778 GCA_046598935.1 Vicinamibacterales bacterium | reverse complement strand
CAACGACACGCCGTCGGGCGATGGCGGCAACGTCTGGTCGAAGCTGACGAACCCCGTGAACGGCACGGCGACGGTCAACGCGAACGGCACGTTCACCTACACGCCGAACCCGAACTTCCACGGGACCGACTCGTTCACGTACCAGATCTGCGACGCCGACGGCGACTGCTCGACGGCGACCGTGACGATCACGATCACCTCAGTCAACGACGTGCCGGTCGCGGTGAACGACACCTACACGATCCCGGCGAACACCTCGCTCACCGGCGCCAACGCGTCGACGAACGATACGCCGTCGGGTGACGGCGGCAACGTCTGGACGAAGCTCACCAATCCGACCTCCGGGACGGTGGTCTTCAATTCAAACGGCACCTTCACTTACACGCCGATCTCTGGCTTCTCGGGCACCGTGACGTTCACCTACCAGGTGTGCGACGTAAACAACGACTGCTCGACGGCCACGGTGACGATCATCGTGACACCCGTGGCGACCACCCCAGTGAGCACGGGCGACGCGGCCACGATCGGCTACTGGCAAAACAACAACGGTCAGGCGCTGATCAAAAAGATGAACGGCAGTGCCACAGCGAAGAACCTCGGCACGTGGCTGGCCACGACCTACCCGTCAATGTGGGGTGCGCTCTCGGGCACGGCCAACAACATGGCCGGGAAGACGAACACGCAGGTCGCGGCCTACTACCTAACCGTCTTCGCCTCCGACAAGTGGGTGGCGCAGGTGCTCGGCGGTGCGATCGCGAGCTACGTGACCAACAGCACGCTCGCCGGCGGCAACTACTCGGTGCCCTACGGCTTCAATTACTCGGCGACGGGCACGGGCGCGAAGACGTGGAACACCGGCACAAACGGCACCAAGATCGGGTTGGCGAACAACACGTCCTACACGGTCGCGCAGCTCCTCGCGCAGGCGAACCTGCGGAAACAGCAGGGCCTCTACAACTCGAACGCGTTCAACGTGATCTTCACCGGTATCAACGAAACGGGCGACATCAGGTAGGTCGTCCGAGCAGCCAGGCTCCCAGCGGCCGGTTCCAGTAACCCTGGAGCCGGCCGTTTTTTTATAGCTCGGGATTATAGATGATACGGGGAACGCGGGCGCCGGGCGTCATCTGCGGAATGGCGGAGATCAGCGCCTTCGTGTACCCGTGCGACGGCCGGTCGAAAACGTCCGTGGCTGCGCCCACTTCGACCAGCTTGCCGCGATACATGACCCCGACGCGCGTGCAGACGCGGCGCACCAATCGCAGGTCGTGAGCAATGAAGAGATACGTGAGGCCGAGTTTCTGCTGAAGGTCGAGCAGAAGATTCACGACCTGCGCCTGAACCGAGACGTCGAGCGCCGACACCGGTTCATCGAGCACGACGAAGGACGGGTTCAATGCCAGCGCGCGGGCCAGGCCGATTCTCTGCCGCTGGCCGCCGCTGAATTCGTGCGGGTACCGCGCGAGCTGCGCGGCGTTGAGCCCGACCAGCTCGAAGAGCTCGCGCACCCGCGACTGGCGGTCAGCCTTTGAACCGATTTTATGAATGACGAGCGGCTCTTCAACTATGGTTCCAACCCGCATGCGCGGATTCAAAGACGAATACGGATCCTGGAACACGATCTGGAAGTGGCGCCGCGCTTCGCGCAGGTCTCGCCTGCCGAGCGCCAGCACATCGCGGCCGTCGAACTCCACTGCGCCGCTCGTCGGTTCGATCAGCCGCAGAATGCAGCGGCCGGTGGTTGTCTTGCCCGATCCCGATTCGCCAACCAGCCCAAACATCTCTCCTCGCTCGATCGCAAACGACACGTCGTCGACTGCGCGCATCGGCGCCTGTCTGCGAAAGAGGGAAGTGCTGCCAAATTCTTTGACGAGATGGTCCACTTTGACGAGCGGGCCGGCCGGCGCGGTCTTCATCGATCGCCCGCGTAGGGGACAGCGTGGATGCAGCGTGATTGATGATTCGGCGTGACGCTGATGAGCGGCGGCACGGCAGCTTCGCACACTGGTTCGCGCTCCGGGCACCGAGGCGTAAAGGGGCAGCCGGCCGGCAGCTGGCCGAGCGGCGGCACGGTGCCGGGAATATCGACGAGGCGCCCTGAGCCGCCGCGGCCCGGCAGGCAGGCAAGCAGGCCGCGCGTGTACGGGTGATTGGGCGTTTCGAGCACCGCCCTGACACCGGCGCGCTCGACGACTCGGCCGCCGTACATCACGGCGACATCGTCGGCCATTTCAGCGACGACGCCGAGATCGTGGGTGATGAGGAGCAGAGACAGGGAGAACTCGCGGCGCATGTCGCGGAGAAGATCGAGGATCTCGGCCTGGACGGTGACGTCGAGGGCGGTCGTCGGCTCATCGGCGATGACCAGCGCGGGCTCGGCGGCGAGGGCCAGCGCAATCATCGCGCGCTGCCGAAGCCCGCCGCTCAGCTGGTGCGGGTATTCGCCGGCGCGGCGCTGCGGCTCAGGCACGCGTACGGCGTCGAGCAGTTCGACGGCGCGACGCTTTGCGGCGGCGCCCTTCGCCAGCCCGTGAACTTCGAGCGTCTCGCGGATCTGGTAACCGATCGTGTAGACAGGATCGAGCGCGATCATCGGTTCCTGGAAAACAAAACCGATGCGGCGTCCGCGCACGCGCTCGATTGCGGCCTCGGGAATCTGCAGCAGATCCTGTCCTTCGAAGATGACTCTGCCGGCGGTGATCTGGCCCGGAGGCTGCACGAGTCGAATGATCGAGAGCGCCGTCACTGACTTGCCGCTGCCGGATTCGCCGACGAGACAGAGCGTTTCCCCGCGGCGCACCGAGAACGAGACGTCGCTGACCGCGGCGGCCCGTTGCCCGCTGGCGAGCGTGAAAACTGTCGTCAGGCCTTCGACAGAAAGCAACGGCGCGTCCGTGGCAATTTCCTTAGACGGCGCGGTCACTGTACTCGCCAAAAACGCTGCGCATGGCGTCGGCGATTTCGCCGAGCGTGGCCCTGGCTTCAACCGCGGCCAGAACAGGCGGCACGAGATTCGTTCCGTCCTTGGCCGAGGCCGTGACGCGATCCATCGCCTGCTGCCATGCGGCGCGGTCGCGCGAAGCGCGCACGGCTTGCGTGCGCGCGGCTTGCGCCGCTTCGCCTGCCGGGTCGATCTGCATCAGCTCAATCGTTGGCGCCGCGCCGTTTGGCCGGTCCTCAGCCCGGTCCTCAGTCTGGAACCGGTTGACGCCAACGACGACCGATTCGCCGGAATCGATGGCTTGCTGCGCGGCATAGGCGGCGTCCTGGATTTGCCGCTGGATGCGGCCGCTCTCGATCGCCGCCAGAGTGCCGCCGGCGTCGTCGATCGACTTGATGAGCGCTTCGGCCGCGTGCTCGATGTCGTCGGTCCGGCGCTCGATCTCCCACGACCCGCCAAACGGATCGACGGTATTTGCGACCCCGGATTCGGCGGCGATGATCTGCTGCGTCCGCAGCGCGATGCGCGCCGCATCTTCGGTGGGGAGGGCGAGCGCCTCGTCGCGGCCGTTGCAGTGGAGCGACTGCGTGCCGCCGAGCACCGCGGCCAGCGCCTGGACGGCGACGCGGACGATGTTGTTGTCGGGCTGCTGGGCGGTGAGGGTGCTGCCGCCGGTCTGGGTGTGGAAACGGAGCTGCAGGGCCTTGGGGTTCGTGGCGCCGAAGCGTTCCTTCATGATGCGCGCCCACAGACGACGCGCGGCGCGGAATTTAGAAACCTCTTCGATGAGGTTGTTGTGCGCCGCAAAAAAGAATGAGATCCGCTGCCCGAACGCGTTGACGTCGAGACCGGCGCCGCGAGCCGCTTCAACGTAGGCGATGGCGTTGGCGAGCGTGAAGGCGACTTCCTGAACCGCCGTCGATCCGGCTTCCCGGATGTGGTAACCGCTGATCGAGATCGTGTTCCAGTTCGGCAGTTCTTTTTCACACCACGCGAAGATGTCGGTGATGATGCGGAGCGACGCGCGCGGCGGATAGATGAATGTGCCGCGCGCGATGTACTCCTTCAGCACGTCGTTCTGGATTGTCCCGGTCAGCGACGCGAGCGATGCGCCCTGGCGGCGCGCGACGCCGGCGTAGAGCGCAAGGAGGATAATCGCCGTTGAATTGATCGTCATCGACGTCGAGACACGGTCGAGCGGGATCCTGTCGAAGAGCACGGCCATGTCTTCGATCGAGTCGATGGCGACGCCCACGCGGCCGACCTCGCCGGCGGCCATGGGGTGGTCCGAGTCGTACCCGATCTGCGTCGGCAGATCGAACGCGACGCTCAAGCCGCTGACGCCCTGGGCGAGCAGATACCGGTACCGGGCGTTCGACTCGGCTGCGGTACCGAATCCGGCATACTGCCGCATCGTCCACAGCCGGCCTCGGTACATCGTCGGCTGGATGCCGCGCGTGTACGGGTACTCTCCGGGCGTTTCTTTTAATTCCTTCTCACGTCCGGCCGCGTGCATCGGGCGATTTTACCGTTCTTTTCTGTGACAAATGGGCGTGTCGCGCGTTGACACTCCGTACAGCGGTTCCATACAATGCCGCCATCCCCGGGTTCCCGGCCGGCGGATACCCGGCGCCGGCCGGTAACGGTCTTGGAGGTCGCATGGAATCTCGAGTCGATTCAGTCATGCAACAGTTGGCCCGGGAGCTGTCCGAAGCCATCTCCGCCGCGATCGCCGCGGATCCTCGAATCGAAGCCTGCCGCGAAAAAGCCCGGGCCGAAGGCTACGAGCTGAAGCTCACGCTCGACGCGTCGGTCGGTTTTGTTGCTGCTGACGGCGTGACCAAGGTGCCGCAGAAGCGCGCGGTCACTCGCCCGGCGGCCGAAATGACGGCGACAGACCGCCGATTCCTGAAGTCGCTGCGAATCGCGGCGGACGAACCCACACCGAAAGAAGTCGAGTAACAGCAATCAACCTTGGAGAAGAATTCCCCATGGGGGAGTTCTTCGTCCCTCCAAGGTGAATAGCCTTTTTTATTTCTTGTTTGCTTGATTGGCGACCGCATCCGCGGCGCGCCTTGCTGCGCCCTGGTCCCCGAGATAGCGGCTGCCCGTCGGGCGCAGCTTGTGGTCGAGTTCGTAGACGAGCGGAATGCCTGTAGGAATGTTGAGCTCGGTGATGTCGGCGTCGGAGATGCCGTCCAGGTATTTCACGAGCGCTCGCAGGCTGTTGCCGTGCGCGGTGATGAGCACGCGGCGGTTCGAGCGAATCGCCGGCGCGATCGTGTCGTGCCAGTACGGCAGAAAGCGCGCGACGGTGTCCTTGAGCGATTCGGTCGCCGGCCGGTCCGACGGGCCGAGCGCGGCATAGCGCGGGTCGTGCGACGGATGGCGCGCGTCGGATGTGTCGAGCGCCGGGGGCTGGAGGTCGTAGCTGCGGCGCCAGATCTTGACTTGCGCGTCGCCGTGCTTCGCGGCGGTCTCGGCCTTGTTGAGGCCCTGGAGCGCGCCGTAGTGCCGCTCGTTGAGGCGCCAGTCGCGCTCGACCGGAACCCACAGCAGCTGCATTTCGTCCAGCGCGATCCACGTGGTGCGAAT
The DNA here is from genome assembly GCA_046598935.1 of Vicinamibacterales bacterium. Lineage (GTDB taxonomy): Bacteria > Acidobacteriota > Vicinamibacteria > Vicinamibacterales > SCN-69-37 > SCUN01. Next base: position 42,242 of record JBKJHW010000106.1, on the reverse strand, counting down.
CGCACGAACCAGCACGGACGTGTAGACGATATCGAAGGTGTAACCGGCGTCTTTCAGGAGCCGGCCGGCCTGCTGCGCTTCAGCGCGGCCCTGCTCAGTGAGGTCGACATCGGTCCAGCCAGTGAACCGGTTTTGCAGGTTCCACTCGCTTTGGCCGTGCCGGAGGAGGACGAGGGTCGACACAGCGGGACGCGGAACTACTTCGCCGCCAATGCGCGAATGGCCGACTGGCCGGCGAATTTGGCGGAGGTGCCGAGCGCGCCTTCAATGCGGAGGAGCTGGTTGTATTTGGCGACGCGATCCGAGCGGCTCGCGGATCCGGTCTTGATCTGGCCCGCGCCGGTCGCGACGGCGAGGTCGGCAATCGTGGTGTCTTCGGTTTCGCCGGAGCGATGCGAGATGACGCTAGCGTAGCCTGCGCGGCGCGCCATGGCGACGGCGTCGAGTGTTTCGCTGACCGTGCCGATCTGGTTGAGTTTGACGAGCAGTGCGTTGCCGATGCCTTCTTTGATGCCGCGCGCGAGGATCTCCGGGTTCGTCACGAACACGTCGTCGCCGACGAGCTGGACGCGCGCGCCCATGGACTTTGTGAGCGCGACCCAGCCGGGCCAGTCGCCTTCGGCGAGGCCGTCTTCGATCGAGATGATGGGGTACTGGCGCGTCCAGTCTTCGTAGAGCGCGATCATTTCGTCAGATGACTTCGTGCCTTCGCCGGATTTTTTGAGCACGTACTTGCGCGAGTCGTCATCGAAGAACTCGCTGGCGGCGACGTCGAGCGCGAGCCACATGTCGGTTCCCGCGTGGTAGCCGGCGAGCGTGACGGCTTCGAGGACGAGCTCGACGGCCTCGCGGTTCGACTTCAGGTTTGGCGCGAAGCCGCCTTCGTCGCCGACGCCGGTGGCCAGCCCGCGTTTTTTCAGGATCGAGCGCAGCGCGTGAAACGTTTCGGCGCCGGCGCGCAGTGCGTCGGAAAAAGTCGCCGCGCCGGCAGGCACGACCATGAATTCCTGGAAATCTACATTGCTGTCGGCGTGCGCGCCGCCGTTGAGGATGTTCAGCAGGGGCACGGGGAGCGAGGGCGGCGGCGCGTCGCCGCCGGCGAGCGTCCGCAGAAACTGGTGGAGGGGCTGGCCGTTTTCATTCGCCGCAGCGTGCGCGACCGCCATCGACACGCCGAGAATCGCGTTGGCGCCGAGGCGGCCTTTATTCGGAGTGCCGTCGAGCGCGATCATCGCGGCGTCAACGCCGCGCGGGTCCGGAGCCTTGCCGATGATCGCTTTGGCGATCTCGCCGTTGGCGTTGGCGACGGCCGTCCGGACGCCCTTGCCCGCGTAGCGGGCCGTGTCTTTGTCCCGCAGTTCGAGCGCTTCGCGCGTTCCGGTGGACGCGCCGGACGGGACCGCGGCCCGGCCGCGCGCCCCGGAAGCCAGGGTGACCTCGACCTCAACTGTCGGATTACCGCGTGAATCCAGGATTTCGCGGGCGATCAGGCTCGCAATCACGGTGGAAAGTTTACCATCCGCATATTGCGGAAATCGTTGGAAACAGACGCCTTTGACTGCATTATAGGGGTCGGAGGGTGTATGAGACTCGCGCGAACGTTCTCCATCGTGTCCGTCGGTCTCGTCGTGGCCGTGTCTGCGCCAGCCGCGTACGCTCAACAGCGGAAGTCTTTCGAGCCGCCACAGCCCGTCTATCAACAAGTTTCGATCACGAGCGGCCGCGTTCGCGGCATCGTGCGCGACGACCAGGGAAAGGGCGTCGGCGGCGTTTCTATTTCAGCGATCGGCACGACGTCCATGGTCGTGCAGTCGGACGCCACAGGGCGTTTTGTGCTCCCGCTCCCGTCGGGCGAATACATCATCCGCGCGCACCGCGACGGCTACATCTCGACGTACCGCGATCTGGTCATGGTGCGGCCGAGCACGTCGCTCGAGCGCACGATTACGATCACGAAAACTTCGGCGGGGCGGCCTGTGATGGTCGCCGGCGTTTCCGGCGGCTCGGTCAACGCTCTGCCGCCGCCGCTTGCGAATCCGGAACGCCCGGCCGACAAGACCGCGTGGTATCTCAGCCATCTCAAGCGACCCGTCCTTCGTGACACCGGGCACGTCGTCGCCGCCGCGGCTCGCGACCAGAATTTCCGCCCGCGCACGGGGTTCTTTGACCGCGCGCTCACGGGCTCGGCGCGTCTCGCGACGGCATTCTTCGCTGACACTGATTTCAGCGGCCAGGTGAACTTCCTCACGACGAGCGCGATCGACCCGGCGTCAGGCTGGTCGCAGCCGGAGATGACGCGCAGCGTGGCGTACCTTTCGGTGAGCGCGCCGGTGGGCGGCCTCGGCGACTGGCATGTGCGCGGCGCGCTGAACGCCGCGGATCTTTCATCGTGGGTACTGCTCGGCGAATTCAACGCACGCGACGATCGCAGCCACGCCTACACCGTCGGCATGGCGTACAGCACCCAGGCGTTCGGCGACGAGCGCTCGGCGTTGCTCACGACGGTCTCCGGTGACTCGCGCTCGGTTGGCGCGGTGTATGCGAGCGACCGTTGGACCATTAGTAACCGCCTCGAGCTCGACTACGGCATGCGCTGGGATCGCTACTCGTACGTCGTCGACTCGCCAAACATGGTGAGCCCGCGCGTCTCAGGCCGCGCGCATCTGTTCGGCCGCACGTCGTTTGTCGGCGAAGTTTCGCAGCGCATGGTGGCGCCCGGGAGCGCCGAGTTCATGGCGCCAAACGGGGCAGGCCCGTGGCTGCCGCCGCAGCGGACGTTCTCGACGCTCGCGTCAAACGGTGTCTTCCGCGCGGAGCGCGTGCGGCACTACGCCGCCGGCTTCCAGCGGGACTTCTCAGGCGGACGTTCCGTGTCGCTGCGCCGCTTCCGACAGACGACCGACGATCAGGCAGCGACAATCTTTGGTTTCAATCCGGACGGCGAATCGTGGGCCGGCGCGCACTACAGCGTTGCCGCCGTCGGCGCCGCCACGATCGACGGCTGGTCGGTGCGCGCTGAAGGCGCGCTCTCGCCGCGTTTCTCCGGGTCCATCGACTACGCGGTCGCAGGCGCCGATTGGACGCCGTCGATGACCGGCATTCGCCGCGCGCGCGCCTCCGCGCCGTCCGTGGTTCGCAGCGGGCACGAACGCCTGCACGACCTTCTGACGTCGGTTGAAATGGACGTCCCCGAGTCCGATACACGCGTGTCGGTCGCGTATCGCATCAACACGGCCTTCAGCCGGCCAGGTCTGGACGCGACGCCGGGTCTTGGCGCGCGCTTCGACATGCAGGTGAACCAGGCGCTTCCGTTCCAGCCGCTCCGCGGCGGACGCCTCGAAGTCCTCGTCGCCGTCAGTAACCTCGTCCGCGACCGACGCCTCACGGGCTCGCTCTACGATGAGTTGTTGACGATCGCGCCGCCGCTCAGAATCCTCGGCGGCTTCCAGATCCGCTTCTAGCTATTCAAGCTGCTGGATGCAAAGTCCAGCAGGTTGGACAAACGGGAGTCATTCTTTTGCCATATTCCTTAACCCGCTGATTCCATAGGGTTTATACTTCTCACCTAATCCGAGAGCCGGGAACAGCAATTGCTCCCAGTTTACCGGCCCCTCGCCGAACCAATGCCCGCCACTCGCCCCATCCGCCCGCTGCTGCGCGTCGCCCTTCCGGTGGCTGTCGCGACCGCGCTCGTATGTTTGGCGCTCCTGAACATCGCGCTGTTTCATCGCCGGTCGGCGGAGCTCGAGGATGGGGTGCTCTGGCGCCTTCGCGGCGCGAATGTCGTCGCCGATCAGATCTCCCCAGGGAGCCCCGCGGAGGCAGCCGGAATTCACGCCGGCGACGTGCTCATCATGATCGATTCGCAGGAAGTGCGAACCGAGGCCCAGGTGCACGAGCGGCAGCGCTCGGCCGCCGGGCCGTTGAAATACCAGCTGCTGCGCGCGAAGTCGCAGGCAATCGTCGAAGTATCGCTGCAGCCGCCGCCGACCGTTGACCGCGTGCTCTATTACTCGCTGGCGATCGTCGGCATCTTCACGCTCATCGTCGGTGCCTCCGTCCGGCTTCGCCGGCCGGGCGATTTGGCGACACTGCATTTCTTCTGGCTCGGGGTCGCGTTTTTCGGCGGTCTCGCGTTCACGTTCACCGGCCTGACCGGGCAGGCGACGCGGCTCGACTACTTGTTCTACTGGGCCGATTCGGTCGCATGGCTGGTCCTGCCGGGTCTGTTCCTGCATTTCGCTCTCGTCTTTCCGGATCGCCCGTCGCCGTGGATTCGATCGGATCGCGGCCGCGCGATGGTTCCACTTTTCTACGTGCCCGCGCTGCTCCTCGGTGGCGCGCGCATCGCGCTCCTGGCGCGCGGTCTGCGCAGCGCGCAGGACGCCGCCCTGCTCGAGCGTCTCGATCTGCTGGATCTCACGTACCTGTCGATCGCGCTTGTCGCCGGGCTTGCCGTCATGTTGCGCGCGTTGCGGCGGCTGCGATCCGTCACCGCTCGGCGCCAGCTGCGCTGGATTGTCTGGGGATCGGCGCTTGGCGCGGTGCCGTTCATCGCCGCGTACGGCATCCCGACGATTTTTGGCCGCTCGGTGCCTGGCGGCGAGTACACCGCGGTCCTTCTCACGTGCATCCCGCTCGCGTTCGCGTCGGCCATCGTCCGGTACAGGCTGACCGACGTCGAGGTCATTCTCAAACGCGGTCTCGCGCTGTCGGCCGTCGGGCTTGGTCTCGTTATTATTTATTTTGCGACGATGCAGTTCGTCGGATGGGTGTTCCGGACCGACGCCGAGCAGAACAACTCGATTGCGCTCCTTGCCACGCTGATTGTCGCGCTGGTGGCGCCGTGGCTGTGGCGCACGATTCAAGTCGCGCTCGACCGTTTGTACTATCGCGAACGCTACGACTACCGGCGCGCGATCGGCACCTTCGCTCGCGAGCTGAACAGCGATCTTGATCTCGATCGATTGAGCGCGCGGCTCGTCGCGCGTGTCCGCGACACGCTCGGCTCCGACCGCATCGCGCTCTTCCTTGCCGACCCGGTCAACCCGGGCGGGGATTTTTCTGTGGGCGCGTCTGTCGGTTTTGGCGATGCCCCGCCGCCAAGGATTGTTCGCGGGACCGCCCTCGGCGAGCGCGTGGCCGCCGGCCAGACGAGCGTCATCGACGACACGGTGTTCATGCGCAGGTTCAGCGGGGAGCAGGCGGCCGAATGGCGGGATGCCGGCCTCGAATGTTTTGTGCCCTGCATCTCTAAAGACGTCACGATCGCCGTACTCGCCGCCGGACGCCGAGGCCGGTCTGAGCCGCTCAGCAGCGAGGACCTCGCGCTGCTCGGCGCTGTCGCCGGCCAGGCAGCAACGGCGATCGAGAACGCGCGGCTCTACGGCGCGCTGCGCACACAGGCCGCGGAAGTCGAACGGCTGCGCCAGTTCAGCGACAGCGTGGTCGAGTCGCTGAGCGACGGCCTGCTGGTCGTCGACCTCGATGACCGCGTGCTTCGGTGGAACCGCCGGCTGGAAGATCTCCTGGGCCTCGAGCGAGGCAAGGCCATCGGCCGGCGGCTCTCGACCATTTTTGACAAACAGTTTCTCGACAGCTTCTACGACGCGCGCCGCGAAGGGCCGGGCGCCGCGGCGTTGTACCGAGTACCGCTCGCCGTGCAAAAGGGATCGTTGCTCGTGAACGTCGGCATCGCGCCGTTCAAGACGCCTGACGGCACGACGGCGGGCTCGATCATCGTGCTCGAAGACGTGACCGACCGCGTAAATCTGGAAGAGCAGCTTCGGCTCTCGGAGAAGATGGCGGCGATCGGCCTGCTCGCGGCCGGCGTTGCCCATGAAGTCAACACGCCGCTCACCGGCATCTCGACCTTCACGCAGATGCTGCTCGAGCGATCGTCGGCCGACGACCCGAACGTGCAGCTGCTCGAGAAGATTGAGCGGCAGACATTCCGCGCCGCGAAAATCGTCAACAGTCTGCTCAATCTCGCGCGCCCGTCAGACGGGGAAGCCGGCCCGGTCGATCTCAATGTGATTCTGAACGACGTGCTGTCTCTGCTCGAACACCAGTTCCGCAGCGGGCATATCCAGGTTCGCAAGGAGCTGATCCCGTCGGGCGTATTCATACGGGGCGTCGAGTACAAGCTCCAACAGGTGTTTCTGAATCTGCTGCTCAACGCGCGCGACGCGATGCCGCGCGGCGGCTGGCTGACGCTCACGACGCGCCTCGATGCCCGGGGCGCCGTCGTGGAAGTGTCGGACACGGGCGGCGGCATCCCGAGCGAGCACCTCGCGAGAATTTACGACCCGTTCTTTACCACCAAGTCCGACGGACGCGGCACAGGTCTTGGCCTGTCGGTGACCTACGGCATCGTCCAGGAACACGGAGGCACGCTGTCATGCGACAGCGCCCTCGGCCAGGGCACGCGCTTCACGTTGACCCTCCCGCCCGTTGCGGCCGCGGGGGGGGAGGTAATGGCCCACTGATGGCACGAAGCACCGGAACGATTCTCATCATTGACGACGAAGAAATCATCCGCGAGGCGCTCGAGGCCTTGCTGACCGGCGACGGCCACACGGTCAGGACCGCGGGCACCGCGCTCGAGGGCCTCGAGAAGCTCCAGTCAAGTTCGTTCGACGCGGTGCTCCTCGACTTGATGCTGCCGGACCGCAACGGTCTCGATGTGCTCGAAGACATCCGCCGTCTCGACGAAGATCTGCCCGTTGTCATGGTCACGGCGTACGGCACGATCGACAACGCCGTCACGGCGACCAAGCAGGGCGCGTTTCACTACTTCACAAAACCTTTCAAGAACGGCGACGTGCTGCTCGTGGTGCGGAACGCCGTCGATCGCCGCAGGCTGGTGCGCGAGAACCGCGAGCTGCGCCATCGGTTACAGACCGGGTCGCACCGGTTCGACGACATCATCGGCGGCAGCGCCAAGATGCGTGACATCTACGACCTGGTGTCTCGCGCGGCGCCGAGCCGGACGACCGTTCTGATTCAGGGTGAGAGCGGCACGGGCAAAGAGCTGGTCGCCCGCGCGTTTCATCGCAAGTCGGCTCGTTCTGACAAAGCGTTCATCACGGTGAACTCCGGCAATCTCCCGCCCGACTTGCTCGAGTCGAACCTCTTCGGCCATGTGAAAGGCGCGTTTACCGGCGCCGTCGCGCCGAAGAAAGGTCTCTTCGAGCTGGCCGACAAGGGCACGATTTTCTTCGACGAGATCGGCAACATCCCGCTCGACACGCAGGCCAAGCTGCTGCGCGTGATCCAGGAGCGCGAGTTCATGCGGCTGGGCGGCGTCGACACGATCAAAGTCGACGTCAGAATCATCGCGGCGACCAACGTCGATCTTCGCAAGATGATGGACGAGGGCAAGTTCCGCGAAGACCTGTTTTATCGCCTCAACGTCATCGCGGCCATGCTGCCTTCGCTGCGCGAGCGGATGGAAGACATCCCGATCCTCGTGCAGCATTTCCTCGAGAAGTACGGCGAGGAGAACAAGAAGCCGAAGCTCTTTCTGACGCCGCCGGCGCTCGCGCGCCTGACGTCGTACGACTGGCCGGGTAATGTGCGCGAACTCGAGAACGTCATCGAGCGGGCCGTGGTGCTCTGCCCCGGCAAGGAGATCGGCCCCGAGCTGATCTCCGACGAGATCTCGGTGACGCCGCCGTTCGAGGTGTCGGACGTGATCATCCCGGCCGACGGCATCAACTTCGACGAAGTCATTTCAACGCACCGGCGGCGCTACATCGAGGCCGCGCTCGAAGCGAGCGGCGGGGTGCAGAAGCGCGCCGCCGAGCTGCTGCACATCAAGCCGACGACGCTGAACGAGATGATCAAGCGCTACGAAATCCGGCCGCGCAAGACGCGGGACTAGAAGAGAAGAGATTTCTTATCGTCCGCGCCTGCGGCCTCCGCGGTCGTCTTTGCGGCGGCTGCCTTCGGTCCGGTGCGCGCTCTGCTTCGTATCGCCCTGCGACTTTTTCTGGCCCTGCGACTCGTCACCCTGGGACTTTCTCTCGCCCTGGGGCTTTTCCCCCTGGGCTTTCTGATCACGTTGCCCGCGGTTGTCGCGCCCGCGATCCCGGTCCCGGTTGTCGCGCTGCCCGCGATGTTCGCGTCCGCCCTTCTGATCGCGATGGTCGCGTCCGCGCGGCTGCTCGCGGGATCCGCGATGCTCGGTGTGTTCCCGGTGGTCGCCCGCTGAGGCCGCACCGGAGCCGCCGCGCAGGCGCGCGAACATCCGCTCGTACTTCGCGATGATCACATCCCAGCGGTAGTTCTTGTCCACATAGGCTTTGCCGTTCTCGCCCATCTGGTGACGAAGGTCCGGATCCTTGAGCAGCATTTTCAGGGACTCACTGAACTCGTAACGGTCCGAGTAGTAGAGTCCGGCGTTCGACTGTCGGCAGTGGTCGACGAGCACTTCGGCGCGCGCGTTCGCCAGCACCGGCGTGCCCACCGCAAACGCCTCGAGCGCGAGAAGCGACAGGCTCTCGTACGGCGACGGCACGACGACCACGGTTGCCGCCTGGAGGGCATGGAGACGCTCCTGGTCGGGGAGCAGACCCGCGAAACGCACGCGCGGGTCATCCGGGAGCGGCATCAGCTTCACGCCCATGAGCATCAGCGATGCGTCGCCGCCGTCATGGAGAAACGCCTGGAAGTACTCGAGCAGCTCTTCGCAGCCCTTGCCCGGATCGATCCGGCCGCCGTACAGAATGAACGGGCCGTGCATCCGATGGCGGCGGCGGAAGGCGTTGGCCGGGCCCTCGATGTGCGCCGGCAAGGGCTCGCGCACGGTGAGGGGGGAGACCATCATCGCCGCGCTCGTATCTTCGCCATCGGTGTCTGTCCCGGATTCCATCTCGACACCGCAGCCGACGACGTCCTCGACGAGCGCGCGCAGGTGAAAGCGCGAGGTGATCATGCGGCGCTCGGATTCGGTGTTCCACACGATGCCGGCGGCGCTCGAAAAGACCTGTTCGTAGATCTTGAGGTTAAGCGCGGGCTCGTCGTGGGCGGTGGGCACGAGCAGGCTCTTGGCCGGCGCGATCTTCATGCCGAGGACCGTGGGCGCGTAGAGATAGGTGAAGTAAATCAGGATGTCGTACTGCTGGTGGTGGCTTTCGATGTAGCTGATGAGCCCGGGCGACCACGGGCCCTGCTGCTTCAGCCACTCCTGTTCGTCCTGCGGCGTATGGCGGTTCTCAAAAATCCAGTCCGAGTATTTGTTGAACTCCTGGAGGTTGCGCACCTGCGAGCAGGCGAACCGGCGGACGGTGACGCCGCGGACGCGGTCGGTGCCTTCCGGGTATTCGTTCTGCCACGTCGTGTATTCGCGCGCGCATGTGGTCAGGACATCGACCTGGTGCCGGCTCGCCAGCCGTTCGGCGATGAGCCGGCAATGGTATTCCGAACCACCGAGAATCTCGGTGCCGTACCGTTGAGCAACAAACGCAATCTTCATGTCACGCGACCCGCGCCAGCACGGCGCGCGCCTGGTCTTCGAGGCGCTCGCGGCTGAAATCTAAAAGACGTTTCCGTTGGCCGGCAATCACGCGGGCGCGCAACTCCTCGTCGTAGACGAGGGCGCCCAATAGCTCGGCCGCTTGTTCGAGATCCTTCGGTGTGAAACAGACGCCCGCGCCGCCGAGCGTTTCCGGGACGGCAGCGGCGCCGTAGGCGAGCACCGGCACGTCCATCGCCATCGATTCGACGAGCGGCACCGAGAAGCCCTCGTGCTCGCTGAGCGAGACGTATGCGTGCGCATGCCGGTAGTACGCCGCAAGCTCCGCCTCGGGCACCGGCCCCGTGAACCAGAACCGGTCGCTCATCATGCGGTACTCGGCGACCAGTCCGCGAATCGCATCGTAGTACCGCGGCACGGCGTCGACTTTGCCCACAAAAATAAACCGGTACGCGAAGTCGACATACCGCTTGTAGTGCTCGGCGAGGCGGATATGGTCCTCGATCTTCTTGTTCGGCGCGATGCGGCCGACAAAAAGAATATTCACGAACGGCTCGCTGAGCAGTTTGTCGAGCGCAGGAACGGCGGGCGCGTTCCGCAGCCGGTCGGTGTCCACAAAAATTGGAAGCACTCCCGAACGCTTGAACCCCAGTGCTTCCAGCTCTGAACGATTGAACTCAGAGACGCCCAACGCGAGGTCTGTTCGATCGGCCAGCGTCGCGAGCTGCTCCCGCCCGACCTGGCACATCCGCGCGAGTCCCGCGTCGAATGGCGCAAAGAAGTGGGCCGGTGTGACGTTGTGGTAGTGGAGCACTCGCGTGCCGGGCAAACGGCCGAATCGCTCCGACATCGGCGAGGGCACGCCGTAGTGATAGATCGTGACATCGCCGCCCGACGAGGCTGAGTCGCCCCAGGGCAGCGCGTCGCCGTCCATGTCATCGTCGATCGTCATCGCATAGATGTCCGACGAGTGGCCCCAGCGGCGGAACAGGTCGCGCAGCATCCGCGCGTTGTCGCCGACGGCGTCGCCGCGATGCGCCGCGGGAATCCACTGGTTGATCGTGAGCGGATTACTCACGGCGATGCTCCAGCTCGGCGACGATGGACTCGCCCGTCTCGACGGGGAGCGCGCGAAAGGCCGACGGACGGAAGAATCGAACCTCCGCGAGCTCTTCCGCCAACCGGTACTGCCGCCAGAAATCGAAAGTGATCGGCGGCGGCTGCTTGCGAGGCGAGCTCAGCGCGCGCTCGACGAAGCCGAGCAGCATGCCGGCGAAATCCTTCTTCAGCAGCCGGTCCAGCGCAGCGTCCTGCGACTCGAGCACAGTGTCCGCAAGGTCGTTGTCGGTAATGAGCGAGTGCATCAGCGCGGCCACGTGCGACGGATCCTTGCGGTCGTAGAGCACACCGCCGCCGTCCATCGTGACCGGCACCGCAGTGGCCGCGTACGCGAGCACGGGCACCCGCTTGTAGAAGCTCTCGATCAGCGGCACGCAAAATCCCTCGTGCTCGCTGGCGCAGAGAAAAAGGTCGGCGCAGTCGTAGATGCCTGTCAGCTCGGCGTTTGTCACCTGACCGATGATGTGCACGTCGCGCGCGCCGATCCCGGCGATGAGCGTGTGCAGCTGCGCCAGGTACGTTTCAAATCCAGAGTAGCTTCCGGCCAGGATCAGCCGCGCGCGCGGGTTATACAGCGTTTTGTAAGCGTGAAAAAACCGGATGACGTCGTCGGGCCGTTTGTTCGGGATCAGGCGGCCGACAAACACGATGTTCGTCCACTCATCGTCGTACGCCGCCATCGTGCGGGAGTCCGGGGGCACATCGAGATGCGCGAAGTCGGGAACAACGGGCAGCACGTCAGTCGGCGCGAAGCCGAGGGCCTCGAGCTCCTGCCGGTTGAATTCCGAATCGCCGAGCGCCAGATCGACGCGGTTCGGATACGCCGTGAGTTCGCGGCGGCCGTGGTAGCACTGCTTCACGAGCTGCGGGTGGACGCCGAGGAAGAAGTCCGGCGGCGTGATGTTGTGATAAATCAGGATCATGCGCGAGGGCAGCGCAAATGCGGTCCGCGACGCGCGTGATCCGATAGAGAAGTGGTGAATCAGCAGGTCGTCCGGGCCGACGGCGTTCGAGTCGACCATCTCCTGGTAGTCCACAGTCAGGTCTTCGAGCCGCGGGTCCGCGGTTTCCACGATGATCTCTGATTCGTAGCCTGCGGCGCGAAGCGTCCGGCAGATGCCGAGCACTTCGTTACCGATGGCATCGCCGTATCCGAGCGTGGCGAGGATCTGGTGGACGCGAGGCTTCACAGCTACCGCAGCACCGGTCCCTTCGGCGCGGCGTTGACCGCGTCAGCCGCCGGCGGGAGGTTGGCGGTGCGCCGCGCGAACCAGCCAGGCAGCGGCTCGATCGAGGCCTTCGCGGGCTCCTTTTTCAGGCGGTCGAACATCTCGAGGTATTTCCGCTCGATCACCGGCCACGCGTAGTGGCGCTTGAAGAACTCGCGGCCGTTGCGGCCGAGCACCGGATTGAGCGGACCGGCGGCTTCGAGCGCGTACATGGCTTCAGCGAACTCATCAAAGTTTTCATAGTACAGACCCGCATTGCTGCGCATCGCCTGGCCTCGGAGCACGTCGCAGCGGCCGTTTACCAGGACGGGCTTGCCGAGCGCCCATGCCTCGAGCGCGACCATCGACAGGCTCTCGAACTGGGACGGCATGATCAGGAAGTCCGCGCCCGCCAGGGTGTCGAACTTGTCTTCGTCGGAAACAAAGCCCAGGTGCTTGATCCGCGGGTGTTTCGGGACCGGAATCACCGGCGAACCAGCGAGCACGAGGTCCAATCCGTCCGGATACATCGCCGCATAGCGCGGAAAGAAATCAAACAGCTCCGCGCAGCCCTTGTTCTCGTCGATGCGCCCGATGTAAAACACGTACGGTCGCTTGAAGTTGAACTTGCGCTTCGCGCGCCAGGGCTGCACGCGGTCCGGAATATCCGAACCGACGCCGACGACGACGCCCGGGACGTCCCGATTGTTGGTGACCGACTGGATCAGCGTGCGCTCTTCGGGCGAGTTGTACATGATCGCCCGCACGCCGCGGAAAACGGGGCCGAAGATGGACACGCCTAACGCCGCGTCGCGCTCCGCCGTCGGGACGAGAATGGCCTTGTCAGCCACGGCGCGCGAGCCGTGCCACGCGTGGTAGTACCGCGCGCTGAAAAACAGAAAGAAGTCGAAGTCATCCTTCACGCGGCCGATGTGGCGCACGAGCGCGCGGCTTGTTGGGCCCTCGCTGTCGAGCCACTTCAGCTCATCGGCCATCGAGTGCCGGTTGTTGAAAATGTGATTCGAGCGTCGCCCGAAGTCATCCGGGTTTCTCGGCGAGTTCACCGGAAACCTTCGCACCGTCACGCCCCGAATTGTTTCTTCACCAGCCGGACGCTCGTTCTTCCACGTGATGTAGTCGTTCGCGCACGTGGTGAACACTTCGACCGTGCCGTGCCGCGCCAGGCGTTCCGCGATGTACCGCGCGTGCAGCTCCGCCCCGCCGTTGATGTCCGCGCCGTAGCGCTGGACGACAATTGCGATCTTCATTCGTCGCTGTCCGAGCCGGAATCGTGTGAGTCCTGTGAATCACCCGAATCGTGCGAGTCACTGACTGATTCGCGTGATTCACCGGAATCGCGAGATTCAGCGGATTGCGCCGGCGCTCCCTGATTCTGGTTGGCGCCGTTCCCACCTGGCCGGCGACGCCGCCGCCGGCGACGCCGCCGCTCACCGCGCTCGCCCTGATCGCGTGACTCAAGGCCCGCGCGCTGCGGATCGGCCGCGCCTTGCGGCTGAGCCTGCGCCGGCTGTTGCGGCTGGCTTTCGGCACGCTCGTCCTGCTGCGGCTGGCTTTCGGCTCGTTCCGCTCGCTCAGGCCGGGGCTGTTGCGGTTGCTGCTGGCGCTCGGCTACCCTCGGCTCGTTCCGGTCCCCTCGACTCGCGTCGCTCGCCCCCGGGGCGCTCGGTGCCGGGCGCTCAGGCCTGGGCGCCGGCTTGTACGCAACGACGGTCTCGAGGGCGCGCGCGCGGCGTTCGTCGAAGTCCATCCGGCTCGAGAGCGACTCGACCTTCATCTTGAGGTTCTGGTTCTCGATGGCAAGGCGCGTCAGCTCGACGACGAGGTTGTGGGTGACTTCGTAGTAGAGCGGGTCCATTTCCTCGCGCTGCCGGAACCGGCGGTGAAACTCCGCGTTGACCTCGTTCTGCTGCTTCTGCATCGTGTTGATCGCGTGGACCATCGGCGTCGGGCTGAAGAAGAGCCGGAGGATCGGACTGAGCAGTTTGCGTATGCTCTGCAGCATCGCGCGCGGCGAGCCGAACACATCGATGTCGCCGATGCCGACAGCCGGCGGCGCCGGCGTGATCACACGATTTCTGCGGAACTCCTGAACCAGGTTCGAGCGGATCCCGCGGGGGTCGAGGAATTTCTCAAGCTTGACGTTGGCCAGCTCCTGAATTTCCTGTTCCGTGTAATCCGCGCCGCGCTTCTCCCGGATGCGCGAGCGAATCTGCCGCATGATCTGCTCGACGTCAACGGCGTCGGAACGGACCTGAAACTCTGCCATGGTGTTCTCCTACTTCAACGGACCGTAAATGATGGCGGCGACAAGCACTGCCCAGATCACCACACACAGCTGCAGTGGCCGATCCGAGAGCAGAAGGTCGGAGGGGTTGCCTCCGCTGTCGCCGCGGTGAATGAGATAGAGATAACGAAACAACCCGTAGATCGGCAGCGGGAACGTCATCAGCAGATGATCCGTCCCGAACTTCGCCACCGTCTCCGGGCTGATGGTGTAAAACGCGTAGGCGAGCAGTGTGCACGCCATCACTACCGACAACATCTGGTCGAGCATCGGCAGGGAATAGTGTTCGAGGCTCCGGCGATGCGCCGCCGCGTCCCCGGCCAGCGCGACGTACTCTGCGCGCCGTTTGCCCGTCGCCAGGAACAGCGCGAGCAGAAGTGTCAAGACAAGCAGCCAGTGGCTGAATTCCACGTGCAGCACCACCGAGCCGGCAAACGCGCGCAGCACGAAGCCAAACGCGATCACGAGCACGTCGAGCACCGGGCGGTGCTTGAGCCAGACCGAATAGGTGATGAGCAACGCGACGTAGGCGAGACCCACGAGGAAAAACGGCCGGTCGAGCGCGTAGGCGGCGCCGAGGGAGACGGTCGCGAGGACGGCCGCAAATGCCGACGCCGTGCCCACTGAGATCGCGCCGGACGCGATCGGGCGTTTCGATTTTTTCGGGTGCAGGCGATCGGCGTCGCGGTCGCGGATGTCGTTGATGAGGTAGACGACACCCGAAAAAAGACAAAACAGCCCGAAGGCCGCGGCCGCGGTGGCGACATCTGAAGGATTGAGGAGCTTCTGTCCGAAGATCAGACCGGCGAAGAGCAGTAAGTTCTTCGTCCATTGTCCGGGCCGGAGTGCGAGCAGAAGCTCTGTCGCCAACGAGCGGCCGTGCACCTGGCTGCCGGAGTCCGGCAGCGCCGATGACGGAATATGATGCGCCATGAAACCACGCGGCCATTGGCCGCGTTTCCCGAACGACGCGCCGGGAATCCGGCGGCCGCGGGCGGCTTGGATGGGAGCTAGTTGTAGCTCTTCAGCGCTTCCGGCTCGTTGTCGAAGGTCTCAAATACTGTGAGCAACTTCGTAATCGACAACAAATCGGTAATGCGCTTGGTCAGGTTGACCAGCTTGAGCTGGCCGCCCTGGCGGCTCACCGTGGTGTAGGTGCGAACGATTTCGCCAAGGCCTGCGCTGTCGATGTACGGCACGTCGCCGAAGTTCAACAGCATCTTCTTGTGGCCCTGCAGGATCAGTGAGTTGATCTTGTCCCTCAAAGCCTCGTCACCCTCGCCGAGAGTGATCTTGCCCTTCAGGTCGAGGATCATCACCGACCCGACGGCACGTTCTACAATCTGCATCTTCAAACTCCTCGCGTCTTTCTCAAACGCCTAGCGTCTTTCCCAATCGCCTTGCGGCTTTCAGTATTGCCAATGGCGCAATGGCGCGCCGCTGCCGGTCTCGACTCCTGCCAAGACCCGGGAAAAATCGTCCTTAGTCTAGCCCAAAACGCAATGGGCGGACCCTGGCGGGCCCGCCCATTCGTCTATTACCAACCACCCCGGAAATGAGGCTAATCCGGGTCGCGGCGCTGCTTCTTCCGGGAGCGCTTACGCGCCAAGGCCTGTTTGGCCCGGCGTTTGTCGCCTGGCTTCAGGTAGAACGAGTGCTTCTTAATATCTTTGATGATGTCTTCTTGCTGCACTTTCCGCTTGAAACGGCGGAGCGCGCTTTCAATAGACTCACCTTCCTGAACTTTTACTTCTGCCAAGGCTGACACCCCCTTCCCGCTTGAATTTGTAGCCGCCATTACCCGATTACCAGATACATAACCCGATACGGATCGCCCCTAACGGGCCATCACATGAGGCGGCAATTCCCTAGCGTATCACCGTACGAACCGGGGACAATTGAGCCCTTATGCGAGTGCTGATTTTGGGCTCCGGGGGCCGGGAACACGCCCTGGCCTGGAGGATCGCCCGGGACCCAGGGGTGACGCGGGTGCTTTGCGCCCCAGGGAACCCCGGAATGGCACAGGTCGGTCAGGTCGTCCCCCTCTCTATTAATGATGCCCAGGCCGTCCTGGATCTGATTGCCCGGGAACGCATCGATCTGACCGTAATTGGACCGGAAGCCCCGCTCGACGCCGGCGTTTCCGACGCACTGAGGGCCGCCGGCCACCCCACGATCGGTCCGAGCCGGCAAAGTGCCCAACTCGAGTGTTCCAAGGCCTTCGCCAAAGCGGTCATGGCCGAGCACAAGATCCCGACCGCCCGTTTCGAAGTCGTTGACACTCTTGACGCGGCCCTGACCGTCCTCTCCAGTGAACGATTCGGTCTGCCCGTTGTGGTCAAGGCCGACGGCCTCGCCGGTGGCAAGGGCGTCGTCGTCGCGCAGGATCGCGCGGAAGCGGAAGCGGCCGTGCGGTCGTGTCTCGAAACGCGGACGTTTGGCGAAGCCGGCTCGCGCGTGGTCATCGAGGAGTGTCTGTTCGGGCCCGAGGTGTCGTTCTTCGCGTTGTGCGACGGCAAGCGAGCGGTCCCTCTTGGGAGCGCCCAGGACCACAAGCGCGCGTATGACGGCGACACGGGACCGAACACCGGCGGCATGGGCGCGTTCGCGCCGAGTCCGCTGATGACTCCTGCGCTCGAACAGGAAGTGATGCGCGACATCGTACAGCCGGTGATCGATGCGAGCGCGGGCGGTTACATTGGGTTTCTCTATGTGTCGCTGATGCTCACGAAGGACGGACCGCGTGTCATCGAATTCAACGTGCGTTTCGGCGATCCGGAGGCGCAGGCGCTTCTGCCCGCGATCGACGGCGATTTCACAAGCGCGCTGATGGCCGCCGCCGAAGGCGGCCTCGACCGCGCGCCCAAGCTGACGCTGTCCTCTGACAAGTTCGTCGGCGTCGTGATGGCGTCGGGCGGGTATCCGGGCAAGGTCGACACGGGAAAAGCGATCACCGGCATCGAAACCGCCAATCAGGAGCCGGGGATCGTCGTGTTTCATGCGGGAACGAAGGACGTCGACGGTCGAGCCGTGACCTCAGGCGGCCGCGTGCTGGTCGTTGTCGGGCGCGCCGCAACCTATCGGGACGCCATCAGCCGCGCCTACGATGGCGTGAAAAAAATCTCATATGATGGAGCGGAATTCCGCACCGATATTGGCCGGAAGGCGACCGAACAATGAACACACTCGACGTGATGATTCTCATGGGCTCGGATTCCGACGCGGAAATCATGCGCGCGGCGGGCGATGCTCTCAATGAATTTGGTTTGAAGTGGGAGATGACTGTCGCATCGGCGCACCGGTCTCCCGCGCGCGTGATGCGCATGATTGACGAAAGTCATCAGCGCGGCGTGAAGGTTTTCATCATCGGCGCGGGCGCCGCCGCGCATCTCGCGGGTGTCGTCGCTGCGCACACAACACGCCCCGTCATCGGCGTGCCGATCGATTCATCAGCGTTGAAGGGCATGGACGCGCTGCTGTCTACGGTACAGATGCCGCCAGGCGTTCCGGTGGCGACCGTTGCGATCGGCAAACCCGGCGCGACAAACGCCGGCGTGCTTGCCGCGCAGATGATCGCGCTGGGTGATCATGCGCTCGCGGGAAAGCTCACGGCTTATAAGAAGAAGCTCGAGGACAAAGTCGAAGCCGCTGCAGCCAAGCTGGCCAAGTCGTAAGTCTTCCCGCGCATCAAGTTAGTCGCGCCGCATGGCCTCTATTGGTCTGTCGCGAGCTGTCCGCAGGCCGCGCGAATGTCCCGGCCGCGGCTCTTGCGAACGGTCACCCGCACGTCGCCTTCGACCAGCACCTTCGCAAACGCGTTCACGACATCATCGCTCGGCCGTTTGAAGGGAATTCCCGCCGCTTCGTTGAGCGGCAGCAGGTTCACTTTGGCCTTCAGGCCCTTCAGCAATTTCACGAGCCGCTTCGCGTCGGCGATCGAGTCGTTTTCGCCCGCGAGCATGACGTACTCGAACATGATTTTGCCGCGGCGCCGCATCGGCATTTTGCGGCAGGCGTCGATCAATTCATTGATGTCGTACTTCCGGTTGATCGGCACGAGCCTGTCGCGCTGTTCCTCCGTCGTCGCGTGCAGTGAAATCGCGAGGCTCGGCATGAGTTCTTCATTCGCCAGCTTCTGCATGCCCGGGACGACGCCGACGGTGGAGAGCGTGATGCGCCGCGGGTGCAGGTCGAGCCCGTCCTTGTCGGCGAGCATCCGGATCGCCTTCATCACGGGGTCGTAATTGTGCAGCGGCTCGCCCATGCCCATGAGGACGATGTTGAAGATGGAGTTGGCGAGGCCGGTTTCGTGAGCAAGGACGCGGACCTGGCCGGCGATCTCGCCGGCGGTGAGGTTGCGCACGAGCCCCATCGTGCCCGTCAGGCAAAACGCGCATTTCATCGCGCAGCCGACCTGGGTTGAGATGCAGAACGTCTGTGCGGGCGTGTCGGGGATGTAGACCGATTCGATCAGTCGGCCGTCGGCAAGCTTCAGCAGGAATTTCGTCGTGCCGTCTTCGGAAACCTGTTTCTTTGCAACAGTTGGCGTCGTGACGGTGATCGCGTCGGCGAGCGTCGTTCGCAGTTTTTGGCTGAGATCGGTCATCGCCGCCGGATCGGTGACGCCGCGCTTGTAAAGCCAGCGATAAATCTGTCTGCCGTGAAACTTCGGAGCGCCGAGAGCGGCGAGAGTCTCCTCGAGTTCGCGCCTGTCTAGTTCCGCGAGGTCGGTCATTGATGTTAGAATCTTTGTCTTGAGTCTCTCATCTAACCTCAAGAGAGTAAACAACTTAGAGACACTGCCGACGGGCCTGCGTCTCGTGACCGAGCCGATGTCGGAAGTGCGCTCGGTGACGCTCGGTGTCTGGCTCGCGCGCGGATCGCGTCACGAGAGCGACGTCGAAAGCGGCATCGCGCATTTTGTCGAGCACATGCTCTTCAAAGGTACGGCGACGCGCTCCGCGCAGGCGATCGCGGAAGAGGTGGATTCGATCGGCGGGCAGCTCGACGCGTTCACGGCGAAGGAATACGCCGCGTATTACATCCGCGTGCTCGATGAGCACCTGCCGATCGCGGTCAACATCCTTTCGGACATGATTCTCAACCCGGCGCTCGCGCCGGTCGATGTCACAAAAGAACAGAGTGTGATTCTTGAAGAGATCAAGATGGTGGAAGACGCGCCCGACGATCTCGTGCATGAAGTGTTCACGCGCCAGTTCTGGCTGAACCATCCGCTCGGTCGTCCGATTCTCGGCACACCGGACACCGTGCAGTCGTTTTCATCCGAGTCGCTGCGCGATTACTTCTCGCGCACCTACACCGCGCCGAATCTGATCGTTGCGGCCGCCGGTAATTTCCAGCACGAACATCTGCGCGACCTCGTGAGCGGCGCTTTTTCGAAACTGCCGACGGCCGCGCCGGCGTATCCGACGTCGGCGCCCGCAGTGGGGAGCGGCCTGTCAGTGCGCCGAAAAGACATCGAGCAGAGCCATATCTGTCTCGGAACGGGCGCGCTGCCGCAGGGGCACGACGACCGGCACGTCGCCTACGTGCTCAACACGATTCTCGGCGGCTCCATGAGCTCGCGGCTGTTCCAGCACATTCGTGAAGAACGCGGCCTGGCGTATGCCGTCTTCAGCAACCTGACGTCATACAGCGACGCCGGCATGCTGACGATTTACGCCGGCTGCGCGAACGACAAGGTTGGCGACGTCATCGACCTGACGCTCGCCGAGCTGCGGACGATTCGCGACGAAGTCGTCTCGCCAGAGGAGCTGCGCCGGGCGAAGGATCACCTGAAAGGCTCGCTCATGCTGAGTCTCGAAAGCACCTCGAGCCGGATGTCGCATCTGGCGCGCCAGGAGCTGTATTTCACGCGCCATTACACGATGGATGAAACGCTCGCCAGCATCGAGAAGGTGACGGCTGGCGATATTCTCCGAGTCGCCAAAGACATGGTGCGCGGGGATCAGTTGAGCGCAACCATTGTCGGCCCCGAGACCGCGTCGATCGACGCTGGGAGGCTTCGGCTGTGATTCCGCGTTACACCCAGCCCGAGATGGGCGCGATCTGGAGCGATCGGCACAAGTACAAGACATGGCTGGATGTGGAGTTGGCGGCAACCGACGCGCTCGTCGCCGACGGTGTGGTGCCGGCCGCTGACGCCAGGGTGCTGCGCGAGAGGGCTGAAGCCGAGCTCGACGCGTTCATTCCGCGCATTGACGAGATCGAAAAGGTCACGCAGCACGACGTGATCGCGTTTACGACCGCTGTCGCCGAACGCGTCGGCGACGCCGCGCGCTGGTTGCACTTCGGCATGACGTCGTCCGACGTGCTCGACACCGCGCTTGCGCTTCAGATGCGCGACGCCTGCGACCTCATTCTCCGCGACATCGACGCCCTCGCCGCCGCGATCAGAACCCGGGCGCACGAGCACAAGAAGACGCCGATGATCGGCCGTACCCACGGCGTGCACGCCGAGCCGATGACGCTTGGCGTGAAGCTCGCCCTGTGGTACGCGGAGCTCGCCCGCGGCCGCGAGCGTATCGTGCGCGCGCGCGCGGCCGTGTCGGTCGGCAAGATTTCTGGCGCCGTCGGCATGTTCGCGCATCTCGATCCGAAGATCGAAGAAGCGGTGTGCCGGACGCTGGGACTTGAGCCGGCGCCGGTCTCGTCGCAGGTCATTCAGCGCGACCGCCACGCCGAGTTGATGACGGCGCTCGCGATCCTTGCCGCGTCGCTCGAAAAATTCGCGCTCGAAATCCGGGGCCTGCAGAAAACAGAAATTGGAGAAATCGAAGAACCCTTCGGCAAAGGCCAGAAGGGCTCGTCGGCGATGCCGCACAAGCGCAATCCCATTGGCTGCGAGCAGATCGTCGGTCTCGCGCGGCTGATTCGCTCGAACTCGATGGCGGCGCTCGAGAACGTCGCGCTCTGGCACGAGCGGGACATCTCGCACTCGTCGGTCGAGCGCGTCATCGTGCCCGACAGTTTTATCGGGCTCGACCACATGCTGCGCCGGTTTACGCGGATTGTCGCCGGCATGGTCGTGTATCCGGAGCGCATGATGGAAAACCTCGGCCGCTCGCGCGGCGTGGTGTTTTCCGGCACCCTGCTGCTCGAACTTGCCCGCCGGGGAGTTTCGCGCGAGCAGGCCTACGAGTGGGTGCAGCGCAATGCGATGAAGTCGTTTGAAGCGCAGCGGTCAGCGGAGCGTACTGGGCAAGCGCAGACGGACTTCAAGTCGCTGATTCTGGCCGACGCGGATGTCATGAAGGTGTTGCCGAAGGACGTCGTCGACGAAGCGTTCGATCTGAACGCTCAGCTTCGCAACGTGGACGCGATTTTCGGCAGAGTGTTTTAGGAGGCTGACTGTGAAGGCTCGTGTGTTCGTCACGCTCAAACCCTCGGTCTTTGATCCGCAGGGCCGCGCGATTGTTGAAGCGCTCCATTCACTCGGGTACGGACGGGCGACAGACGTCCGGCAGGGCAAGTACTTCGTCCTCGACCTCGATGTCGACAACGCCGCCGACGCCGAGAAGATGGCGAAGGAAATCTCGGACAAAGTTCTCGCGAATCCGGTCATCGAGAGCTTCACCGTTGAGGTCGGCAAGTGAAGTTCGCCGTCGTCGTTTTTCCCGGTTCGAACTGCGATCACGAAGCGCAATACACCGCCGAAACGGTGCTCGGCCAGGACGTCTCGATGGTGTGGCACAAGGAGACATCGCTCGGCGACGCCGATGCGGTGATCCTGCCCGGCGGATTTTCGCACGGCGACTACCTGCGCACAGGCGCGATCGCGCGATTCTCGCCCATCATGGCCGCCGTGAAAGCGTTCGCCGACCGCGGCGGCCCGGTCCTCGGCATCTGCAACGGGTTCCAGATCCTTCAGGAAAGCGGACTGCTCCCCGGCGCGATGTTGCGCAACAGCGACCTGCGCTTCCACTGCGAGTTCGTGACCATTCGCGTGGAGCAGAACGACACACCGTTCACGCGGCTGTGCAAGCCCGGCCAGGTGTTGAAGGTGCCGATCTCGCATGGCGAGGGCAACTTCTTCGCGGATCCCGAAGTGATCGCGGCACTTGAGAAGGACCGCCGCATCGTCTTCCGGTATGCAACGCCGGACGGCCAGATCACCGACGCCGCGAATCCGAATGGATCGCTCGCGAGCATTGCCGGGGTCTGCAGCGAACAGCGCAACGTGGTCGGACTCATGCCGCATCCGGAGCGAGCCTGCGACACGCGGCTGGGCAGCGACGAGGGCCTCATCTTGTTGCGGTCAGTCATCGACGCGTTCGCCTCGGGCAGCCTGACCGGCGCGCTGCACGCGGTGTAGGGGATGACCGCCATTGCCTTTGACGTCGCGACACTCGAACGGCACGGTGTAACGCGCGAAGAGTACGACCGGATCGTGTCCCTGATGGGCCGCGAGCCGAATCTGACCGAGCTGGGCCTGTTTTCGGTGATGTGGTCCGAGCACTGCAGCTACAAGAGCTCGCGCGTGCATTTGAAGACGCTGCCGACCGAAGGTAAGCGCGTCGTGCAGGGCCCGGGCGAAAACGCCGGCGCCGTGGACATCGGTGACGGCCTCGCGGCCGTTTTCAAGATCGAATCGCACAATCATCCGTCGTTCATCGAGCCGTACCAGGGCGCGGCAACAGGCGTCGGCGGCATCATTCGCGACATCTTCACAATGGGCGCCCGTCCCATCGCGCTGCTGAATTCATTGCGCTTCGGCGCCATCGAGTCGCCGCAGACCCGCCGCATCGTCGATGGTGTCGTCCGCGGCATCGGCGGGTACGGGAACAGCATCGGCATTCCGACCGTCGGCGGCGAAGTGATGTTCGACGAGCGCTATGCCGGCAACCCGCTCGTGAACGTGTTCTGCCTGGGCATCGCGCGCCAGGATGAGATCGTCAAGGGCGCGGCGAGCGGCGTCGGCAACGCCATCTATTACGTCGGCGCGAAGACCGGCCGCGACGGCATTCACGGCGCGACGATGGCATCGGCGGAGTTCGACGAAAAGTCGGCAGAGAAGCGCCCGGCCGTGCAGGTCGGCGATCCGTTCATGGAGAAGCTGCTGCTCGAAGCCTGCCTCGAGGTCATGAAGACCGACGCGTGCGTCGGCGTTCAGGACATGGGCGCCGCAGGTTTGACGTGCGCGACGTCCGAAACCGGGTCGCGCGGCGGCGTGGGCGTCGAGATCGACGTCGCGCGTGTGCCGCAGCGCGAAAGCGGCATGACGCCGTACGAAATCATGCTTTCTGAATCTCAGGAGCGCATGCTGCTGATCGTCAAGCGCGGCCGCGAGAAAGAAGTCGAGCAGATCTTCGAGAAGTGGGATCTTCACGCCGTGCATATCGGCGAGGTCACTGCTGACGACAAATTGCGCGTGAAACACAACGGCGTGGTCGTTGTCGAAGTGCCGAACCGCGCGCTCACCGACGAAGCGCCGGTCTATCGGCGGCCGTTCGCGGATCTGCCGGGACGGATTGCCGCCAATGCGTTGTCGAAGGCCGATCTGAAACCGCTTCCGGCCCCGAAGGACGCGTTCTTCGCGTTGCTCAGCGCCCCCGGCATCGCCAGCAAGCGGTGGATCTACCGGCAGTACGACCACATGGTGCGCGGCAACACGTTCGCGCTGACCGGTCTCAGTGCCGGCGTCGTCCGCGTCAAGGGCACATCGCGCGCGTTGGCGATGTCCACCGACGGCAACGGACGTTATTGCGAGCTCGACCCGCGCCAGGGCGCGAAGCTTGCCGTCGCGGAAGCCGCGCGCAACGTCGCATGCGCCGGCGGCCAGCCCATCGGCGCGACGAACTGCTTGAACTTCGGCAATCCGCAGCGGCCCGAGATCATGTGGCAGTTTGCGGAAGCGGTGGCCGGCATCGGCGAAGCGTGCCGCGGGCTCGACACGCCGATTACCGGCGGCAATGTGAGCCTGTACAACGAAACCGAAGGGCGCGCGATCCTGCCGACGCCGGTTATCGGCGTCGTGGGCCTGATCGAAGACGCCGATCGCGTGGCGACCCGCGTGTTTCCATCGGCGGGACTGGACGTCGTCCTGCTCGGCGACGGACTCGGTGAGCTCGGCGGAAGCGAGTACCTCAAGACGATTCATGGATTGATCAAGGGCCAGCCTCCGGCGCTCGACCTGGCGCGGGAAAAGGCGCTTCACACGCTGCTGTACGAGTCGATCGGCGCCGGCGTGGTGAAGAGCGCGCACGACTGCGCGGACGGCGGCCTGGCCGTGACGCTCGCGGAGTGTTGTTTCGACAGTGGCGGGATCGGGATCGATGTCACGGTTCCGGCGGCCGCTGCGGACGGCGGAATCGATTTGACGACGGCGACGTTGTTTGGCGAGAGCGCTTCGCGCGCTGTCGTGAGCACGGCGCCGGCCGACACTGGAGCGTTGTTGTCTGCCGCGACGAAACTTGGCGTTCCGGCGAGGAAGATCGGCTCGACCGGCGGCGCGTCGATCAGAATCGCGATCGAAGGCGCCGGTGTTGTGATCGAATGTTCTGTGGGCGACGCCGAATCCCGGTGGTCGACCGGTTTGTCGAAGTGGTTCGGCCCGAAGGACTGACGATACATGGACAAGTTCCGCGAAGAATGCGGCATCTTCGGCATCCACGGCCACACCGAGGCCGCGAATCTCACGTATCTCGGGCTCTACGCGCTCCAGCATCGCGGTCAGGAAAGCGCCGGCATCGCGGCCACTGACGGCGAGCGGCTCACGATGCACAAGGCCATGGGGTACGTGGCTGACGGTTTTGACGAGTCGGTCCTGTCGAAGCTGGCCGGCACGGCTGCGGTCGGTCATGTGCGGTACTCGACCGCGGGCGAGAGCGGCCTCAAGAACGCGCAACCGATTCTCATCGACTGCGCGCACGGCGAGATCGCG
This sequence comes from Vicinamibacterales bacterium, assembly GCA_046598935.1. Taxonomy (GTDB): domain Bacteria; phylum Acidobacteriota; class Vicinamibacteria; order Vicinamibacterales; family SCN-69-37; genus SCUN01. Next base: position 17,229 of record JBKJHW010000106.1, on the reverse strand, counting down.
ATTTGCCACAACGGCAATCTGGTGAACGGCGGCGAACTGCGCGAAAAACTCGTCGCTGAGGGCGCTATTTTCCAGACGACGAGCGACACCGAGGTGCTGCTGCACTTGTACGCGCGATCGAAAGCGCCGACGCCGGAAGCCGCGCTGACTGAAGCCGTGTCGCAGGCGCAGGGCGCGTTCTCGCTCGTCCTGCTGACCAAGGACCGGATGATCGCGGTGCGAGACCCGCACGGGTTCCGGCCCCTCACGCTCGGCAAGCTGAACGACGGCTGGGTGGTCGCCTCGGAGACGTGCGCGCTCGATTTGATCGACGCCGTTCACGTGCGCGACATCGAGCCGGGCGAGATGTTTATCGCGGGGCCGGACGGCACGAAATCGATCCGGCCGTTCGCGACGGCGCCGAAGGCGCACTGCATTTTTGAGCACGTGTACTTCGCCAGGCCGGATTCGAGCGTGTTCGGCTTAAGTGTGAACGAGGCGCGCACCGCGTTCGGCCGAAGGCTCGCGCTCGAACATCCAACGCCGAACGCTGACGTCGTGGTGCCGATTCCTGACAGCGGCGTGTGCGCCGCGACCGGTTACGCAGAAGCATCGGGCCTGCCGATGCGGATGGGCCTGATTCGTAATCACTACGTCGGCCGCACGTTCATCGAACCACAACAGAGCATTCGCCACTTCGGCGTCCGCGTGAAACTGAACCCGGTTCGAAGCATTCTCACCGGCCGCAGCGTTGTGCTCGTCGACGACTCGATTGTGCGAGGCACGACGAGCCGGAAGATCGTGAAGATGGTGCGGGCCGCCGGCGCGCGCGAAGTGCACATGCGAATCTCCTGCCCGCCGACGATTTCGCCGTGTTTCTACGGCGTGGACACTCCGCGGCGCGCCGAGCTCATCGGCGCGACGCACACGCTCGAGGAGATCCGCAAATACATCGGCGCGGACACGATCGGCTACCTGAGCCTCGAAGGATTGCTCGACTCGGTCGGCCCGGAACGGAAGAGTTATTGCACATCGTGCTACACGGGCGAGTACCCGGTCGCCTTTCCGCGCGACGAAGCCGCCTACCAACAGCTCGCGCTCAAACTGAAAGAGTAACCAGCATGACTCGACCCCGGCAGCTGCTTTGGATCGCAATCGTATTGACGGCGATCGTCGTCAATACCGGGCGGGCGGATGTGCTTCGCGCGCAGGATTCGCTGAGCGCTGCCATCGACTCGCTCGGCGCCTTCGATTTTCCGGTTCGCATGACTGCGTCGAGAACGATCCGCCGCGCGACGGCCGCCGAAGCCGTGCCCGCCCTCACGGCGGCGGTGAAGAGCCATAAAGACAGCTACGTCCGCTATCGCGCGCTCGTGTTGCTCGCCGGATTCGACGACAGGGCCACGTCGGAACTCATGGCGTCGGTCATGTCCGACCGCAATGACCGGTTGCGCGCCGTCGCGTACGAATGGTTCGAACGCCACCCTGAGTCGGCGCCGATCGCAGCCATGATCGAAGCGCTGCAGAGCGAATCGTCCGAGTTTGTCCGCCCGGCGCTGACACGCGCGCTGGCGGCGTTCCACGCCGATCCGCGTGCGCGCGCCGCAGTGACGCCGCTCATCGTGAGCGGCGAAGATTTTTTCCGCGGCGAGGTGATCCAGGCGCTTGGCGACTACAAGGCCGCATGGGCCGTACCGGCGATTCTCGCGGTCGCGAGGCTCGACGGGCCGTTGCAGGACGATGCGGTGCTGGCGCTGGGGAAGATCGGCGACACATCGGCGTTGCCGGCGCTCGCTGAGCTGCAGAAACAGGCCCCGCGCGAGCGCCAGCCCGCAGTCGCCGCGGCGAACTGCATGCTGGGCGTTAACTGCGACGCGTATCACAAGTACCTGGATGACACGCTGCGGTTTGCTGCGGCCAACACCGGCTTCCAGATTCTCCAGCGAACATCGGCGCATGCGCTGAGCGCCTTCGCACGGCGCGGCGATCAGGCGGCATTCAAGTCGTTGATCGACGTCGCGCTGACCGCGGGGGAGCAGGCGCGCGCGCCGATCGCGCTTGGGCTCGGCGCGGCGGCCGTCGAACAGCCGGCGGCGATGATGGCGGCGCTCGCCGCGAGATCGGCGGACCAGGCCGCCGCCATCGAGCTGCTGCGCGACGCATTCGACATGCTCGAAGAGGATTTCGCCGAAGAAATGTTCTATGTCGCGGTGCGGCGGTCCTATTGGGCGGCCGCGGAAGGATCGCCGGCGCGGCGGCTGGCCGAGGCCGTGTTGCAGAAGCTGGAGTTCTGACGCGTGGCGGGAGTCGATTATCGGCAATCAGGCGTCGACATCGACGCCGGCAACGAAGTGGTTCGCCGCATCAAATCGCTGGCCCGTGCCACGTACACGCCGAACGTGCTGTCCGGCATCGGCTCGTTTGGCGGTCTGTTCCGGATGGACCCCGGCATGAAGGAGCCGGTGCTCGTCGCGAGCGCCGACGGTGTCGGCACGAAGCTCAAGCTCGCGTTCATGACGGGCGTCCACGACACGATCGGCGCAGATCTCGTGAATCACTGCGTCAACGACATTCTCGTGCAAGGCGCGACGCCGCTCTTTTTTCTCGACTATCTGGCGACCGGTAAGCTGTCGCCCGACGTGGCGGAGCAGATCGTCAAAGGCGTGGCTCGCGCGTGCGGTGAAAACGGATGCGCTCTGCTCGGTGGCGAAACCGCCGAGATGCCTGGTTTCTACGCGGACGGCGAGTACGACGTCGCCGGCTTTATCGTCGGCGCAGTCGAGCGGCAGCGCGTCATCGATGGCTCTGCGATTGCGGCCGGCGACATTCTGATCGGATTGCCGTCAACAGGCCTTCACACCAACGGCTATTCGCTGGCGCGCAGAATCGTGTTCGACGCGATGCGGCTGGATGTGGGCGCGCACATTCCGGAGCTCGACTCGACCGTCGGCGAGGCGCTGATGCAAACGCACCGGTCGTACTTGACGGATGTGAAACCGCACCTCGCCGTGATCAAAGGCATGGCGCACATCACCGGCGGCGGCTTGACGGAGAACACGCCGCGAATGCTGCCGGACGGCGTGGCGGCTGAAATTGATCTTGGCACGTGGCAGGTCCCAGCGCTCTTTCAGTGGTTGCAGAAGGGCGGAGGCATAGAGCCCGGCGAAATGCGGCGCGCTTTCAACATGGGTGTCGGCCTCGTCATCGCCGTCGCGCCCGACGATGCATCGACGATCTGCCGCGAATTGCCGGGCGCGTGGGCAATCGGCCGCGTAGTTCCAGGCAACCGCGAAGTCTCGTATAGCTAGAGGGTCTCCATCGTCAGCTTGCTTTCTTGGCCTCGGTCAGTTGTTCGCGCATTGTAAGGACGGAGTTGACGTAGTCGACCCACAACGGGCTCGAGTGCAGCCGCGAATGGCTGAGCGGCACCGCGCTGCCGCCCCTCAGCCTCTGCGACAGGCTGCACCATTGCCAGTCTTCCGCGCGACTGACCAAGCCGGCCGAACGCGCGTTGCGCTCGACGTATCGCGACAACGGCACAAGCGCTTCCAGATCGTGAATCGGCGTCGATCGGAACCGGCCCTGGTACACCGGGCCCGTGCCGATCGTTCCCCGATTTCGATGCCAACGCATCGCGTGGGTAGCCGTTACCCACTTCACGACTCGCGTGAGCTCGGCCACCGGGATCGGCCCGATCAGCAGGTGCCAATGATTCGAGAGAACGCAGTAGGACACAAGCGGAGCGTTATGCTTCTCGATCCCCAGTCGGAGGACCGTGAGAAAGGCGATGTAGTCCCGTCGTGTCTCAAACAACGCCGCCTTTCGGACCGACCGGTTGATTACATGGTAAAAACCTGTGTTCGCACTTGCGCGGGGACGTCGTGGCATAGCAACCTCTGGATGCACTGCGACGACGTAGTTGCAATCGGCATGCCGACGACTCGCCACGCACACTTCCGCCAATGAGACCTGTCCCTAATCGGCCCAAAACTGTGGAAAAGGGGTACGTCCCTCTCGGCCTGCTTATTTCGGGCCGGGGGAGCAACTTGCAGGCCGTGATCGAGGCGATCGCCGCCGGCAAGGTGCGGGCGCGTGTGGCGGTGGTGATCTCGAATCGCGCCGATGCTCAGGGTCTCGGGCGCGCGGAACGCGCCGGTATCGAGACGCTTGTGCTGCCGCACCGCGACGCGTCGTCCCGCGAAGAGTACGACGCGCGACTCGTCGGCGAGCTCAAGAGCCGCGGCGTGGAGCTTGTCTGTCTCGCCGGATTCATGCGGATGCTCAGCCCGACATTCTGCGACGCGTTCCCCAACGCCATCGTCAATGTGCATCCGTCGCTTCTGCCGAAATACACGGGCGTCGATGCGCAGCAGCAGGCGCTGGCCGCTGGCGCGACGGTGAGCGGCGCCACCGTTCATTTCGTCACGCCTGAACTCGATGCGGGGCCCATCATTCTCCAGGCGGCCGTGCCGGTGCATCAGACAGACACCGTCGCCACGCTTTCGGCGCGCATCCTCGCCGAGGAACATCGCATCCTCCCTGAGGCGATTCAGCTGATTGCAGAGGGCCGATGCCGTGTTGACGGCGGCCGCGTGATCATCGCGCCGCGCGCCTAGTGCCGACCGCTACACGAGCGTGACCACCGCGACTTCCGGCGGGCAGTTGAGCCGCATCGGCAGATAGATCGTTCCCACACCGCGGCTCACAAACAACGTCGTGCTGTTGCGGCGCAGCGTGCCCTGCGTGATGGGAAATCGAAATCGATTGATCGGTCCGAACGGAGGCACGATGACCTGGCCGCCGTGCGTGTGGCCGCTCAGCACGAGCGGAATACTCAGCAACTCCGCCTCCGTCAGCCGCCGCGGATCATGGGCGACGAGAATTGGCGTCGCCTCGCGGTCGATCAGCGTCCCAATTCTCGCTGTGCCGCGCGTCCAGTAGCTGATTCCGATGAAATCCACGGACCGCCCGCCCATTTCCAGCCGCAGCCGCTGTTCCCGGAGCACGCGAATGCCCCTCGCGGCGAGCGCCGCAGGCACTACGCGCTCATCGTCATGGTTTCCCAGCACGGCGATGACGCCCGCCGGCGCCGACAACCGTCCGAGGACCTCGGCGACCGGACCGGCGAACCGCGAATCAAAGTTCGTCACGTAGTCGCCGCCGAGGACGACGAGATCGGGTTTGGCGTCGAGCGCCGCGCTGACAGCGCGATCGACGAGATCGGCCGAGACGAGCGCGCTGCGGTGCAGATCGGTCAGGAGGGCGATCCTGAAGTTCTGGAAGGCCGGCGGAAGGCCGTCAACGGTCAGCGCGGCGCTGGTCACGCCGAGGGTTCCGCGTTCGTGGAGGCCCCAACTGACGCCGCCCACGGCTGCACCGGCGCCTGCCGCCGCGATGGCGCGAAGGAACTGGCGACGCTTCACTCCTTTATTCTAGTAGCTACTTTCGGCGCGTTCGCGGCCGTCGTTTCCCCGAGCCGCCGAGCCGCTTCAACGCAGAGTCGAGGGTGTCCCGGGCTTCGCGCATCACGGCAAAATCATCGGACGATAGTGGTGTGTACACCGCTTCGGGCGCCTCGCGATGTAACAGCAGGCCTATATCGAGGCCGAATGCGCGCGCAATCTGATCGATTGAGTCGATTGTCGGGTTTCCGATCGCGCGTTCGATCTCGCCGATGAACTTGTAGCTCAGACCGGCTCGCTCCCCGAGCGTCTCCTGCGTCCAGCCGCGTTGCTGGCGCAAATCGCGAACTCGCGCTCCCAATCGAGCCTGTACTTCACTCACGCCGCCAGTATTCGTGGCGGCTACCGCTGAAAGAACCCTCCAAAGACGACTAGTGTATGAGATATATAGGTGGTATTACTGTAATTGCTACACGGAGGCCCGTATGTTCTGCATCGTAGGACTCGATCCCGCCATCATTGATTGCGCATTGCTCGCCGTGACATATTCACCTGTCGCATGTCCGTGCTCGAACCGAGCTTCTCGGTCCATTTCAGCTTCCCAGTCGTCTTTACGCGCGGCCTCTGGCAACCCCACAGCCCGCTCTTCGCGGACATCGTCGGGCGCCTCGAACCGGGTCGTCAACATCGCCTCCTGGTCGCGGTCGACGACGGGCTCGCGGCGGCGTCATCGTCGCTGATCCAGGACATCACGGCGTACGTCGAGGCTCACGCGGGTCAGCTCGCGCTCGTCGCGCCGCCGGTGCTCGTGCCGGGTGGTGAAGCGTCGAAGAATGACCTGTCGCAGACGCTTCGCATTCTGGAGTTGATCAACACTCATGGCATCGATCGCCAATCCTTCATCGTCGCCATCGGCGGGGGAGCCGCGCTCGACACGATTTCCTTTGCGGCGGCGACCGGGCACCGGGGCATTCGGGTCATTCGCATTCCGAGCACCGTGCTGGCGCAATGTGATTCCGGCGTCGCCGTCAAGAACGGCGTGAACATGTTCGGCAAGAAAAACTTCGTCGGCACGTTCGCGCCGCCCTTCGCGGTCATCAACGACCTGGATCTCATCGAAACCCTGAGCCGCCGCGATCGAATCGCCGGCGTGTCGGAGATGATCAAGGTCGCGCTGCTGAAGGACGCGGGCCTCTTCGATCAGATCGAACGGTCCGCGGCTCTGCTCCACGCCGGAGATATCGACGCCCTGGGGGCGGTGATCCGGCCGTCGCTCGAATGGCACATGCGCCACATCTGCACGACCGGTGATCCGTTCGAAATGGGCAGCGCGCGCCCGCTCGATTTCGGCCACTGGGCTGCGCACAAACTCGAATCGATCACGGGTAACCGGATTCGTCACGGCGAAGCCGTTTCGATCGGTATGGCGCTCGATATCCGGTATGCGACGCTCTCCGGATTTTTGCCGACGAAGATCGCTACGCGCATTGCCGCCGTGATCTCCGCAACGGGACTGCCGACATGGGACGAGGCCGTGCTGCAGCGAAACGCGAGCGGCGAGCTGCTGCTGATCGAAGGCCTGCGTGAGTTCCGCGAGCATTTGGGCGGGGAACTGCACATCACGATGCTGCGCGACATTCAGTCGCCATTCGAGGTTACAGAGATGGACCTCGCGCTCGTGACTCAGGCCATCACAGATCTCGCGCCTGTGCACTGATGCGGGTCGGCGGGTTCCATCTCACGTACTGCACAAACATTCACGCGGGCGAGGAGTGGGCGGAGGTTCGCGCGGCTGTCGGCGATGTCCTTCCACGCGTGCGCAGGCACCTGGATGCCGAGGGCCCGTTTGGCATCGGGTTGCGATTGTCAGCCAGCGCGGCAGCCGCTCTCGCGAAACCCGGAGCCCTCGCCGAGTTTCAGCGATTCATGGCGGAGAACGAGTATTACGTTTTCACCATCAACGGCTTTCCGTACGGCGCGTTTCACGGCGAACGCGTCAAGGAGAAGGTCTATCTTCCTGATTGGCGGGATGCCCGCCGCGTGGCGTACTCGAACCAGATGGCGGACATTCTCGCCGTGTTGCTTCCGCCAGACATAGCGACGGGCTCAGTCAGCACCGTCCCGGGCGCATTCAAGCCGCATATCAAAAGTGCCGCCGATGTCGAGGCAGTCGCGCGTGGCATTCGCGAGCACGCGGATCATCTCGCCGGGCTGGAGTCGAAAACCGGACGCCGTATCCGGCTGGCTCTCGAGCCCGAACCGTCGTGTTTGTTCGAGACGGCGGATGAAACCTGCACGTTTTTTGACAAGTACCTCGCCGACACTCAGGTGCGACGTTACGTCGGCGTCTGCCTGGATACCTGCCACATGGCCGTGGAGTTCGAGGATCCGTCACTCGTTCTGGGCACTTTTGCAGCGGCAGGTGTGGACGTCGTCAAAGTGCAGATCAGCTCCGCCCTCGACGTGAGGTCGTCGGAGATCGCCGCGCTTCGGCCGTTCGCGGAAGACACGTACCTGCACCAGGTCGTCGCCAGGCATGGCGATTCGCTGGAGCGCTTCGTCGATCTTCCTGACGCGCTCGCGCACGCCGGCGCCGACGACAACTGGCGGGTGCATTTTCACGTGCCGCTGTTCCTGGAGCAGCTTGGCGCGCTGGCGACGACGCAGCCGTTCGTCGCGTCATTTCTGACGTCGCTTCGCGCGAATCCAATTTGCGATCAGCTCGAAGTCGAGACCTACACCTGGGACGTGCTGCCGGCCGAGCATCGCACGATCGATGTCGCCGAGGCGATCGCGCGCGAGCTCGAGTGGGTCAGGTCGCAGTTGGCTGACTTCGGTCGTACCTAATGAGTGCGGTCGTGCCAAAGATGACGCGCCGTTCCCGCGCCAACGCGTACCTGCTCCTGGCGCGCGTCTCGAACCTGCCCACCGTCTGGACCAACGTCATCGCCGGCGCGGCGCTCGCCGGTGCGGTGAATGACGGCTTGGGGCCCGCCGGGTCGGGGATCGATGTGCGCCTGGCGGTCGGCGTAGCGCTGGCGATGTCGTGCTGGTATTCGGCCGGGATGTGGATGAACGACGCGTGTGACGCGTCGATCGACGCCCTGCAGCGCAGCGACCGGCCGATCCCGAACGGCGATGTCAGCCGCCGCGAAGTCTGGATCGGCGCCGGTATCCTCACGCTCGCGGGTGCCGCGATTCTGTGGGCGGCCGGTCCGAGCCGCGCGGTGTGGGGCTGGGTGGCCCTCCTTGTTGTGGCCATTTCCTATTACAACGTCAGGCACAAAGCCGACCCGTTCGGGCCGGCGGCGATGGGTCTTTGCCGCGGTTTGATCTACGTGATCGCGGCGGCGGCGTTGGGCAAGGCCGGCGCGCTGCCGGTGTGGATCGGCGCGCTGGTGCTCATTATTTATGTGCTGTCGCTCACCTGGGTCGGCAAGACGCTCGGACCACGTGCCGGTTCGGTGATGCCCTGGCTGATCGCCGGCATTTCGGTCGTTGACGCGCTGGTGATTCTGACGATGGCGCCGATGCCGGCGCTGTGGTGGGCGCTCGCCGCCCTCGCCGGATTCTTTCTTACGCTGGCCGGGCAGCGGGTCGTTCCAGGCACCTGAGGATCAGGTCCCGCACGGCCGTTGGTTCGACGACTTCCGAACCGAAATCCTTTTCGGACGAAATCATCACCGGCCCGTCGCTCAGTTTGTCGGTCGGCCGGCCGTGCGATCCGCGCACGAGCGACGCGTCGAGCGGAATCACGCTCATCAGATACCGGAAGCCCAGTTTCTTGCGCGCGAGCGTCCATGCGACCTTCGCCGCGGGCGCGCGGAGCGTGGGATCGACGAACAGCTCAGCGGGGTCGTAGCCAGGTTTCCGATGGATATCGACGGTTCGCGCGTAGTCCGGCGCCCGCCCATCATCGAGCCAGAAGTAATACGTAAACCATTTGTCGGCCGCGCTGATCGCGACGAGATCGCCCGATCGGGGATGGTCGAGGCCGATGGCCCGTTGCTCGTCGCGATCGAGGACCGCCTCGACGCCGGGCAGCCGCCGCAGCATCGCCCGCACATCGGGAGTCCGCGCGGGAGTCTTCACGTGCACGTGCGCGATTTGATGGTCGGCAACGGCGAACGCTTCGCTCGCGCCCGGATCGATGGCGTCGAGCCCGATCTCATCGCGGACGCTCAGCCATCCGGCCTCGCGAAGCGCGCGGTTAATGTGAATGGCGCCGTTGACCTGGGTGAGGCCGTATTCCGACACCACGAGAATCCGCCGGCCCTGCTCGCGGCAATGGTTGATGAGCCGGCCGCAGATACGATCGATCGCCCGGACGTCGTCGCGCACGAGCGGATCATTCGGGCCGAGTCGTTGGAAGTTGTAGTCGAGGTGTGGCAGGTACGCGAGAAGCAGCGTCGGCGAATGCCATTGGTCGACTTTGATCGCGGCTTCAGCGATCCACTCGCTGGATTTGATGTCTGACTTCGGACCCCAGAAACTGAAGAACGGAAACGGTCCGAGCTCTGCAATGAGACGCGCGCGCAAATCCGCCGGTTCGCTGTAGACGTCGAGAACCTTCCGGCCGTCGGCCGGATAGATTGGCCGCGGCGTCACCGACCATTCGGCCGCGCTGTACATGTTGAACCACCAGAACATGTTCGCGACGGTCATCGATGGATCGGCGGCGCGCGCGCGGTCCCAGACGCGCTCGCCCGACATCAGCGCGTGTGACTGCTTCCAGAACATCACTTGCGCCAGCTCGCGGAAGTACCAGCCGTTGCCCACGACGCCGTGATCGCGCGGCATCAAGCCTGTGAGGTACGTCGCCTGCGCGCTGCAGGTCACAGCGGGCGTGATGGCGCGGATCGGCGCGATTGAGCCATCGCGCGCGAGCGCCTGCAGGTGGGGTGTGTCTGCGCCGATCAGTGCCGGCGTCAGCCCGACGACATTGAGGAGGAGAGTCGGGTGCATCGGATCTCGACCGGCGGCCGCTAGCGCTGCTGGTCGCCGCGCAGCACTGTGTTGGTGTTGAACCGTTGCGACCGGTCGATGTCGGGGCGGGCGTCAAGGCCGCTCACGTCAAGCTTGCCACTCTGCGCGAAGAACGCCACCGGGTTGTCCCAGACGATCGTTTGAATAATGTCGTCGCTGACGCCGCGGGCACGCATGACGTCGATCGTTTTGGGGACCTTCAGCGGATCGCTGATGCCCCAATCCGCGGCGCTGTTGATCACGATGCGCTCGCTGCCGTATTTCTGCACCAGCGCCGCCATCCGTTCTTCATCCATCTTGGTCTTGGGATAAATAGTGTGCCCGGCCCAGCAACCGGTAGCCAGCACCAGCGGCAGCGTCTCTTCGTTGTTGTGATCGATGATGACGAGCGACTCGTCGATGCCGCTGTTCTTCACGACAGCGATCGAGCGTTCCGTGCCGCGTTTTTTGTCGCGGTGCGGCGTGTGAATCAGGACCGGCAGGTTGAGCTCCTTCGCGAGCTGCACCTGGCTCGAGAAGACGTGATCTTCGTCCTCGGTCTGATCGTCGAAACCGATTTCGCCGATCGCGACGACGCCGTCCTTCGCGAGAAAGCGCGGCAACACCTCGAGGACGCCGTCGGCCAGCGCGCGCTGGTTGGCTTCCTTCGGGTTGAGACCGATCGTGCAGAAATGCCGGACGCCGAACTGCGACGCGCGAAAGCGCTCCCACCCGATCAGGCTGTTGAAGTAGTCGATGAAACTGCCGACCTGCGTGCGCGGCTGCCCGAGCCAGAAGGCCGGTTCGACGATCGCGAGGATGCCGGCATTGGCCATCGCTTCATAGTCGTCGGTCGTGCGCGAGGTCATGTGAACGTGCGGGTCGAAGATTTTCATGGGGTCTGTCTCTGATTGCCGATCTCTATTGAGCGAGCGCGATGTCGGCCGGAACGGTGCGGCCGGCCGCGGTACGTTCGGCCGCGTAGTCGGCCGCCATGCGCGCGAGGTCACGATTCCTACGCGACTCGAGCCCGACGATCCGCGCGAGGGCGACGCCGTTGAACATCGCTTTGAGAACGAGCTGGTTGAAGTTCGGCTCGGGAAAAAACGCCGCCGCGTACGGGTTTTCGCAGGCGATTGATTCGAACAGCGGAAGAATGTTCGTGCGGCAGGCATCGATCACATGCCGCAGGTACTGTTCAGGCTGCGGGAGCAGAGAAACAGCGCGGCACCAGCTCGCCTGTTCGCCTGCGTCGCCGTTCTCAAGGCAGGCGAGCGCGATGGCGGAAAACTCCGACGCCGGCGCCGACGCTGAAATGTCGCGGAGCTGGATGAAGCGGGCGGCATCGACGCTCGTCCACGATGTGAGCGAGACATCTGCCGGAAATCCGGCCGCGCGAATTGCCGCTGCCTCGTCGGCGCTAAGGGTTGCCGAAGCGGTTGCGCCGGTTATGCGGCGCGCAGTGCCAGTGTATCGAGCAAGGATTTGGTGCAAATGCGTTGATGTCGGCATGGTGAGCGACACATCAGTGTAATTGACACCACTGGAGCCGCAAAGGGAAGATCGATAGCTCATGAGTGCAAACGCAGGGTTGTTGATGCAGGTCGCGCTGGCGCATCGTTCGTCGGCGGTGTTGTTCGCGGCAAGCGAGCTGGATGTGTTTTCAAAACTGTCAGCCGGGCCGATGACGGCCGCTGAAGTCGCCGAAGCCTGCGGCGCCCTGCCCGAGCCGACCCGATTCGTGCTCGACGCGTGCGCGACGGTCGGCATGATCGAACGCGACGGCGACACATACAAGAATTCGCCGACTTCGGAGTTTTTTCTTGTGCGAGGCAAGGGCGCGTTCATCGGCGATGGCCTCAAGTACGCCGAAGACTTGTACCCCGCGTGGGGCCGCGTCGCTGAGTTGATGCGCACCGGCGTCCCTCAGCTGCCGCCCGAAACCATCCTCGGCGACGATCCGGAAAAGACGCGCGCATTTGTGCTCGCGATGCACGAGCGCGCGAAAGGCATCGGCGCGGTGCTGCCGCACGGCGCGGATCTCACCGGCCGCAAGCACCTGCTCGACATTGGCGGCGGCCCCGGCACGTATTCCGTCGGACTCGTGCGGCAAACGCCCGGACTTCGTTCGACCGTGCTGGACCGCCCGGGTGTGCTCGCCGTGACGAAAGAGCTTGTGGCCGAGCAGGGCTTCGCCGACCGCGTCGACCTGCGGCCGGCGGATTACCTGAAAGACGATTTCGGTTCCGGCTACGACGTGGCGCTGCTCTCCGGCATGATGCATCGTGAGACGCCGGAATCCTGCCAGTTGCTGTTGAAAAAGGCTTTCGCGGCGCTCGACCCGGGCGGGCTCGTCATGGTCAGCGACGTCTTCTTCGATGACGACTCGAAAACGTCGCCGCCCTTTGCGACGTTCTTCGCTCTCAACATGATGTTGACCGCGGAACACGGCACTTGCCACGCGCGCACAGAGATGGCCGCGTGGATGAAGACGGCCGGCTTCGTGACTGTCGAAATCAAACCGCTGCCGCCGCCCAATCCGCACACGCTGCTGTTCGGCGCGAAACCTGCGTAACCAATGACCGCGACGGCCGCGCCCCCACGACCGCCTGCGTGGCTCATCTGGTCCACCGCCGCGCTCACAGTGGCCTTGCTCGTGATGGCCGTGACGGAAACGTCCCAGTGGGGCCACTACCTGATCGACAAAGGGGAGATCATCAGCCTCGCCGGCCTCGCGTTCCTTTCCGTGGCCGGCATCATCCTCTATCGTCAGGGCCTGGTGCGCGTCTCGCTGCCGTTCGCCTTGCCGTGGCTGATGTACCCGGTCATCACGCAAGGCGATCAGGTCATCGACAATCTGCCGATCGCCGCGATGCAGGTGATCTGCCAGATTCTGCTGACGCTGATCTTCTGGGTGCCGATCGCTGTGCTGGTACTGGCATCGAAGTTCGGCCTGCAGCCGCGGCCCGGTCAGCCACGAGGAACGCGCGCGTGGACAATTCTCGTCCCCGGTTTGCGATGGATTGAACAGGGCCGTGTCCGCGAAGGCAGCGCCGTGATGACCGCCGCGCTGCTGACGCTGGAAGTCTGGGTCGCGTACCGGCTGCTCGGCGCCTACATGGTCGCGACGCTCATCGCGTTGATCCTGATCGTGCTCTGGCGTCTCGTGCATGGCACCAACGACCGGCGTCCGCGCGTCGTCGCTCGAAGCGAGGGCGCTGCGTTCGTTCTGCTGTTCATCGGTGTGGCCGTTTCACTTGGCCTCTACGTCGGCTACAAGAACCGGCCGGGCGCTTACCAGGGAAGCCCGAGCTATTTGTTCGATCCCGCGCAGCCCGACGCGGGCTACAAGATCGACGCGATCACGATTCCACCGGCGCCGATCACCGCGCCGTCCGGCGCGGCGGTTGACGACGCAGCGCGCCTCCTCGGCGGGTATGCTGAGGCGCTCCAGGAACTGACGGGCGGCTACTACATTGTCGATCGCAACTACACATGGCACTTTCACAACGTTTTGTTCGCGCGGTCGTGGCCGGTCCTCCCGAATTTCCGCGAGGTCGCGCTCGGCAAGATCGCCGACGCGCGAATCCACGCGGCTGCCGTTGGCGCCGCGAGCGCGCGCGTCCGCGCCGCACTCCCGGACTCGCCCGCAATCGTCGCGCTGATCGACGAAATGGAGGCGATGCTGAAATTCAACTTTGACAGGGCCGCGCTCCTCGAACGGCTTACCGCGGAATTCACCCGCACCAATGACGGCCTGCAACACGCCGCCCATATCTACGAGGGCGAAGGCAAGCTTGTGAGCATGCAGATCGGCGACATCCTCAAGAAGCACGCCGCGGCACTGACGGCCCCGGCCCTCGATCCGGTGCTCGCGCGGTTCAAAACCGTCACATCCGCCATCTTCGATTCGTACAAAGACCGGATCGTCGGCTTCTGATGACGCCCATGCGGCTGAGCCTCCATCACCGCATCGTGCTGCCGTTCGCGGCCGTCGCCGTGATTGCCATCTCCGCCGTCGCGTTCGTCGCGTACGACGTCACGACGACCACCGCGGCGTCCCGCATTCGCGCCGACATTGCCAACGCGACGAGCGTTGCGAGCCGCAGCGGGATGGCGCTCAATCCCGCCATCCTCAACGCCATCAAACAAGCGACGGGCGCCGACGTCGTGACGTTCAACGACACCGGCGTGCTCACGACCACGTTGAACGGCGCCGGCCGGGAGGCGCTGGCGGCCCGCGTGATGGCGGGCGCTGTCGGGCGGGCCATCGCCGACGATTCAGCGGCTGTGGTCGAGCTTCCGGGCGGCCCCCCGGCCTACGCGTCCTATCGGAGTGTCGCCGGCCAGCCGGGAACGATCGTGTCGGTGATTAAGTCCACGGCTGACGTCGAACGCGCGAATGCGACGCTGCGCAACACGATCGTCGGCGCGGCCGCTGTGAGTTTGCTCGTGATGATCGCCGCGGGCCAACTCGTGGCCCGCCAGGTCACCGCGCCGATTGTGCGGCTCGCGGCATTTGCCGAGAGCGTATCGGCGTCGCAATTCAATGATCGCGCCCCGACCGGAGATGACGAGGTCGGCCGCCTCGGCGCCGCATTCAACGGGATGCTCGATCGTCTCGACGCAGCGCAAGTCGCCGTGGTCAGCGCCGAGAAACTGGGCATCGCGGGACTGATGGCGGCGCGCGTCGCGCACGACGTGCGCAATCCGCTGTCGTCAATCAAGATGCAGACGCAGCTGCTCAACGCCAGCCTCACGCCCGGATCGGAATCGCGCGAAATGACCGCAGCGATGCTGCACGACATCAGCCAGGTCGAGCTCGTTGTCGGCGGGCTGCTCGAAGTGGCGCGGCCGAGCGCGCTGAGGCGCTCGCCCCAGAATGTCAACGACATCGTGGAAAGCGTCATCCGGCAGGTCACGCCGCAGTGCCGCCATCGGCAGATTACGGTTCAGCGGCGTCTTGCCACGGACCTCCCTGTGATGTCGCTCGATGCCGGCCGCCTGGCGCACGCGCTGCTCAACGTCGTCGTCAACGCGACCGAGGCGCTGCGCGAAGGCGGGACGCTGGCAATTACAACCGCCCGTTCGGAGGGCGGCGATGTCCTGGTGGTCGTAGACGATGACGGCGTGGGGATCGACGCGGAGCACGCGCCGCATGTTTTCGATGCCTTCGTGACGACCAAGCCGGGGGGCGTTGGGCTCGGCCTGGTGAATGCGCGCGCCGCGATCGAAAGCCACGGCGGTACAATTGCGCTCGCCCCCCGGCAACCCGCAGGCACGCGAGTCACGATTCGCCTGCCCGTGCTGCCCGCGGCATAGCTGCCCATGGCTGACATCCTGGTTATTGACGACGACCCGTCTATCGCCCGCGCGTTCGAGCGCTTCCTGAAGTACGACCGTCACGAATTCAGGGTCGCGAGCAGCGCCGAGGCCGGGCTGCGGCTGCTCGCCGAACGTCTGCCTGACCTGGTGTTCATGGATGTCCGAATGCCGGGGCTCGACGGCTTGCAGGCGCTGCCGATGATGCGCGCCGAATACCCATCGGTCGACGTCGTGATCATGACTGCGCACGGCACGAGCCAGACATCCATCGATGCGATGCGCGCCGGCGCCTTCGATCTGCTGCCGAAGCCGCTCGACGTGGAAGCGCTGCGGGTGATTATCACGAAGGTCACGACCGCGCAGCGCGTTCGCGCGAAGATGGCGGCCTCCGGCGGCGATCTGCCGGCCGACGAAACGCCGGCGCTCGTCGGCGACACGCCGGCGATGCTCGACGTGTTCAAGCTCATCGGCCGGCTCGCCACGCTCGACGTTCCCGCGCTGGTCGTCGGCGAGCGGGGCACCGGGAAGCGATCGATCGTTGCCGCAATTCACAAGAACAGCCCGCGCATCGGGCAGCCGCTCACGCTCGTGGATTGCCACGGACCGGACGCGTCCGCCGATGTGGAACGGCTCTGCGGCCGCGGGTTCACGGGCACGGTGCACCTTGTCAGAGTCGAAGCGCTCGTGACGCGCGATCAGCTTCGCCTCGCGTCGCTTCTGCGCGAGAACGCCGGCGCCTTGCCGATGCGCGTCATCGGATCGAGCGAACTCGACCTCTCGGCGCTCACCGAGCAGGGCGAATTCTCGCGCGAGCTGTACGACGAGCTCGCGGTGATCACTTTGAGACTGCCGCCGTTGCGCGAGCGTCGCGACGACATTCCGCAACTGGTCGAAGTGCTCGTCCGGCGGCTCAGTCGCGAGATCGGCCGCACGATTCAGGGCGTCGATTCGGCAGTGGCCAGGATGTTTCGCGAGCATTCGTGGCCGGCAAATATCGGCGAGCTGGCGAGTGTGATTCGCCGCGCGGGAATTCTGTCGTCCACCGGGGTTATTTCCGCTGACGATCTCGGTGATTCACTGACGTCGCGGCGCCAGTCCTTCCGCCGCATCGGCGACTCCACGCTCGCGAAGGCCACGCGCGAGGCGCTGCGGGAACGTCTCGCCGCGGGCAATGAATCCGGCGCGTCGCCGTATCACGACGTCGTTTCCGTCGTCGAAGAGACGATGGTCGCCGAGGCGCTCGATATGACCGGCGGCAATCAGGTGAAGGCCGCGGAGCTGCTGGGCGTCAATCGCACCACGCTGCGTAAGCGGACGCATCATTCCGACTAGCTCAACGGGCCCTTGTTCTTCGGCGTGTCCGTGATGCGCGCGCGGTACCAGATCCAGGCACCACCCGCGACCGCGAGCAACATCACGATTCCGGGGACAACGCTGCCGACTTCGCGGGAGATCGCGCCCGCGTACGCATAGACCACAACAACGGGCAACGTGCCGGCAAGCGATGCGGCAAGAAATGATTTGCGCGACATCTGCGACAGCCCGGCGACCACGCTCA
>JBKJHW010000120.1:0-7399 GCA_046598935.1 Vicinamibacterales bacterium | reverse complement strand
CCGTCGGCGGCACTCAGGCCGATGCTCGAAGCGGCCGTCGCCGTCGCGTCGGCGAAGCAGATCCCCGTGGAGTTTCCGGTCGACATTCGCGGCACGGCGTTTCAGTGGCGCGTCTGGCGCGCGCTCACGCGGATCCCGCGCGGCGAAACGCGTTCGTACTCGGACGTCGCGCGTGCTATCGGCCGTCCGGCCGCGGTTCGCGCGGTGGCGCGCGCCTGCGCGACCAATCCCGTTGCGCTCGTCGTGCCGTGCCATCGGGTCGTCGCGAAGAACGGCGCGGCCGGCGGCTACCGCTGGGGAAAGAACGTCAAGAAGACCCTGCTCGCCACTGAGAAGGGAAGAGAAGAGAAGAACTGAGAAGATCTGAAAAGAAGTGAGCAGAGACTTCATGGTAGAGTTTTCCGCAATGTTCTCCGTCGCCACCACCTTCGAGCACATGCACGCCGCTAAGCGGGCCGGGCATAAGCGGGTGTCGCTTCTCTTGAAGAAGGGGCCGGCGGAGACGATGGGCTAGCGCAGCTTCAACAGGCTGCAAGCCTTACAAACCCGCCGGCGCACCAGCGCTTGGCGGGTTTTTTGCTTTTAGATCTCGGGTTCACGGGTTTACGGGTTCACAGGTTCACGGGTTCACAGGTTCAGGAGCTTACGGTGCCGAATATTGAAGTCGGGGTTCTCGGGGCGACAGGGGTCGTTGGCCAGCAGTTCATCTCCAGGCTGGCCAGACACCCGTGGTTCAAAGTCGCGTGGGTCGCTGCCAGCGAGCGGTCGGTAGGGCGCAAATACGCAGAGGCCGCCCCGTGGCGCCTGGCCGCTCCGATGCCGGAAATGGCCAGCGGGATGACCGTCGACGCTTGCCTTCCCGGCAGTGGCCCCAAGGTTGTCTTCTCCGCCCTCGACGCCTCGGTCGCAGGCGAAGTCGAAGCCGCCTTCGCCGCCGCCGGCCACATCGTGATCAGCAACGCCCGAAATTACCGCATGGACCCGGTCGTCCCCCTCCTCATTCCCGAAGTCAACGCCGATCACCTGTCGCTCCTCCCCGACCAGCACCGGACCCGTGAATGGACCGGGTCGATCGTCACCAACCCCAATTGCTCGACGGTTGTCCTGGCCATGGCCCTGGCGCCGCTGCGTCTCTTCGACATCCAGCGCGTCGTGGTGTCGACGATGCAGGCGGTGTCCGGTGCGGGATACCCGGGCGTCGCGTCCCTCGACATCCTTGGGAACGTGGTGCCGTTCATCGGTGGCGAAGAAGACAAGCTCGAGACCGAGACGCTCAAGATTCTCGGCAGCGGCGGCGGCCGTATTCCGCTGGCCGCGCGCGTGAGCGCCCACACCAATCGGGTCGCGGTTGTCGATGGCCACACGATGACGGTGTCGGTTGATCTCGGCGGCAAGCCGCCGGTCGCGGATGTCATCGCCGCGATGACGCAGTTTCGCGGCAAACCGCAGGACTTGAATCTGCCGACCGCGCCCGCGCAGCCGCTGATCGTTCGCAGCGAAGACAACCGCCCGCAGCCGCGCCTCGACGCGGATCTGGGCGACGGCATGTCGGTGTCTGTCGGCCGCGTGCGCGAGTGTTCGGTGTTCACGCACAAGTTCGTAGCGCTCGGTCACAACACCGTGCGCGGCGCCGCGGGCGCCGCGATCCTTAATGCCGAGCTGATGTCGGCGGAAGGGTTGCTGTGATCGTTCTGAAATTCGGCGGCACGTCCGTGCGAGATCAGGACGCGATCGAGCAGCTGGTGGAAATCGTGCGCATTCCGGCTCCACGCGCCGTCGTCGTTGTGTCAGCGCTGGCGGGGGTGACCGACGAGCTGCTGGGTGTCGCCGAGGGCGCCGCGGCCGGGAATTCGGCTGAGGCGATGGCGTCGATCGAAAACATCCGGCTGCGCCATCACAGCGTGTCCGTGGTTGTTTCCGACGCGGAGCGCCGGCGCGCGCTCTGCGTGCAGATCGATCGCGAATTTCGACACCTCAGTCAGATTGTCGGCGCGCTCGCCACGCTCTGCGACACCTCGCCGAGGTGGCGTGATGCCATCGCCGCCACCGGCGAGCTGGTGAGCAGCAGGCTCGTGGCCGCGGCGTTAACATCGCGCGGCGTCCCCGCCGAGTGGGTCGATTCGCGCGCCGCCATTGTCACGAACGACGAGTTCTCGGCGGCCGCGCCGGACATGGATTTGACGATGGCCGCGACGCGACGACTGTGTGAGCCGGTTCTCGCCGCCGGCGCGGTGCCTGTTCTCGGCGGCTTTGTCGGCGCGACGCTGAACGGGATCACCACCACGCTGGGCCGCGGCGGCTCGGATTTCAGCGGCGCCATTGTCGGCGCCGCGCTCGACGCGGACGAGATTCAGATCTGGACCGACGTTGACGGCATGTTGACCGCCGATCCCCGGATCATTCCCGACGCGCAGGTTGTGCCGCACCTTTCATTCGCCGAGGCGTCGGAACTGGCGCACTTTGGCGCGAAAGTGCTGCATCCGGCGACGATCCTTCCCGCCGTCGCCAAAAACATTCCCGTGCGCATCCTCAATTCGAAGCGCCCTTCCGCCACCGGCACGCTCATCACGGGCGAGCGATCGGTAAACCCGCACTCGGCCGGCGTCACGGCGATCGCATCGAAGTCGGGCATTACCGTGTTGAACATCACCTCGACGCGCATGGTCATGGCGCACGGCTTTCTGCGTCGGCTGTTCGAAGTGTTCGAACGCAACACGACCGCCGTCGACGTCGTCACGACGTCCGAAGCCAGCGTGTCTGTCACCGTCGATGATGTGCGGCGCCTGCCGGCGATCATCGAGGCGCTGTCGGAGTTCGCCGAGGTTTCGAGCGAAGACAACATGGCGATTGTGTGCGCCGTCGGCGACGCGCTGCCGTCGAACGCGGCCGCCGCCGGTGAGATTTTGGCGGCGCTGAACGGCGTGCCGCTGCGAATGGTGTCGCAGGCGGCGTCGCGGCGAAACGTCACGATCGTGTTGCGAGCCGAGGACATGGGCACGGCGCTCGCGCGACTCCACGAGCGGTTTGTGACCGCGGGCGTTCCCGCGGCGGGCCGTCCGCAGGGAGCCACAATCAGATGACCCGCGTGCTGATCGTCGGTCACGGCCGGATGGGCCGGCTTGTCGAGCGCCTGGCCGGCCAGCATCGTTGCGAGATTGCCGGCATCGTCAACCGCGGCGATCCGATTACAGCGGCGACTCGGCCGGACGTGGCGATCGATTTCTCGACAGGCGCCGCCGCTGCGTCAAATTTAGTGGCGCTCGGGAACGCGGGCATCAGCGTTGTCATCGGAACAACGGGGTGGAACGTGCCGGAGGCCGAGCTGCAACGGCTCGCGAGAACATTTCAGATCGGCGTCCTCGCGTCGGCGAACTTTGCGGTGGGCCTGCATGTGTTTCGCCAGGCCGTGGCCAAAGCGGCTTCGCAGTTCGCCCAGCAGCCGGCCTACGGCGCGGCGATCCACGAGGTGCACCACATTCACAAGAAGGATGCGCCGTCGGGAACGGCGTTGTTGCTCAAGGACACGATGACGCGCGCCGGGTACGCCCGCGACATCCCGGTCACGTCGGAGCGGATCGGCGACGTGCCGGGCACGCACACCGTCAGTTTCGATGGTCCGGCCGACAACGTGACGTTTACCCACACCGTTCGCGATCGCGCCGTGTTCGCGCACGGCGCGCTCGATGTCGCGCGATGGCTGCACGGACGGCGCGGCTGGTTTTCGATGAGTGATTTTCTGGAGGCGACCGACGATGGCAACACGCACATTTAACTCAGGCGCGCAGCGCCGCGACTGGACCGGCGTAGGCACCGCGCTCGTCACGCCCTTCAGGAGCAACGGCGACGTCGACGACGCGGCATATCGAAGGCTGGCGCGCCGCCAGGTTGACGCGGGCGTGCACATTCTCGTGCCGTGCGGAACGACCGGCGAAGCCCCGACGCTCACGGCGGCCGAGAAGCGGCGGCTCGTCGAGATTGCACTGGAGGAAGCCGGCGGCAAGGCCCTTGTATTGGCGGGCGCCGGCGGCTACGACACGCGCGAAGTCGTTCACGCCGTCGCCGAATTGGAACGCGTTGGCGCCAACGGCATTCTTTCGGTGACGCCGTATTACAACCGGCCGACGCAGGAAGGCCTGTTCCAGCACTATCGCGCGATTGCCGAAAGCACATCGCTGCAGATCGTGCTCTACAACGTGCCCGGCCGAACGGGCTGCAACATCGAGCCCGCCACGGTTCTGCGCCTCGCCGCCATCAAGAACATCGTCGGCGTGAAGGAAGCCTCCGGCAACATCACGCAAATTGCCGAGATCTGCCGCATCGTGCCCGAAGAATTCGTTGTCCTGTCAGGGGACGACGCGCTGACGCTGCCGCTGATGGCGCTCGGCGGCCACGGCATTATCTCCGTGGCGTCGAATGAAATGCCCGCCGAGATGGTTCAGCTGGTCGAGGCCATCGAACGCGGCGACCTTGCAGCGGCGCGCGCGCTCAACAACCAGCTCATGCCGTTGATGCAGATCAATTTCGTCGAGTCGAGCCCCGGACCTGTGAAATTCGCGATGGCGGAAATGGGTCTATGCGAAGCGACGTATCGTCTGCCGATGGTTCCGGTCAGCGAAGCCTCGGCTGAGAAAATTAGAAAGGTTCTCCATGGCTCCCCATGGCCCTCCATGGTGAAAGCTTGAACCTTCAGCAGCGAATAGAGGCTCTCTTCCTCGAGGGCGGCGCCGCTGACAAGGTCGAAGCGCGAGAGGCCTTCTTCGCTCTTCGCAACGCCATGTCGGCCGGCGAAGTGCGCGCGGCCGAACCTGACGCGGCATCAGTCGGCGGCTGGCGCGTCAACGCCTGGGTGAAGCGTGGCATCCTGCTTGGCTTTCGCTTCGGCGTGACCGTGGACGCATCGGCCGATCATGGTAAGTGGCCGTTTTACGACAAGGACACGCTGATTCTGAAAAAGCCGGGGCTGGAATCGGGTGTTCGCATCGTCCCCGGCGGTTCCACGGCTCGTGACGGCGCGTATATCGGTCAGGGCGTGATCTGCATGCCGCCGATGTTCATCAACATCGGCGCGTACATCGGCGAAGGCTCGCTTGTCGATTCGCACGCGCTCGTTGGATCGTGCGCGCAGGTCGGCAAGCGCGTGCACCTCAGCGCGGCCGCGCAGATCGGCGGCGTGATCGAACCAGTCGGCGCGTTGCCGGTGATCATCGAAGACGACGTGCTCGTGGGCGGAAATACGGGTGTGTACGAGGGCGCGATCATCAAGGAACGCGCGGTGATTGCGGCGGGGACGGTCCTCACGGGATCCACGCCCGTGTACGACCTCGTGCACTCGCGCATCATCAAACCGGAATCCGGCCAGCCGCTCATCGTGCCGGCCGGCGCGGTCGTCGTGCCTGGCGCGCGCGCGGTGACGGTGGGGCAGGGCAAGGACTGGGGCCTCTCGCTTGCGACACCGGTGATCGTGAAATACCGCGACAGCCGCACAGACACCCGCACAGAACTCGAAGCATGGATTCGGTAGATCTCGTCGCGTTCGCGCGCAAGCTGATCGACATCGATTCGACGACCGGGCAGGAAGGGCCTGTGGCTCTGGTGCTCGCCGACGAACTCCGAGCGCTCGGCTACCAAGTCACGCTGCAGCCGGTCGCCGGCGATCGTGTGAACGTCATGGCCTGGATCGACGAGCCGGTCGTGGTGTTCTCGACGCACTTTGATTGCGTGCCGGTATTTTTTACGAGCCGGATCGAGAACGGCCGGCTCTACGGGCGCGGATCGTCGGATGCCAAAGGCATCCTTGCCGCGCAACTGGTCGCGGCTGAGCGGTTGCGCCGCGGCGGCGAGCGCCGCGTCGGGATGCTGTTTGTCGCTGGCGAGGAACGCGGCAGCGACGGCGCGGCGGCCGCCAACGCTGCGGCGCCGGCGTCTGCGCGGTTTCTCATCAATGGCGAGCCCACCGACAACCGGCTCGCGAGCGCGACGCGCGGCGTCTATCGCGTCAAACTTTCGGCATCGGGCCGCGCCGCTCACTCGAGCCGCCCGGACCTCGGCGAATCAGCCATTGAAAAGTTGATCGACGTGCTCGTCGCCTTGCGCTCGGCGCCCTGGCCCCAGGATCGGGACCTCGGCGGCACGCACTACACCGTCGGTCTCATCAGCGGCGGCGTCGCGCCCAACGTCATTCCGGCTGACGCAAGCGCCGAGCTCCTCTTCCGCACGATCGGCCCCGCAGCGGACATTCGCGTCGCGCTCGACACGGCGATTGCCGGCCGCGCCGCTATCGAGCACGTGCTCACGGTGCCGCCAGTTCGGCTGAAGACATTGCCGGGTTTCGAAACGGCCGTGTTTTCGTTCACGACCGACATTCCATTTCTCGGCAAATGGGGGACGCCGTTATTGATCGGCCCCGGGTCGGTCGAGCAGGCTCATACGGTCGATGAGTCAGTCGAGATCTCGGAGCTTTATCGGGCCGCGGAGCTCTACGAACGGCTAGCCTTTCAGCTCCTCGCGGTTCATAGCTAATCTGGCAATCTGGCAATCTCGCCATGTTCGATCGGGCAATCTCCAATCGGCAATGGAACGGCAATGGGCAATTCCCAATGGAAAATGGGCCGGCCGGAGAAATTCCTCCAGCACGCCCACGATTGCACATTCCCCATTGCCGATCAGCGATCCACTGCTCATCGCCGATGGCCTGATCGAACATGGCGAGATTGCCAGATTCCCACATTGCCGATGAACGGACATCCCCCTGTGCTCTCTGAGACACGAGAATCACGGGCCGCGTGACACGGTTGTTGGACATGCGCTCCCTGATGTTCGTGCTTGTTCTAGTCGCCGGCCCCTCCGCTCAAACGCAGACGCCGCCCCAGATTCGAATCACCGAAAGTGTCACCGTCTCCGCGCGCGACGCGAAGATCATCGCCGACGCGGTCGCGGAACTGCGTCGCAGTCGTGATCCGCTCGTGGCCCAGACCGTCGCCAATAACATTCTGAGACTCACCGACGCGATGGCCGCGAGCCGCCGCGTCCACGAGGTCGGCCCGCTCAGCGACGATGAGCAGGGCGTGGTGCATGTGAGGGAGGTCATGGAGAAGTACTCGTTTCCGGGCGGCCCGATCATGTTGCGTCCGCGCAATCTGGATTCGTCGCCCGGATCGCGCCGGTTCGACTTCACGCCGGCGGCCTTCATCGCGATGTGCGCCGACATGGCGTCGAATCCGCTCGTGCAACTCCGCGTCATCCAGGAAAACAAGATGATCGTCGTCGCGCGCATGATCGTGGATCTCGGCAACCAGCAGGACGAGTTGATCTCCGAACGCACGATCCTCGAGGGCGTGCTCGCGGGCTTCAAGAACCAGGACGTCCAGGGCGTGATCATCGGGCGCGTGCTGGGCATCGC
>JBKJHW010000004.1:0-7855 GCA_046598935.1 Vicinamibacterales bacterium | reverse complement strand
GAGCTCATTGGGCAGTCGATCATTACGCTGATGGCGATGTCGGACGCAGAAGCGGCGGCCGCGCTGAAGACACTGCCGGGTCCCGCGCTGGGTCGCGTGACCGAGTGGGAAGCGCGGCGAAAGGACGGCACAACGTTCCCGATGGAGTTGTCGCTGTTCGAGTTCGAAAGCGAAACCGGCCGGCACCTTGCCGGGAATGTCCGCGACATCTCGGAGCGGCGCGAAGTCGATCGCATGAAAACGGAATTCGTCTCCGTCGTGAGCCACGAGCTGCGTACGCCGCTGACCTCGGTGCGCGGCGCACTCCAGATCGTTCTTGAGGACGCGCCGGATTACCAGGACCCTGAGCACGCGCAGCTGCTGCAGATTGCGCTCAAGAATTGCGAGCGGCTGATCCGGATCATCAACGACATTCTCGACGTGTCGAAGATCGAGGCCGGCCAGGTGCAACTCAAGATGGAAGTGTGCGATGCCGCGGATATCGTTCGCATGAGCCTCGAGACGTCCGGTGAAATGGCCCGCGCTGCCGGCGTGCGCATTGTCGTCGAGCGTCCGGACAAGCCGGCGCCGGTTCGCGTCGATCCGGACAGGTTCTCGCAGGTCCTGACGAATCTCGTGTCGAACGCGATCAAGTTCTCGCCGGCCGGCGGGACCGTCACGGTGACGACACACCTCGGCCCGCGCGGGATCGGTATCAGCGTTCGCGATCACGGCCCGGGTATCGCCCCCGGAGACATCCCGCTGCTTTTCCAGAAGTTCAAGCAGATCGACAGCTCCGCGACGCGCGCGCGAGGCGGCTCCGGGCTGGGCCTCGCGATCTCCAGGGCGCTGATCGAAGAGCACGCCGGCACGATTTCCGTCGAGAGCGTTGTGGGCCAGGGGAGCGTGTTCACCGTGCACGTGCCGTATGCCGAAAGCCTCGAGCGGATGCCGACCGGCCCGTACCGTCCCAATCCCAAGCGTCAGTCTGCGGCCCTGATCCTGGCAGAAGACGATCCGGATTTGCGCGAAGTGCTGGCCCAGGCGCTGGCACGCAACGGATTCAAAGTCGCGCCGGCTTCGAACGGTAGAATCGCGCGCACGCTGTACGATTCCGGCGAATATGATGCCATGGTGATCGATCTGCACATGCCCGTTGCCGACGGATTCGGCCTGATCGAACACGTGCGCCAGTCGCCGGCCGGAAAGCGGCTGCCCATCGTCGTAATCTCCGGCAGCAATTCGGGCGAAGGCGAAACGCGGTCGATGGCGCTCGGCGCGACATCGTTTCTGGCCAAACCCGTCACGACCGAGGATTTGGTGCAGGAACTCTATCGGGCGCTGGAGGCCTGATGCCCGCGATGCCCGCCGCAATTCCCGCGAATGAAACCGAGCGACTTGAAGCGCTGAGACGCTACGGTCTGCTTGACACGCCGGCCGAGGAAGCGTTCGAAGATCTGACACAACTCGCCGGCTTCATCTGCGGCACGCCGATTTCGCTGATCAGCCTGATTGATGCCGATCGCCAGTGGTTCAAGTCGCGAATTGGCTTGGCCGTGCCGGAAACGCCTCGTGACCTCGCGTTCTGCGCGCACGCCATTCTCCAGGATGGGGTCTTCGTCGTCCGCGACGCGACACAGGATCAGCGTTTTGTCGGCAACCCGATGGTCACCGGCGATCCGAACATCAAGTTTTACGCGGGATCGCCGATCGTCACGAGCGATGGCATGCGGCTCGGCACGATCTGCGTGATCGACCGCGAGCCGCGCGAGCTGACGCCGGGCCAGCTGTCGGCGCTCGAAGCGCTGAGCCGGCAGGTGATGGCACAGATTGAATTGCGGAAGCGGTTCTCGGATATTGAAGACGCCTACGCAAAGCTGGAGGCGCTGGATCAATTGAAAACCCAGTTCGTGTCAATGGTCAGTCACGAATTGCGAACGCCGATGACGTCGATCCGCGGCGGCCTCCAGCTCGTGCTGCAGAGCCTCGACGCATCCAGGTTCGAAGACGAGCACGCGCTGCTCAACTCCGCGCTTCACAGTTCCGAGCGTTTGATCCGGTTGACCAACGACATCCTCGACATGTCGAAATTCGAGGCCGGGAAGGTGGAGCTGCGGCCGATCCGCACACGGCTCGAGCCGCTCGTTGATTTGGCGATCAACGCCGTCGGCCACTTGCCCGGGCGCAGCGTGCCGATCGACCGGGACATCGCGCCGGATCTGCCGGAACTGACTGTGGACCCCGACCGGATCGTTCAGGCGCTCGTGAATTTACTGTCGAATGCGATCAAGTTCTCGCCGCCAGGAGCCAGTGTGACGGTGTCAGCGCGCGCCGAACGCGGAGGCGTGACATGCACGGTCACCGATCGGGGCGCCGGCATGTCGGCCGAAGAGCGCGACCGCCTGTTTCAGCCGTTCGTCCAGCTCCAGGGCGGCGTGAAAGCCGGCGGCACCGGCCTCGGCCTGGTCATCACGCGCCATATCATCGAGCAGCACCGCGGCACGCTGAGCGTCGAAAGCACGCCCGGCCATGGCTCGTCGTTCTCGTTCTGGGTCAGGTAAAAGGGGACGTACCCCTTTTCCACAGGTTTTCAAAGGAGGGGGACAGGTCTCAGGCGCTTACGGCGACGGCCGCGGGTCGAAGAACTTCCTCGCCGATCAGGTACCCCGGGCGGACGACGCCGACGACGGTGTGGGGCGGCGCGCCAGGTTGAGCCGGGACGCTCGAGACGGCTTCGTGGAGAGCCGGATCGAACGGTTGGCCCAACGGGTCCACACGCTTCACGCCGATGCCTTCCAATGTCGTGATGAATTGCTGCCGCACGATCGAGACGCCCGCCACGAAGGGGTCCGTCTTGTCAGGCGCCGCCTCGATTGCGCGGTCAAGGTTGTCGAGCACCTCCAGAAACGACACGATCAACGATCGGCGGCCGCGCTCGACGTCTTTCGACACTTCCTTCCGCAGTCGCGCCCGCGCATCGTCGAACTCCGTAGATGCCGATTTGTACTGTGCGATCAGCCGCTGGATCTCTTCGTCCTTCGCGGCGACCTTCTGTTCGAGCTCGACGACGAAGGATGGCCGGGTTTCCGGTTCATCTTCGACTTCGCCGGATTCGTTCGGGGCTTTCGCCCACCAGCGGCGGTCAGTGACTTTCAGTTCCGACATATACACCTCGGTTGGCGGAGTTCGAGTTCACTCTGCCCTACGTGAGAATTCGAACTTCAACTGATCGGCGTCGACGTCGATCGTCACCGTGCCACCCTGCTCCAGTCTGCCGAAGAGGATTTCGTCGGTCAGCGGGTCGCGCACTTCTTTTTGAATCACGCGCCCGAGCGGGCGCGCGCCAAATACCGGGTCGTAGCCCTTCACGCCGAGCCACGTTCGCGCGGCAGGCGTGAGTGTAATCGCGACGTGACGCTCGGACAGCTGCGCTTCGAGCTGCAGAATGAATTTTTCCACGATGGTTTCCATCACGGCGGGCGTCAGGCTGCCGAATGTCACGATCGCGTCGAGCCGGTTGCGGAATTCCGGGTTGAATACGCGCTCGAGCGCGGCTTTTGACTGGCCGGCTTTGCCGCCGACTGAATCGACAAAGCCCATCGACTTCGCGCTCATTTCGCGAGAGCCGGCGTTCGACGTCATGATCAGGACCGCGTTGCGGAAGTCCGCTTTTCTTCCGGCGTTGTCGGTGAGCGTAGCGTGGTCCATGACCTGCAGCAGGATGTTGTAGATATCCGGATGCGCCTTCTCGATTTCGTCGAGGAGCACGACGCAATACGGATGCGACCGCACGGCGTCGACGAGTTGGCCGCCCTGCTCGAAGCCGACGTAGCCCGGCGGCGCGCCGATCAGGCGCGCGACAGCGTGTTTCTCCATGTATTCCGACATGTCGAAGCGGATGAACTCGTTGCCGAGATGCAGCGCGAGCTGCTTGGCCAGCTCGGTCTTGCCGACGCCGGTCGGGCCGGTGAAGAGGAAGCTGCCGGCCGGTTTGTCCGGACTGCCGAGGCCCGCGCGCGAGCGTTTGATCGATTGCGCGACGGCGTGCACGGCTTCCTTCTGACCGAAGACCACGCGCTCGAGCGCCGCTTCGAGATCGCGGAGCCTTTCGCGATCTGATGCCGAGGCTTGCCGTTCGGGAATACGCGCCATCCTGGCGATGACGGCCTCGATCTCGGCGGCATCGACGATTGGTACGTTGGCCACAACGTTCGCGCCGGCTTCCGCTTCGGTTCCGGCCGCGCCCGGACTCATGTCCGGGCCTCCGTGGCCGGCGCCGAGCCGCGCCACCGATCCCGCCTCGTCGATGACGTCGATGGCGCTGTCGGGCAGGCGCGAATCTCGGAGATGCCGGGCCGCCAGCTTCGCGGCGGCTTCGAGCGCGGCGTCCGTGAAGGTGACTTGATGGTGATCCTGATACCGGCTGCGCAGGCCTGACAGGATCTGCGTGGTTTCGGCGATTGTCGGCTCGTCGATGGCGATGCGCTGCAAGCGTCGCGCGAGGGCCCGGTCGCGCTCGACGTGCTTGAATTCCTCGAAGGTCGTCGAGCCGATGACGCGCAGCTCCCCGGCTGTGAGGATCGGCTTGATCAGCGTGGCGAGGTCCATCGTCCCGCCCGACGTCGCGCCTGCGCCGACCGCGGAGTGGATTTCGTCGATGAACAGGATTGGCTTCGGCCGCGCGGCGAGCGCCTTGACCACCATCTTGAAACGTTCTTCGAAGTCGCCACGATAGCGGGTTCCGGCGAGGAGCGCTGCCGTGTCGAGTGAAAACACTTCGGCGTCTTTGAGCGGCGCCGGCGCGTCATCCTGCGACAAGCGAATGGCGAGGCCTTCGGCCATCGCAGTTTTTCCGACGCCGGCTTCGCCGACAAATACCGGGTTGTTCTTACGGCGGCGGCAGAGCACTTCGATGGTGCGTTTCAGCTCGGCGGATCGACCCACGAGCGGATCGAGCTTGCCGTCGCGTGCCTTGTCCGTCAGATTCACGCAGTAGGCCGCGAGGGGATCGCGCTGACTGGCGCCGCCTTCCTCGCCCGATCCTGCGGGCGCCGGTCCCGCGCCGCGCACCGGGTCGCCGGCCGACGGCAGTTTGCTCACGCCGTGGGAGATGTATTCAAGGATGTCGAGCCGCGTGATGTGCTGCGATTCGAGCAGCTTCGCCGCGTGCGATTTCGGCTGCTGCATGATCGCAGCGAGCACGTCACCCGCCCGCACTTCCTGGCGGCCGGCGCTCTGCACGTGGAGCACGGCGGTCTGCAGCACACGCTGAAACGCCGCCGTCTGTTCCGGCTGGCGTTCGTGGCCGCGCTTCCAGTGTTCGACGGACGACTCGAGATAGTCCTGAAGGTGTTCACGCAATTGCGGAAGGTTGGCTCCGCACGCGCCGAGGATCGCTTCCCCCTCCGGGTCGTGCGCGAGCGCGTACAGCAGATGCTCGAGGGTGAGATACGCGTGCTCGCGGGACGCCGCCTCGCGGTAGGAGACGCTCAAGACCACTTCCAGTGACGCGGAGAACATCAGTCCAATCTTAACTAGAATGACAAGAGAGCATGCTTGCGTATCTTCGACTCATTCTGCTGATCGTTGTCGCGGCCGCAGCGTCGCCTTTCGCGCCCGTCGATCTTGCCGCGCAGGGCACCAGACCGGCAATCGTGACGCTCGCGCACTTCAACGACGTCTATGAGATCGGGCCGGTCGAGGACGGGAAGTACGGCGGCCTCGCGCGCGTCGCCACCCTGGTTTCGCAGCTCAAGCGCACGAGCTCACCGCTGCTCGTGACGCTCGGCGGCGACTATCTCTCGCCGTCGGCCCTCGGCACGGCGCGCATCAACGGCGAGGCGCTGGCCGGCAAACAGATGGTCGACGTGCTCAATGCGACGGGCCTGCAGTGGGCGACGCTCGGGAATCACGAGTTCGATGTCTCGGAAGCCGCATTCAAGGCGCGGATGGCCGAGTCGAAGTTCAAGATCGTGATCTCGAATGCCACCGACGCCAACGGCCATCAGTTTGCCAACACCGTGAGAACCGCGATCGTTCCGGTGACCGCCGGCGGACGCTCGATTCGAATCGGGTTGATCGGTCTGGTCGTCGATGAGAACAGAAAGAACTGGGTGAAGTACCTGCCCGTCGTTGACGCGGCGAGATCGGCGGTTGCCGAGCTCGCCGGCAAGGTCGACGCGATCGTCGCGCTCACGCACCTGGCACTCGCGGGCGACGCGAATCTCGCCGCGAGCGTTCCTGAGATTGATCTGATTCTTGGCGGGCACGAACACGAAAACTGGATTCTGCGGCGCGGCCAACACTTCACGCCGATCATCAAGGCCGACGCCAACGCGCGTTCCGTCGCCGTTGTCTCGATGGCTTTCGGTCCAAAAGGGAAACGCCCTGCCGTCAGCGCGAGGCTTCACATCATCGACGACACCGTGCGAAGCCTTCCGGCTGTTGAGCGGCTCGTCAAGACGTGGACCGCCGTCGCGTTCGACGCGTTCCGAAAGGAAGGATTCACCCCCGAAGCCAAGGTCGTCACGCTCACCGAGCCGCTCGACGGCCGCGAAGCCGTCGTTCGCAACCGGCCCGGCAAACTGACACAGATCATTGCCAACGCGATGCAGCACGAGGCCGGCGCCGACCTCGGTATTTTCAACGCCGGCTCAGTGCGGATCGACGACGTGCTGCCGGCGGGGCCGATCAGCGAATACGACATCATTCGCATCCTGCCGTTCGGCGGCAAAGTCGTCAAAGCGGCGATGACGGGAGCCCTCATCTCACGCGTGCTCGATACGGGCCTCGGTAATCAGGGGGTCGGCGGCTATCTGCACTCGAGCGACGGCGTGATTCGCGACAGCAAGGGCTGGATGCTGAACGGCGTCCGGCTCGATCCCGACAAGGTCTATTCGGTCGGGATTTCTGATTTCCTGATGACCGGCGGCGAAACGAATCTTGCGTATCTCACGCGAACCGCAGCGGGCGTCCAGAGTGTTACCGAGCTGCGGGATGTCGGCCAGGCGGTCATGGACGAGCTCAAGCGCATCTACAGGTAGCTAGACGTTTCCTTCGATCACTGCGCGCAGCGGAAACCCCGCGTCCTTCGCCATGGACTTCACAGTCTCGACCTTCGTCTCGGCCACTTCCCACGGATAAACACCGGCGAGGCCCTGTCCCTGCGTGTGGACGTGCATCATGATCCGGTAGGCTTCGGCCGGTGATTTCTGAAAAACGCTTTCCAGCACTTCGATGACGAACTCCATAGTGGAGTAGTCGTCGTTGATCAGGAACACGTTGTAAAGGTCCGGCTCTTTCTTTTCGAGCTGGACGCGTTCTTTGACGATCTCGCCGGTGTTCGAATCTGGCCGCGACACGCTAGCTACAGCATAATTCGCCGGCTACAGCATAATGCGCCGGCTACAGCATAATTCGACTGATGCAGTCGACGCTGACGCCGCTGGGGCCTGGCCTCGACTACTTCGACCTCAAGTTCATCGGACAGCCGGGCATCATCGCGACCGCACTGCTTCACGGCCGCTCCGGCGTTGCCGTCGTTGATCCCGGGCCGACGACGTGCCTGGAGACGCTGAAGAGCGAGCTCGCCACTCGCGGATTCTCAGCCGGCGACATTCGCTGGATTCTCATCACTCACATCCACCTCGATCACGCAGCGGCCACCGGCGCGCTGCTCCGTGAATGTCCCCACGCCCGCGTGATCGTCCACGAGCGCGGCGCTCCGCACTTGATTGACCCGTCCAGGCTCATCACCAGTGCCTCTCGACTTTACGGCAGTGAAATGGAACGGCTGTGGGGCGAGATCCTTCCCGTTCCCGCGGCCAATATCGACGTCATCGGCGACGGCGCGCACATGGAAGTCGCCGGCCACGAA
>JBKJHW010000097.1:0-6115 GCA_046598935.1 Vicinamibacterales bacterium | reverse complement strand
GCAAAGCGGCGCCAGTCGTCCATCTCGCGGAGATCGCGGACGCGCGGCGCGACTTTCTCGAGCCAGCCGGTGAGCGTCGTCGCCGCTTCGCGGAAATCCTTGCGGTCATTCGCGGGCCCTTCGGCTTCGTCGAGCGCCGTCCGGATGTCTTTCATTAGACGCTCGCCTTCGCGGAGCGTGATCTGATCGGCTTCGGCGACACGCTTCGCGCGTTCGGACATGCGCTGGAGTTTCAGCAGCTGATCGTCGAGGCCTTTGGTCACCGCATCTTTCACAGCGGTATCGCGCGCGGCGAAGACCGCGGCAACGGTGTCGAGCCGCGCTTTGAGTTCCGCGTCGGGACGGCCCGCCGTGTTCAGTACAGTGGCGAGGCCGCGCGCCTCCCGCACGAGCGTGCGCCACCGGTCCGCTGCCGGTGTCTCCTCCAACGCCGGCAGGGTCTCGGCCTCGGTCACGACGGCGTCAAGTTTCACGCGCGTTGCGTCGAGTTCGGCGCCCATCTCGTGACGAGTGCGGCACGCGGCCATCGCCACGGCGAATCGCCCGGCCAATCGAGAGGCCTCCGGGCCATTCCCGACGAGCGGCGCGAGCGACCGCCATTCTTCTTCGATTGCGTTCAACTGCGCTTTCAGATGCTCGGGCGTGTCGGCCACGAGCGTTTCCACGCGCGCGAGCAGCGCTTCACGCGTGGCGACGGCTTCGGCTCTTGACCGCCCCAATTCCTCTTCTTCTTCGGCGGCTCTCGCTGCCTTCTCTTTCGCCACGGCGGCGTCGCGCCGTTTCTGGTCGATGGACGTGGTGGCGCGCGCCGTAACGTCCGCGAATCGCGAGGCGCCGGCATCGCTGATTGTGCCGATCGACTGCCAGACGTCGGTGAGGCGCGCGAGCTCCGATTCGGCCTGCGGGCCGTCCGCAATCTGCGCAACCTGTTCGATGGCGTCGGTGATCTGTTGTTCGCGGCGCGCCTGTTCTTCGGCGGCTTTGAGGCGGGTGGCTTCGGCTTCGTCAATCTGCTGCATAAGGGTTCGGGCGCGCTTGGCGACGGACTTTTGTGTCGACCGTGATTCCAAGGTTTCGAGGAGGGACCGATCGGGCGCCGACGCGTCGATCACGCGATCGAATGCGGCGAGAGCCAGATCCTTGTGTTCGCTTTTCAGGGCGATGTTCGTCAGTTCGTCTTTCCTGGAAAGGTCGGTCGTCGCAATGAGCCGATCGAACGCGGTGCGCGCGGTGCTTTCGTCTTTGGCGTGCCGAGCGATGCTGCCGAGCGCGCGCGAATCGGTCACGCGCGCCAGGGCCGCTGTGCGCGCGGAGGCGTGCGGGGATGTCTTCACGATGGTAGAGAGTTTTTTCTGGTCTGCTTCATCAATGCCAGCCGCGGCACTCGCGGCAAGCGCTTCGGACACGGAACCGTCGGTCGCCAGGCTCACGAGCCGTTCAGACGCCCTGTCCCGGACGTCCTCATCGGCGTCGTTCTTGGCGGCAGCCGTCAAAATTTCGACATCCTCGACCTTGGCAACGACCGAACGCCGCACTCGGGCCTCGGTGTCGGTTTCGAGCACCTCCGCAAACACGGCCGGGTCGTCGGTCTCTTTCAGACCTTCGAGCCGGACTGCGGCGTCAGCGTGCTTCCATTTCGGAGTGCCTTTGAGTTTGTCGATGATTCCCATGGGGGCTGTTGGGGTGCTCGGTCCTTCCTATAAGGAAGGATCGTGCCGGTTTTCTGACGGCCGTCCAGGCAGTCGATTGTTAGTCGCTACTTAATGTGAAATCAGGGGTTACGGGAATCTTCGATTGTAGCGTACGAGCCGCAGGGCAGTCGGCCAATCCGTACTCCCGAATATTGAATCCATTTTGGGACCGTACTTAGGGAGGGTTCTGCCCAACCACAGCCATACGTAGGGCGGAGTGTCTCCAACTCCGCCGCCTGGATCAGCCGACTTCGGCCTCGAGTCTGGTCACCAGACTGTCCAGATGATCGACCGTGGCCTGCACCGTTTCCGGACGGGAGAGGTCGATACCGGCGTTCTTGAGCAAGGTCATCGGGTGGTCGCTGCCGCCGGCGCGGAGAAGGGACAAGTACCGTTCGCGCGCGGTTTCGCGTTCAGCTTCGCTCCCGGCCGTGAGCGTTTTGGCCAGCTGCGCGGCTGACGCAAAGCACGTGGCGTACTGGTACACGTAAAACGGCGAGTTGAAGAAGTGCGGAATACGCGCCCACGTCGCGGGCGTCAACTCTTCCTGGTCGATCGCCTCGCCGTGATACGCGCGGAACGTGCTCGCGTAAAGTTCGTTCAGCACTTCCGCCGTGATCGGCTCGTCGCGCTCGACCTTGCGGTGCGCTTCCAATTCGAAATCCGCGAACATCACCTGCGTGTAAAACGTGCTCGTGATGTTGTCGATCGCGTGCTGCAGAAGCACAATGCGCTCCGCGCGATCCGTCGTCTTCGCGAGCAGATGTTCGAGGAGCAAGTGCTCGTTGAGCGTTGAGGGCACCTCGGCGATGAAGATCGTGTAGTCCGAATACACGAACGGCTGCGCTTCATGCGACAGCATCGTGTGCATCGAATGACCCATCTCGTGCGCCAGCGTGAACACGTCGTCCAGCGTCTCGCTCCAGTTGAGGAGCATGTACGGATGCACGCCGTAGACGGGCGCCGAGTACGCGCCCGACCGCTTGCCCGTGTTTTCGTACACATCGATCCAGCGGCCGTCGAATCCCTGCCGCATCCGCGTCTGGTACTCCGCGCCGAGCGGCCTGGTGGCTTCCACGACAGGCCCGAGCATTGTTGTGTAGTCGTACTTGCGATCCCACTCGACGAGCGGAATCGATTGATCGTATGGATAGTACTTGTCGAGCTTCAGGACGCTCTTGCGGAGGCGATGGTACCGCTGCAGCGGCCCGCTGCCGGCGCGCGACGTTGCAATCAGGTTCTCGAGGACCGACGCCGGAATCGCGTTGCCGTGCAGCGCCGCATCGAGCGTCGTCTTGTATCCGCGCGCGCGCGCGTAGAACCAGTCACGCTGCAGGATCGCGTGATAGAGCGAGGCGTACGTGTTGAGCGAGGCCGCATAGGTGCCGTAGTGGCCGAGGAACGCCGCGCGGCGGTCGGCCTGATTGCGGTTGGTCGCGAGAATCGCGCGGTACTGGCCGTAGGAGACGACGACTTTCTCGCCGGTGCTGAGTTCGACTTCGGGAAATTTCGCGTCCGCGGTCGAAAGCGCGCTGTACGAATCGCCCGGCGCGCCCGAGAGTCGCGACGACAGCGACAGGAGGTGCTCGCCCTTTTCGTCGAGGACGTGCTCCTGTAACCGGAACACTTCCTCCAGCGAGAATTGATATGTGAGAAGTGTGGAATTGCTACTGATCCATTTCCGGATCGTTTCAACGGGTATTGTCAGCAGTTCCGGGTTGAACCATGCCGTGGCTTCCTGCCAGCGCGCCATGAGCGCCTGCACCTGCTGGCGGCGCGCGTTGACCGTGTTGTCGCGCTGATCTTCGTCGTACCTAAGAGAAGGGTAGAAGTAAACCGTGTAGGCCAGCTTGCCGAGGTCGTCGTTGAGCTGGAACGCCTTCAGGATCTGATGCCCGCCCTGGGCGAGCGTGCCTTTGAGCGCCGCGTATTCGTCGATTCTCGACTCGAGCAGCGCCCGGGCGGCGTCCCACTGTTCCCAGGTCGTGAAGATGTCGTTCAGATTCCAGGTGAACTCCGCGGCGATTTCAGAGCGATTGCGCGACACAGATCCCTATTATGGGTCAGCCAGACTATGACCACATAACTTGGTCAGATATGCCATAATATTGGTCAATATGATCTCGTCACCATTCGGGTCGAAGACCAGGACGCAGGCGCTGGTGGCGCTGTCCCTGATGGAGTCCAGCTATCCGCGTGAGCTGGCGCGCCTGTTCGGGTCGGCCGTCAATGGTGTGCAGGCCGCGCTGCGATCGCTCGAGCGCGACGGCCTGGTCGTGGCCAGAGCGGTCGGCCGCACGCGCCTGTTCCAGCTGAATCCCCGCTACTTTGCCGCAAGCGCCGTCCGCGCGTTGCTCGATCGGCTTGCCGCCGCGGATCCCGATCTCGGGGAACGCGTCTCGGCGCTGCGCCGCCGCCCGCGACGCACAGCCAAGCCGCTGTGAACATCACCAGGTCGTCGACACTGCGGGACGTCGTCCAGGCCGTTTCGCGCGCGTTGCGCGTCGCCGGCATTCGCGCGGTTCTGACCGGAGGCGCGAGCGCGAGCATGCACTCTGATGGCGCATACCTTTCCTACGATCTCGACTACATCGTTCAGGGCCGCGCAACGCAGGCCCAAATCGATTCGGCAATGGCGGATACCGGCTTCTCGCGGGCCGGCGACCAATTTATTCATCCCGACTCGCAGTTCTTCGTCGAATTCCCGCGCGGCCCACTCGCGATTGGTGATGACGACATCGTCGAACCGGTCGAAGTCAGGGTAGGAAAGACGACCGTCCTTATGCTTTCGGCAACAGATGCCTGCCGGGACCGCCTCGCGGCCTTCTATCACTGGAGCGACCGCCAGAGTCTGGATACTGCGGTCAAGATCGCCCGCCGCCGTCGTGTGTCGCTCGCGGTTATCCGGCGTTGGAGCGATCGCGAAGGCAAATTGGCGGAGTTCGAGGAATTCCAGCGCTTGCTGCGAGCCGCTTCCCGTCGGCGCCGCCGCGTGTAAGCAACTCTCTATCCCCGGTAGTAGAATCCAGCGTTCCTACCAGCCTGGAGGCAGCATGGCACCGCAGTTCCGCACACTGACATTGGGTTTGGCCGCGGTTTTGGCGCTTGGCGGCGCGATTATTTACGGCCAAGGCGGCGCAGCCGCGCCGACAACCTCGGCTGATCCGTTCAGCCGCGTTCACTTCCGGTCCATCGGGCCGGCGCAGGCGTCAGGGCGCGTGTCGGATATCGCGGTCTACGAAGCGAATCCCGCGATCTTCTACGTCGGCTCCGCGCACGGCGGCGTCTGGAAGACCACGAACAACGGCGCGACGTTCACTGCGCAGTTTCAGAACGAAGGCCTGATCGGCGTCGGCGACCTCGCCGTGTCGCAGAAAAACCCGGACCTCGTCTGGCTCGGCACCGGCGAAGCGAACAACCGGCAGAGCACGGGCTGGGGCGGCGGTGTTTACAAGTCGATCGACGGCGGCAAGACCTGGAAGAACATGGGTCTCACCAAGTCCGAGCACATCAACCGGGTCGTCATCGATCCCAACAACGAGAACATCGTGATGGTCGCGGCGGCCGGCCCGCTCTACAAGGGCGGCGGCGAGCGCGGCATCTACAAGACGACCGACGGCGGCGCGACCTGGAAGCAGGTCCTCAAGGGCGGCGACGACTTCACCGGCGCCAACGACCTCGTGCAAGCGGCCAACGACAGCAGAATCGTCTACGCCTCAACCTATCAGCGTCAGCGCTCGCAGTGCTGCATGTCCGGCGGCGGGCCGCACAGCGGCATCTGGAAGTCCGTTGACGGCGGCGACACCTGGACGCGCCTCACGGGCAACGGCCTGCCGGCCGTCAACTACGGCCGCATCGGCCTCGACGTCTTTCGCCGCAGCGCCAACCTTGTCTACGCGGAAATTCAGACCGAGAACACCGGCGCCGGCCGCGCCGGCGGCGGTCGCGGCGAACCCGCAGCGACACCCGCAGCGCAGAACGAAGGCATTTACCGCAGCGACGACGGCGGCGCGACGTGGAAACGCGTAGGCAACAACCCCGACGGCCGCGCGATGTACTTCTCGCAGATTCGCGTCGATCCGAACAACCCGGACCGCGTGCTCGTGGCGAGCGTCCGGTTGTCGCTCTCGACCGACGGCGGCCGCACCTTCTCGCCCGTCGATCAGGTGGTGCACGACGACAAGCACTCGATGTGGTGGAACCCGGCCAACTCGGATCACATCATCATCGGCAGCGACGGCGGCGTGTATCAGACGTACGACATGACGCGTTCCTGGATCTGGGCGCCGAACCTGCCGATCGCGACCTTCTACCACGTCGGTTACGACAACGAGTATCCGTACAACGTCTGCGGCGGCATGCAGGACAACTACAACTGGTGCGGCCCGAGCGCGGTGCGCACGGCCGGCGGCATCAGCAACGAC
>JBKJHW010000049.1:0-11165 GCA_046598935.1 Vicinamibacterales bacterium | reverse complement strand
ATGTCGG
Organism: Vicinamibacterales bacterium; assembly: GCA_046598935.1. Classification (GTDB taxonomy): domain Bacteria; phylum Acidobacteriota; class Vicinamibacteria; order Vicinamibacterales; family SCN-69-37; genus SCUN01. The sequence goes on along the minus strand of JBKJHW010000049.1, from coordinate 11,158 downwards.
CTCATCACATCCTGGAGCTGTAGCAGGTTCCAAGGGTTCGGCTGTTCGCCGATTAAAGTGGTACGTGAGCTGGGTTTAGAACGTCGCGAGACAGTTCGGTCTCTATCTGTCATGGGCGCAGGAGATTTGAGTGGAGCTGACCTTAGTACGAGAGGACCGGGTTGGACGCACCTCTAGTGTACGAGTTATCCCGCCAGGGGTAGTGCTCGGTAGCTACGTGCGGACACGAGAAACGCTGAAAGCATCTAAGCGTGAAACGTTCCACGAGATGAGATCTCCCTAAGACGCAAGTCTTCTAAAGGCTCCTGGAAGATGACCAGGTTAATAGGTCGGATGTGGAAGCACCGCGAGGTGTGAAGCTTACCGATACTAATCAGCCGTGAGGCTTGAGCATTGATTTCTTTGCTCTTCAAAACATCTAGTAATTTGTTGGTTACGAGGAAGCTACCGTTTGCAGGGTATTCAGATGTCAGTGCCGGCGGGCGTATGTTCCGCCGCCACATTGTTCTTTGAATTTAGTAATACAAGTTTCCCGGTGGCTATAGGGGCAGGGTTCCACCCGTTCCCATTCCGAACACGGAAGTTAAGCCTGCTACCGCCGATGGTACTACGTGGGTAACTGCGTGGGAGAGTAGGTCACTGCCGGGATTATTTATCGTGAAGGCCGCATCAGCGTTTCGCTGGTGCGGCCTTTTTTGTTTAGCAGCCGTTTTCTTCCGGATGGTCAGAATCTCCGAAAGCGGCGTCACTTTACGAAAATACTTTTCGGCAGCCGGACATGCACTCCGAGCGACGGCTCGCCCGGCCGGGGACGATCGACGAGCTGCGTGACAGCGACATTGCCGGCAATGCTGACAAGCTGATAGGCCTGATGTTTCGTGAGGCCCTTTGCGACGGCGAGAAAATCCACCATTTCCTGAATCGCAATGGTCGTCGCAACACCGAGGTCGGCATCCGTTCCCATTGAGATGTAGTCGGTCGCGGTTTCCGCCCGGGGCCAGGTGAGCTTGATGTCCTTTCGCACGATCAGCTGAACTTTGCCTCTGAGCGACGTTTCGATTGCGGTCTGATTGACCTCGCCGTCGCCTTGCGCGGCATGCCCGTCGCCGATTTCAAACAGCGCGCCCGGAACAAACACCGGAATAAAGAGGGTCGAGCCGGCCACGAGTTCCTTGTTGTCGAGATTGCCGGCGTGCTTGCTCGGCGCGGTGCTGCCGACTCGACCGAGCGCGGGAGCCGGCGCGACGCCCATGCTGCCGAAAAACGGCTTCAGCGGAATCACGATTCCCGGCAGGAACTCGGCAGTCATCCTGGCTCGATCGAATGCGATGATCTTCGACGGCAAGCCCCGTTCGCAGTTGGCCGGCACGTAGCCGCTGCAGCCGTTGTAGCCGTAGTCGATCGCGAGATCGATCGACAGCACTCTGACTTCGAGCGTGTCGCCGGGCTCGGCGCCTTCGACAAAGACCGGCCCCGTCAGGATGTGGCCCCCGGGGCCCCGATTCGGGTGTCCCGGCGGCAAGGCCGCTGTGATGGCCTTGAGCGAGGCCTGAATCTTGTCGTCGGGGACGCCGGCTCGCGCGAGCCCCGCCGGCGAATTGGTCAGTAGTGTGTCGACGTCAATAATGTCGCCGGACGCAACCCGCAGCACCGGAGGCGCGTCAGACCAATAGAACCCATACGCGACGGTTTGCGGTGTGGCCTCGAGCCGATGGACTTTCGGACCAGCGCTTTGCGCCGAAAGCGCGATGGAAACTCCCGCGAAGACGAGCGTGATTATCCGGCGGTTCATGCGCACAATTGTATGAGGATTCATGAGCGACACCCCGAGAACAACTGACAAGACCGACGCTGAGTGGCAGAAGGAACTAACGCCCGAGCAGTACAAGATTATGCGCTGCCACGGCACCGAGCGCGCGGGTACCAGCCCGCTCAACAGTGAAAAGCGGGACGGCGTGTTCAATTGCGCCGGCTGCGGCGCGGAGTTGTTTTCCTCGGACACCAAATTCGAGAGCGGCACCGGGTGGCCGAGTTTTTACGCTCCCGCCGGCGACGGCGTCGAGACAACAGAAGATCGCAGCCACTTCATGGTTCGTACCGAAGTGCACTGCAAGCGCTGCGGCGGACATCTTGGGCATGTTTTTGACGACGGCCCACGCCCGACGGGGCAGCGGTACTGCATCAACGGCGCTTCGCTGGCGTTCGACCCCAAGGAATCAAAGTGACGCAGCACGCCGTACTAAACACTCCCATCGCTGGCCCGTTCGCGCCCGGGCTCGAAAAGGCCGTATTCGGAATGGGCTGCTTCTGGGGCGCCGAACGGAAGTTCTGGACGTTGCCGGGCGTTTACACGACAGCGGTCGGATACGCCGGTGGCAACACGCCGCAACCGACGTATCGGCAGGTCTGTTCAGGCGCGACGCACCACGCTGAAGTCGTGCTGGTCGTCTTCGATCCGGCGAAGATCAGCTACGCCGAGCTGTTGCGGGTGTTCTGGGAGAATCACGATCCGACGCAAGGCATGCGTCAGGGGAATGATCACGGCACGCAGTATCGGTCTGCGATCTACGTCACAAACGAGGCACACCGCGAAGAAGCCGAGCGATCGCGAGATCTTTACAATGTGAACCTGGCCGCAGCCGGTTTCGCACCGATCACCACCGAGATCGCGGCAGTGAAGGATTTCTGGTACGGCGAGGAATATCACCAGCAGTACCTGCACAAAAACCCCAATGGGTATTGTGGGATTGGCGGAACGGGCGTCAGTTGTGCGTGAATCTGGTTAGCTTGGGCGCAGCTACTTCTTGTAATCGCGTTCGCCCGCCTTCACTGCCACGGTGAGTCGGTTGGCGGCCGGCGGGAGCGGGCAGGTGGCAAAGTCGGTGAAGGTGCACGGCGGGTTTTTGGCCTTGTTGAAGTCCATGGTGACTCGGCCGTTGGTCTGAAGCGGCGTGTAGAGATAACGGCCGGCCCCGTACGTGGTCTTGTTGCTCGTTTCGTCCTTGAAAATGAAAAACAATTCCTTCGCATCGTCCGTTTCGAGCAGCGCTTCGAGCCGGTACGGCTTGCCGCCGACGGCGAAAATGACCGCGCCGGGATTTTTCATTTCAACGGTCTCGCCCAGGACGTTCATGACTTTCATTCGCGGCTGGGTGCGCGGGTGCGGTTCCCATCGCGCGCTGATCCGCCACTTCGCGTCGACCGGCATCCAGTTCAACCCCTTGAACGACACGCGGCTCGGGGCTTTGGCATCCCAGACGCGCAGGGCCAGCCGCGGGCCTCGGCGGAGGACCACCAGGGTCAGGCCTGCGAACTTCAGCCCGTCGTTCGGCGCGATCCCGGGAGGCATGTCGAACTCGGTGACCGGCTGTCCCTTGAACGTGGCGTCGAGACCGGTCGAGACACGAATGTGCACCGAATCGGCGCCGACGTTGATCGTTGCGAAGCGGCCCGGCGCCGATGGCCCCGTCAGACGGATCCCGCTGATTACGTCGCCGCCGACGACCATCTCGGTGCCTGGCGTCAGCCAGTGGAGGCCCACGAGCGCCGCCCAGCCCGTTGGTCCGCCAATCTCGTCAGCCCGGTGCTGGCGAAACTCCTCGATCTCGGCGCGGTACCCGGCCGGTTGAATTGCGAGCGCAAACAGCAGCGGAGCGATCAGTGCGCGCATAAGCTGGTCTCCTGCCTAGAACTCGATCAGCACGCCGATGGACGGCAGCCACGGAATCAGTTTCTCAGTGTAGTTGACGGCCTGGAAATTCGACCGGATCGACCCACTGGCCAGGCCGAGATTGCGGCGCCCCGTCAGATTGATCACTTCGAGAAACAGCGTGAGCCGCCGCCGGTTGAAGGTGTACGTGCGGTTGGCGCGCGCGTCGATGCGCAGGTACGTGGGCAGCCGGACCTGATTGCGCACGTCACTGAGAAAGAGGTTGTCGACCGAGCCGCGGAAGTATCCTGGCAGCGGCGTGCTGCTCCCGGTCCGTACCTTGACGCTCACGGCCGTGCGATACGAGATCCGCTGCTCGAGAAAGAGGTTGGCCGTGTGGCGCTGATCGAAATCGCCATCGAACGACTCGCCAGTCGATCGATCGTCGTAACGCGTGTGGCTCCAGCCGTACGCCAGCCACCCGACGAGCCCTGTCGGCGCTTTGCGCTGAATCACGACGTCCCATCCGCGCGATTCGCCCTCGAGCGTGTTGGCCCACGTGAACGAAACCGCGTCTGCCACGAGCTTCCCGTTCACGAGGCGAGGCTCGGCGTTGTACGCGCGCAGGATGCCGGATTCGTTGCGGCGATACGCGTTCGCTCGAAACGTGATGCCTGTGCTGATAGTCAGGTCGGCGCCGGCGTCGTACGAAACAGCGCGCTCGGGCAGAAGGGGCTTCGTCGTTAAACCGAATGCCTGGTAGAGATCCGGAAACTGAATCGTCCGCGCCACGCCGCCGCGCAGTTGGAGTCGCGAGATTTTCAATTCGCCCAAAACCCACGGCGCCGGCAGCGGTGTGTGATCCGGTGAATCTGTCACCGCGCGCACGCCGGTCACAACCGCCCCCCACCGCTTCTTCACGGTGGCCTGCGCCCATGCCGACGTCAGTGTGCGTCTGCCGCCGAAACTGTCGGTGCTGCGGATCCGCAGCGTCGCCAGCGTACTGCCGCTGTATTCGCGAAGTACCCGTTGATCGTTCGTCGTCTCGCCGTGGCCGCCGGCTTCGATTGCGATCCATGGTCGCGCATTCCAGAGCGCATCGGTCCGCCAGATCAGCGAGCGCGTGTGGCCGTCGCCCTGGTTCTGGCCGAAGAGTCCGAAGTTTTCGAAATCGCTATACGCGCTCGAGACGCGTTGGGACAGCTGGAACGTCGGCCGCGTGTACTTCCAGACGACCGAACCCACCAGGCTTCGCGTGCCGGCCGTGCGAAGTCCGTTGGCCGCGCTGGTATTCAACTGGAGGTAGTGCGCGTCGCCTCCGATCGCCAGAAACTGCACTTGCTGATGCTTCGTCAAGTCATAGGCGAACTTCACCTGCGTGTCGTAGAAGCCCAGCGTGCTGCCGAAGGTCGGGTCGAGCTTTCTGATCAGCCAGTCGGCGTAACTTTTCCGCATCGAGAATAGCCACGAGCCCTTGCGGCTACGTCCGACCGGACCCTCGACAACGAAGGACGCCCCGGTATCGCTCGCGGCGATGCGCAACTGCCGGCGATCGCGCGATCCTTCGCGCACGGTGAATCTCAATGTGCCGCCGAGCCAATTGCCGTCGCGCTGCGGCTGCGCGCCAGCGAGAAGGGCAGCGGAGTCCAGCACGTCGGTGTTGATCATCGCCACCGAGCCGGTATCGCTCCGGCCCTTCACCGTGTGAACGAGGAGCGGCGTGGCGACGCCGTCGATGATCGTTCCCATCTGCCGGAACGACGCGCCGCGCACGGAGAATTCCGCGCGGAAGTCGTCGCTGCTCGTTACGCCGGGCAATGCCTGCATCGCCCGCATTGGATCGTCAGCCGCGACGCTGCGCAGGCTTTGTAAACCGCCCGAACCCACAACCGTTTGCGAGGCCACGCCCGGTTCCGTTGCCCGTTCCAATTCGGCGACAACGGTCACATCCTCGGTATAGGTACCCTGACCCTCCGCAAGCGGTATCACGACGCCTAACGTCGATTTGTCCGGCAGGTCGATCTTGCGCTTGACGAAGATGTATCCGATCTGCGACACCGTGATCGTGAACGACCCCGGAGGCAGCCCGTTGAATGCGAAACGGCCATCCTTGTCGCTGAAAGCGGTGAGGCCGAGATCGACGAGCCAGATGCGCGCCCCCGAGAGCGGCGATTGTGTTACTGCATCGACGATCTGACCCTGCAGGACCGACGCGCCGCGTTGCGCCTGGTGCTCCGCCGGAGCGATCGACAGCAGGGCGAAGGCGATCGCGGCGACCATTACTTAGCCGGCGACCAGATCGCGCAGCGGGTGAGACTCCGCGTCCACACTCTCGGACGGCGGCGCGTTGAAGTCGCCGCCATTCATCAGTTCGTCGGTCACGTAATCGAGTGCCGCATCGTCGGTTCGTGCCAACAGAGCTTCGAGCGGCGATCTGTGCGAAAACGCAGACTCGCGATGTTGCATGGAGGGCCATGTTCCGTCCGGCCGTTGCGGAGCGTATCGGCACCAGAAACCGACATGCCAGCGCAGGAAGTCGCGCAGATGGGTTCGCGCGTAGTCGTCCAGCTCGGTCTGGTCCGGGCGGCGCCAGTGCTCCGCCGACAGCCTTACGTACTCGCGATAGATCGCGAGACGTTCCTCAGCGGTGATGTCCCAATACGTCGACGTCTCTGCTTCGCGAAAGATCCACGGTTTGATCAGCGCTCCGCGCGCGACCATGACACCGGCGACCCCAGATGTGGTCACCCGCTCTGTGATCTCATGCGGGAATAGCACGTCGCCGTTGCCCACCACGGGCACGGTCACGCCCGCGGCGATCTCGGCGATCGCGTCCCATTCGGCCGGCAGGCGATAACGCGCCTCACGCGTCCGGCCATGAACGAAGATTGCCGACGCGCCGCCCTCGACCGCCGCCTGCGCCTGCTTGAGGCCGTTGCGATCATCGTCCTTCCAGCCCAGCCGGATCTTTGCCGTGACGGGCACCCTCACCGCTTTGGTCATGGCCTCGACGATCTTTCGGATGCGTCCCGGTTGCCGTGACAACGCGGCGCCCAGGCCCATGCGCGTGAAGTGATCGATGGGGCATCCAAAGTTGATATCAATGAAGTCAGCGCCGCGTGACTCGACGAGTGCCGCAGCCCACGCCATCTCATCGGGTTTGTTGCCGGCAAGCTGCACGGCAAACACCGGTTCCTGCGGCGCGCGGCGGATCAGCGCAAACTCGCCCTTGCGCTTCTGCTTGAGCCGGCGAGCCACCACCATTTCGCTGATCAGCACTTTGGCGCCGAGGCCCATGCAGAGGCGGCGGTACGGCAGATTTGATCCCTTGGTCATCGGGCCCATGACGACGGCGCCTGTGAGGACTTCGCGAAGATTCACGCAAGCACTTTATCGCGGACTCGACGTGTAAGAGATAATGCGCGCCATGCCCGGGTGGTTGAAGAATGCGGCGCGGCGCCTCCTGCCGGATTCACTGCTGGTGCCGATCGTGGCGATCCGCGAGCGACGTCTTTCGCATCGCCTCAACAAACAGTGGCGCGTCCATTCGCTCAGCGAACGGCTGTTCAAGCAGTTCGGCACACGCGTACTTTCGGGGCCTTTTAAGGGGCTCGTGTTGCCCGAGGCGGTCGCCTGCGAGCACGTCGGCCCCTATCTCATGGGCGTCTACGAGCACGAACTGCACGACACGCTTCGAGCGCTGCCGCAGCATCGGTTCAGTCAGGTCGTGAACGTCGGCGCCAAGTTTGGATACTACGGCGCCGGCCTTGCGCAGTTGCTCGGCGTGCCGGTGACAGCGTTCGACGTTGATCCGTGGGCGCGGCAGATGACGCGCGAAACAGCGGATCGCAGCGGCGTGGGGAAGCTCGTGTCAATTGAATCGATGTGCCGGCGCGAGTACCTCTCGCACCTGCCCGACAATTCGCTCGTCGTCATCGACTGCGACGGCTGCGAGATGCATCTCATGGCGCCGCCCCTCCCGGCCGGTCTTCGCGGCGCGACGATCATCGTTGAAGTTCACGAGATGTTCGAAAGCGGCGCCGGCCACAAGCTCAAGAACTGGCTTGACGAGACGCATTCGATCCGCGAGATCGGGAGCTCGGACGAACCCCAGGCTTCGCCGGTAGATCTCACCGGGTTCAGCGAGCACGATCGCACGATGGCGACCAAAGAAATCCGACCGCACCAGTCGTGGCTGGTGTGCATTCCAAAAAGCTGAACGCAGCGTCCGGCTTATTTTCGGCGGGCGAGGATTACATACGTCGCGCTCGACACGACGAGCGCGGGAATGACACCACCGATCGATTGCGACAGGTAAAACGCGGCGGCTCCGGCAACCCAGGCGGCCATGCCCGCTACGGACCAGTAGCCAACGGCCGGCGCAGCGCCCGGCGACGACGGATAGAGCGCAGCGGCTGTGTCCCGGCGCTTGAGCAGAAGAAAGTGAGCCACAAGCAGCCCGCCGATCGGCACGAATAAGCCTGCGAGAGCGACGGTAAAGCCGTCGAGCCGGTCGAGCAGCGTTTGCGAGAGCACACTCAGCGCGCAACCGATACCGCCGATGATCCAGATCGCCGCACGATTCGAGACTGACGGCCGCAAACTCTTCAGTGCGAGCGCGGACATATAGATATTGACGAAGTTTGTGGTCAGAGTGCCGAGCGTGACGAGTATCGCGCCCCACCAGCCGAGACCCAGGGCGAAGAGCATCTCGCCGGGGTCGCCGGAATTGGCGACGCGCGAAGCGATCAGGCCAAGCGGAATGAACCACAGAGCGGTCAACCCGAGACCGCCGAACGTCGCGATTGCCGAATGTTTTCCCGAGCGCGTGTAACGCGAATAGTCCGCGAACATCAGCAGCCATGTTGTCTGGTATCCGAAGATCACATCGAATCCCCGAAAGACATCGACGGCCGATGTGGCGGGCGAAGGCACCACCGGAATCGTCGCGCGCAGACACGCGACTGTCAGCACAACGCCTGCGACGAGCAGCAGCGGAACGGCAGCGCGATCGGCGAGGCCGACGGCGCGAGGCCCGCCGAGCACCGTCAGCGTCGCGACGATACCGAAGAACACGGCCCAGGCAGCCTGATGTTCGGCGGCCGGCCCGCTGACCAGTCGCGCAGTGATCGATGCTGCGATCGCGTTATTGACGGCAATCCAGACAAAGTTGGTCGCAAATAGCAGGAACGCGACGATCTGCGCGCCGCGGAAGCCGAGCGCAGCCCGCGTCGCGACGATCGACGGCACGCGCAGCGTCGAACCCACCGGTGCGAGCACGGCGACGAGCACGGCCCCGCCGATCGAACCAGCGCCGATGACGAGCAACGCCGTCGTCAGCGTGAACGCGGGCAGATACGTGCCCATCTGCAGAGTGGTCGCGACGATGTTGGCGCCGGCGAAGATCAGAAAGAGATCGATCGGGCTTTGTGTCTGGTTTTCTGTCGAGACGGCGCCAAGTTCGACCGATTCCACGCGCCCATCGTAGTATGCAGGCGGCGTGATTTCGCGCGTTGAATTACCAATCGATCGCCATCTCGCCGAAATCGTCTCGGTCGTAGCGGAGCGCCGCGCGGCGGTCATCACGGCGGCGCCCGGCGCGGGTAAGACGACGCGCGTGCCGCCGGCGCTCGCAGCGGCGGGCCCTGTTCTCGTACTCCAGCCGCGGCGCGTTGCCGCGCGCGCGATGGCCGCGCGCGTGGCCGATGAGAACGGCTGGACGCTCGGCCGCGAAGTCGGATGGCACGTCCGGTTCGACCGCCGTGCGTCAGCTGACACGCGGATCCTCTTTGCGACCGAAGGCATTCTCACGGCGCGTCTCTTGAGCGATCCGCTGCTCGGCGACTTCAAGACCGTTGTCATCGACGAATTCCACGAGCGCAGCATCCACGCCGACGTCGGGCTGGCGCTCGCCAAGCAGGCGTGGGCGGCGCGCGACGATCTGCGGCTTGTTGTCATGTCGGCGACGATCGCCGCGGATCGCGTCGCAGCGTACCTCAACGACGCGCCTGTGATTCGCGTGGAGGGCCGGGCTTTTCCTGTCGATGTGACGTATCAGCCTGGGGTCAGCGTGGAAGACGCCGTCGTTGCGGCGCTGCCGCTGACGGGCGCGGCGCTCTGCTTTCTGCCAGGCGCGGGCGAGATCAGCCGCGCTGCTCACTCGCTCGCGGGGCGCCTCGCCGGTGTTGAGGTGTTGCCGCTTCACGGCGGGTTGGACGCCGATGCCCAGGACGCCGCGCTTCGTCCGGGGTCGAGCCGGCGCGTCATTCTCGCGACGAATCTCGCGGAGACAACGGTGACGGTGCCCGATGTCACGGTCGTGATCGATTCCGGCGTGCACAAAGTGGCGCGGCACGACGCGGAGCGCGGGGTCGACCGTCTTGTGACGGAGCGCATTCCCGCGGACTCGGCCGATCAGCGCGCCGGCCGCGCCGGCCGCGTACGCGAAGGCCGGGCGGTGCGGTTGTGGGAACGGCACGACCGCCTGCGCGAGCACCGTGAAGCGGAGATCCACCGCGTGGATCTCGCCGGCACTCTGCTCGACATCATGGCGTGGGGCGGCGACCCATGGACGCCTGGCGCGTTTGACTGGTTCGAATCGCCGCCGCCCCATGCGATCGCCGCAGCGCGCGACCTGCTGTTCGCGCTCGAAGCGATTGATGTTTCCGGGCGCTTGACGCCGCTCGGCAAGGAGATTCGCGCTGTTGCGGCTCATCCGCGGCTGGCGCGGCTGTTGATTGCCGACGGCATGAGCCTGCGCGCGGCCCGGGTGGCGGCGTGGCTGAGCGAGGGCGGCCGCGCGACGGATGTCGACATCACGGCCATCGTCGAGTCGACGCAGTTTCCGCGGCGTCTCGAGCAACTGGCGCGGTCGTTGGCGAAGTCGGCGCCAGGGTCATCCGTGCCGGGGGGCGGCGACGCCGCATTTCGGCGCGCGATTTTTGCGGCGTATCCGGACCGGCTTGCGCGGCGCCGCGAAGTGGGGAGCGACAGGTTTGCGCTCGCGTCTGGCACGGGCGCGCGACTGGCGAAGGGGAGCGGCACGCTCAGCGGGGAGTTTCTCGTCGCGCTCGAAGTGCGCAGCGTTGAGAGCGCAGGCGCCAGGCCGGGCGTGACCCTCGAGCCGCTCATCAGCATCGCGTCCGCGGTTGACCCGGAGTGGGTGGTGCCGACAACGCGTGAGGTCGTCCACACCTTCGATCCGGCGGCGCGCAAAGTGCGCGCCGCGCGGATCGAACGGTATGGCGCGCTCGTGCTCGCTTCTCACGCGGTCGCGGCCGATCCGCCCGCCGCCGCGCCGCTCGCATTCGCCGCCTGGCGCGCTCGTGCGCGCACGGCGGAAGAACTGCAGTTGGTCGCGCGGCTCAAGTTCGCCGCTGCCGAAGCCGGCGCCTCCGGCGGCGGCTTCGGCGAGATCGTCGCTGCCCTCGCGCGCGACGTCATCCCGCGCTGGGTGTACACGATCGAGGAGGCCGGCAACCCGCTGGGCGGGCTGCCGGCCGACGTCAG